>NZ_ALKI01000012.1:0-399901 GCF_000286495.1 Streptococcus sp. AS14
ATGGTCCGTTGGTCAAGGGGTTAAGACACCGCCTTTTCACGGCGGTAACACGGGTTCGAATCCCGTACGGACTATATATTCGGAGGATTACCCAAGTCCGGCTGAAGGGAACGGTCTTGAAAACCGTCAGGCGTGTAAAAGCGTGCGTGGGTTCGAATCCCACATCCTCCTTAGGGATGAATAGTATTGACGCGGGATGGAGCAGCTAGGTAGCTCGTCGGGCTCATAACCCGAAGGTCGTAGGTTCAAATCCTGCTCCCGCAATAATTGGCTCGGTAGCTCAGTTGGTAGAGCAATGGATTGAAGCTCCATGTGTCGGCGGTTCGATTCCGTCTCGCGCCATAATTTTATAATCGGAAGGGTAGCGAAGAGGCTAAACGCGGCGGACTGTAAATCCGCTCCTTCGGGTTCGGGGGTTCGAATCCCTCCCCTTCCATAACCTTTACGGGCATAGTTTAAAGGTAGAACTAAGGTCTCCAAAACCTTCAGTGTGGGTTCAATTCCTACTGCCCGTGTTTAAATATGGCGGGTGTGGTGAAGTGGTTAACACACCAGATTGTGGCTCTGGCATGCGTGGGTTCGATCCCCATCACTCGCCTATTTATTATTATTGGGGTATCGCCAAGCGGTAAGGCAAGGGACTTTGACTCCCTCATGCGTTGGTTCGAATCCAGCTACCCCAGTTAAAAACTTGAGCCGGCGTGGCGGAATTGGCAGACGCGCTGGACTCAAAATCCAGTGTCCTCACGGACGTGCCGGTTCGACCCCGGCCGCCGGTATAGCTTAAGTTTAGCGAAGCATTTTAGCTTCTTTTTTTGTGCCTCTTTCTCTACTGTAGGAGGACTAAAAAGTTCCTCTTCTTTTTGATATTCAAAGCGATGAGGATTCTAGTTTTAAAGTTTTCAAAGTTTCGGAAGCCGAAAGAGTTGCGTTTGATGACCTTGATAAGGTTGTTAGTAGCTTCTAGTTTTGCATCGGAGTAGGGCAGTTCCAGAAAAAGGATCCATAATTCCTACAGTGGTGTTACCCACTACAGAAATTATAGAGCCTTTTAAATTATTTTTTTTATATTGTTTTAATTAATTATTTATTGTAAAATGTTAATATTGGAGGTAGGGTGGGGTAGTAAGTTGGTTGAAAACATTTTATATAATATATAAGATGAAGCTTTCTTTTTGGTTGTAGAGCTATTTAAAAATTTTTTGTCTTGCCTATAGAAAAATTTTTAAATGTGTAGACCATAAAGGTAACACATATGAAAAGATCACAAAAAAGAAACAAAGTTGTAAGATCCGTTTGGCGACTAATCTCTCGACATTGTTTCCCTATTATTGAACCAATTGTTAAGTACTGTCTTATTGAAGGTATTAAATTCTTAATTAAGACATTTTTGAATTAGTTAATTTTCAGGTGAGGTAAGCACCTGTTTTTTTTGTACTTATATTCTAAATTTATGAACAAAAAAACCCCGCCCAGTGGACGAGGGAAGAAAACCAAAGCATGCTATCTATTAAATAGATCGAGTAGATTAGAACCACTTTTTTGATTCTTTTATTTAATATTGCGATGCTAAATAAGTATCTGATATTATAAATCAGAGTTAAATTTAAAATTTTTTAGTTTATTATATGATAATATTAAAAAATGTATTAACTACAATTAACTCTATATTGACTTTTAAAGTCTAGCATTAAATTTTCCTCCTATAGTCTTTTTTGATAGCAATTACTTATTAGTTTTTCTTATTTGGATATACATATGAAAATTGTTGTATCCGTTTGGCAACTACAATATACCATAAATTGTTCTATTAGTCTACCATTTTTTACGAAGATAATAAGTTTATTATTTAGATTATAATAAATTATCTATTTTTTCTGCCTCGGGTATAAGTGGGAGTATGTATTAATCGTTGAGGTTATAGAAGTATGGCCTAATCTTTCTTTGACAATTAAATAATTCTCACCTTGATCGATTAATAGAGAATGGTTCAGGATTGTTAACAGATACTCGTAAAGATTTTGGCCTATTTAAATCTGACGGAAAATCTATTCTGGACAGAAAAAAAGTTACAAGATGTGTATCCATATCTTTGAAAAGTATATTTTTTAGCTCAAGAAAATGGAAACAAAGAGAATGAGCACATTGGATTATATCAATTAGCAATGATTTTTATAGGACAGGGAATGTTTAAAAGGCTTTAAAAATCATTGAAGAAGAGAAGATAGTTGGTGAGCATTTTCCAAATGACAACTTCAAGAAAGCTGTAAATAATTATGAACAAGGCTATTTGAGACTAAAATTAAGCAATCTTGATGGAGCTCTTAAATTCATAAACCTGTCATTGAAACAATCTTTATGTACTTATGAAGTGATTTCTCAGGGTTGTAGCTATGAGGGATAGGCGAAATATATTTAGCTCTTCGCGATACGGAATTAGCGAATATGCATTTCAACAAGCTATACAACTTTTCGAAAGTGTTGATGAATTTGAAGGGGGAAAGGAAATTGAGGAATTGATGATTTGATAGTTTGCTTTTGTCATCAGATTGCATCAATAATCGAATCACTAAAAAGTGCTTAACTTTAGCGAAGCGTTTTTTTAATTTTAGATATTAGTTGTTAGAATAATCAATTTTTTGTAGATTCATACTCAACTAGTGTGATGGATATTGAAGACTTTTACCATTAAATGTCTTATAAGATCTAGAATGCTAATAAGAGTCAGCTCGGTTTGTTCCTTTTTATTCTCTGATTGAGTTTTATTTAGGGCTTAAGAATCTAATTGTATGATTAAATATTTTTTGTGAAAAGCATCTTACTTTTACTGAAAATTCTTGACTCTTTTCTTTTTTATGGTATAATTAACCAGTAAAGCTTTAACTGGTTAAGAGAAGGAGGGGAGAAATGACTCATTTAGCGCAGAAGATCGATCAATTTTTAAATGAAGTTATTTTGAAAGCAGAAAATCAGCATGAGATTCTGATTGGTTCTTGCACGAGTGATGTGCCTTTAACCAATACGCAAGAGCATATTTTAATGCTTTTGTCTGAGGAATCTTTGACAAATTCTGATTTAGCCAAAAAACTGAATGTGAGTCAAGCTGCTGTGACCAAGGCTGTGAAATCTTTGGCTCGGCAAGAGATGCTGCAAGCCTTTAAAGATAAGAGAGATGCACGGGTTACCTTTTACCGTTTGACTGAGTTAGCGCAGCCGATTGCAAAGGAACATCAGCATCATCACGCACATACTTTGGAGACCTATCAAAAGTTGGCTGAGCAGTTTTCTGCTAGTGAACAGGCGGTGATTGCGAAGTTCTTGGAAGCCTTAGTGGGAGAGATTGGTAAATGAGATATATCACAGTGGATAATCTTTCCTTTTACTATGACAAGGAGCCTGTACTAGAGCATATTCATTATTTTCTAGATAGCGGTGAGTTTGTCACCTTGACGGGGGAAAATGGAGCTGCTAAGACGACACTTATCAAGGCTAGTTTGGGAATTTTACAGCCTAAGCATGGGGAAGTTAAGATTTCCAAGACTAATGTGCGAGGCAAGAAACTGCGGATTGCTTATTTACCTCAGCAGATTGCTAGTTTTAATGCTGGTTTTCCTAGTACGGTGTATGAGTTTGTCAAGTCGGGACGTTATCCGCGCAAGGGTTGGTTTCGTCGTTTGAATGAGCATGATGAGGAGCATATCAAGGCAAGTTTGGAGTCGGTTGGAATGTGGGAACATCGAGATAAGCGGATTGGTTCACTTTCTGGTGGCCAGAAGCAGAGAGCTGTGATTGCTCGGATGTTTGCTTCAGATCCAGATATTTTTGTCCTAGATGAGCCGACAACAGGGATGGATGCAGGCAGTAAGGATGAATTTTACAAGCTCATGCACCATAGTGCTCATAAGCATGGGAAGGCTGTCTTGATGATTACGCACGATCCGGAGGAAGTTCGTAAATATGCTGATCGTAACATTCATCTGGTCCGTAATCAGGACTCACCTTGGCGCTGTTTCAATGTGCATGAAAACGACAATGGACAGGAGGTGAGTCATGCTTAATCTATTTTCCTATGATTTTATGCAGCGAGCCTTCTTGGCAGTTATTGCCATGAGCCTCTTCTCACCGATTCTGGGGACCTTCCTAATTTTACGTCGGCAGAGTCTTATGAGTGACACCCTCAGCCACGTTTCACTGGCGGGTGTGGCTTTTGGCTTGGTTCTTGGGCTATCGCCCACTCTCACAACGGTGCTTGTCGTCATTGTCGCAGCAGTATTTTTAGAGTATCTGCGAACTATCTATAAGAATTTCATGGAAATCGGTACAGCCATTCTTATGTCAACCGGCTTAGCTATTTCTTTGATTGTTATGAGTAAAGGCAAGAGTTCTAGCTCGATGAGTTTGGATCAGTATCTGTTTGGCTCCATTGTGACTATCAGTATGGAGCAGGTGATTTCTCTCTTTGTTATTGCTGCTGTGGTGCTTGTCTTGACCTTCCTCTTCATTCGCCCTATGTACATCTTGACCTTTGATGAGGATACGGCCTTTGTGGATGGGCTGCCTGTGCGTACCATGTCCATTCTCTTTAATATTGTGACGGGTGTTGCGATTGCCCTCATGATTCCAGCTGCGGGAGCCTTGCTAGTTTCGACCATTATGGTCTTGCCGGCCAGTATTGCCCTGCGGATTGGGAAAAATTTCAAGTCGGTCATTTTGCTGGCAAATGCCATTGGTTTCTTTGGTATGATTGCCGGACTTTATATTTCTTACTATGCAGAGACGCCAGCTAGTGCCAGCATTACGATTATCTTCGTCGGCTTGTTCTTGCTGGTCAATCTGGTCAAAAAATTTATGAAATAGGAGCAGAAAATGAAAAAAATTAGCTTACTATTAGCAGGCTTACTGAGTATTTTCTTAGTAGCTTGTTCTAATCAAAAAAATGCAGATGGCAAGCTCAATATTGTCACGACTTTTTATCCGGTTTATGAGTTTACCAAGCAGGTGGCTGGAGATGAGGCCAATGTTGAACTTCTAATCGGGGCCGGTACAGAGCCGCATGATTATGAGCCTTCAGCTAAGGCAGTTGCGACGATTCAGGATGCAGATGCCTTTGTCTATGAAAATGAAAACATGGAGACTTGGGTTCCAGATTTGCTAAAAAACTTGAAAAATAAGGAAGAAAAGGTTATCAAGGCGACTGGAAATATGCTCTTGCTGCCTGGCGGTGAAGAGGAAGAAGACCACGACCATGGGGAAGAGGGACATCATCATGCCTATGATCCCCATGTTTGGCTATCACCGAAGCGAGCTATTAAAATGGTGGAGCACATCCGTGATAGCTTGAGCAAGTCTTATCCTGACAAGAAAGCGGCTTTTGAGAAAAATGCAGCGGCTTATATCAAGAAGCTGGAAGCCTTGGATAAAGAATATGAAGATGGGTTGGCCAACGCCAAGCAAAAGAGCTTTGTCACTCAACACGCAGCCTTTAACTATCTAGCATTGGACTATGGTTTGAAGCAGGTGCCAATTTCTGGACTTTCACCAGACAGTGAGCCATCCGCTTCACGCTTGGCTGAATTGACCGAGTACATTAAGAAAAATAAAATCAAGTATATTTACTTTGAAGAGAATGCTTCCCAGGCTTTGGCTTCTACTCTGGCTAAGGAAACAGGAGTAGAGCTTGATGTCTTGAATCCGCTGGAAAGCTTGACCGAAGAACAGACCAAGGACGGAGCAGACTATATTTCTATCATGCAGGCCAATCTAAAGGCTCTCAAGAAGACAACTGACCAAGAGGGAGCGGAGATTGCAGCCGAGAAAGAAGAAGACGATAAGACAGTGCAAAACGGCTACTTTGAAGACAGTGCCGTCAAGGATCGGACCTTGTCTGACTATGCTGGCGAGTGGCAGTCTGTTTACCCTTATCTGAAAGACGGGACCTTGGACCAAGTCTTTGACTACAAGGCTAAGCTGACTGGGAAAATGACGGCAGCTGAATACAAGGACTACTATGACAAGGGCTACAAGACAGATGTTTCCAATATCAATATCACAGACAAGACTATGGAATTTGTGGTAGATGGAAAATCCAAGAAATATACGTATAAATACGTTGGTAAGCACACTCTGACTTACTCTAAGGGAAATCGTGGAGTTCGCTTCATGTTTGAAGCGACAGACGAGGATGCTGGGGAGTACAAGTATGTTCAGTTTAGCGACCACAACATTGCACCGACCAAGGCGGCTCACTTCCATATCTTCTATGGTGGCGAAAGCCAGGAAGCACTCTTTGACGAGCTGGAAAACTGGCCAACCTACTATCCAAGTAAGTTGACCGGTCAAGAAATTGCCCAAGAGATGTTGGCGCACTAATATAAATAAAGTAAGAAGACGGGACTAGCCCGTCTTCTTTTTTGTATATCGGAAAATGACGATAAAAACACTTGACAAATTACGATTACAAATGTAAACTAATAAAGAGTTAGATTACAAATGTAAATGATAAGGGAGTGTTAAACAATGGAACAGCAAAATATTAGCCAAGCAGAATGGCAAGTGATGCGTGTGCTATGGGCGTATCCACACAGTCGCAGTACAGAGATTATAGCTCGTTTGGAAGCCGATTTTTCCTGGAAACCGGCAACCATCAAGACTCTTTTGAATCGTCTGAAGACCAAAGAATTTATCGCTATGGAAAAGATCGAGGGTAAGTTTTACTATGATGCTCGGATTTTAGAAGCGGACCATCTGGAAAGTACTTGGCAGGCTCTTTTTGACAATATCTGTAACACTAAACATGGAGACCTTTTGATTTCGATGATTGAGAGAAGTCAGTTTAGTCAAAGGGACTTGGAGCGGCTCAGCCAAGTCATTGATAAGAAAAGGGCTTCGGCACCTTTAGAAATCAAATGCCACTGTCCGCAAGGCCAGTGTCGTTGTGGGCACGGAAAGGAGGCGCATTGATGAGCGAGAAGAAAGAATACAAGCTCTCAGGAATGACCTGCGCTGCCTGTGCTATGACGGTAGAGATGGCGGTCAAGGACTTGGAAACAGTCGAGGATGTCAGTGTCAATCTGGCAACAGAACGTCTCAGTTTGCTGCCTAAGGCAGGATTTGACAGCAAGCAAGTGCTGGATGCTGTAGCCGAGGCTGGTTATCAGGCAGAAGAAAAAGGAAAAGACCGACCGTCCCATGTGAGCGAAGAGTCTGCAATGAAAGCTCAGGAATTGTGGAAAAAGAAACAAGAATTACTAATTCTTTTGCTTACGGCTCTGCCCTTGCTTTATATCTCTATGGGTAGTATGGTCGGTCTTCCTCTGCCCAGCTTCTTGGATCATATGGCGTATCCTTTGGTCTTCGTTCTGTCACAACTACTTTTAACGTTGCCTGCTGTGTGGATCGGTCGTGGTTTTTATCAGAGAGGATTTCGTAATCTTATCAAGCGGCATCCCAATATGGATAGTTTGATTGCGGTGGGAACGAGTGCAGCATTTCTCTACAGTCTCTACTCGGTCAGTCAGGTTTTTCTAGGTTATCATCCCTTTGTTCATCAGCTTTACTTTGAGTCTGTTGCAGTGATTATTGCCTTGGTTCTTCTGGGTAAATATCTGGAGAGTTCAGCCAAGGGGAGAACGTCTCAGGCGATTCAATCTTTGCTTGAGTTAGTGCCTAGTCAGGCGACAGTGATTCGCTATGGAGAGGCTGTGACCATTGATACGGAGGATATCCGAGTTGGAGACATTATCCGTATCAAGCCAGGGGAGCGTATGCCAGTAGATGGCCTTGTGACGGAGGGCCAGACCTTTGTGGATGAGTCCATGATGACTGGAGAAAGTGTCCCAATTGAAAAAAAGGTTGGCGATACCATTACCAGTGCAACAATCAATCAGAATGGAAGTATTGATTACCAAGCAAGTAGGGTGGGTTCGGATACGACCTTAGCTCAGATTGTTAGATTGGTGGAGGAAGCGCAAGGGTCTAAGGCTCCGATAGCGGCTTTGGCCGATAAAATTTCGCTTTATTTTGTCCCAATCGTGCTGAGCTTAGCTACTTTGTCCGCGCTTGGCTGGTATTTTCTAGCTGGTGAGAGTCTTAGCTTTTCCCTGTCAATTTTTGTCGCAGTTCTGGTCATTGCCTGCCCTTGTGCGCTGGGATTAGCCACTCCGACAGCCATCATGGTTGGGACTGGCAAAGGGGCTGAAAATGGAATTCTGATTAAGTCTGGGCAAGCCTTGGAGGCTGCTTATCAGCTAGATACTATTGTTCTTGATAAGACGGGGACGATTACGGTTGGTAAGCCCAGCCTGACGGATTTGTTGCCTTTAGGTGCTTTTAATCGCTCTGACTTGTTGCAGCTAATAGCCAGTGCTGAGCAGCATTCTGAGCATCCTTTGGCTCAGGCTATCTTAGAAGCTGCTCAGCAGGAGGAACTTGATTTGCTGCCTGTCAGCTATTTTGAGGCCATTGTTGGCCGAGGTTTGTCAGCTCAGGTTGAAGGTAAGCATCTTCTGGTGGGAAATGAGTCTTTGATGAAAGAAAAGAACATTGACAGCAGTGCCTTTCAAGAACAGTTGTTAGAGCTGTCCAAGGAAGGGAAGACAGCCATGTTTGTCGCAGTAGATGGACAGCTGGCTGGTATTATAGCGGTAGCAGATGAGATGAAATCCAGCAGCCTGTCGGCGGTGCAGGAGCTCCAGTCTATGGGACTGGAAGTCATCATGCTGACAGGAGATCGTGAAGAAACCGCGACAGCTATTGCCCAGAAAGCGGGCATCCAAAAAGTCATCGCAGGTGTATTGCCAGATGGGAAGGCCGCTGCTATCAAGAACTTACAGGAAGCTGGAAAAAAACTGGCCATGGTAGGAGACGGTATCAATGATGCGCCGGCTCTGGTCCAGGCCGATGTTGGAATTGCCATCGGCTCTGGCGCCGATGTGGCTATTGAGTCAGCAGATGTAGTGCTCATGCATAGTGATTTGCAGGATGTAGTCAAGGCTATCAAGCTCAGCCAAGCGACCATCCGTAATATCAAGGAAAATCTCTTCTGGGCTTTTGCCTACAATACACTAGGTATTCCGATTGCTATGGGGCTATTGCATCTTTTCGGCGGTCCCTTGCTCAATCCTATGCTGGCTGGTCTGGCCATGAGCTTGAGTTCAGTATCAGTTGTCGTCAATGCACTGCGTCTAGGACGCTTTAAAATGAAGGAATATACGGAGGAATGAATCTATGAAACAAACAGTTCAGTTAGAAAATTTATCTTGTCAAAATTGTGTCAAACACGTCACCCAGCACTTCCTGTCTATGGAGGGAGTGTCAGATGTGGCGGTAGACCTAGAAAAGCAGACAGCCCAAGTCACGACTGATAAACTTTATGATGCATCTGATTATGAAGCAGTTCTGGCAAAAACAATCTACAGGGTTCTGGATGTGGCAGAAGCTGAGTGAATAAAGTCAGTAGCTGTGCGCTTGCCCAGCTGTTAGAATTCTTCTTGTAAAAAGCGATAAAATAATCTATAATGTTACTAATCACATGATTTATCTTACCGTGAGAAAGAGGAGAAAAATGAAGAAAAAAGCTTTACCTTTTTTACTAGCAGGAGCTGCTTTATTAGCTATGACAGCTTGCTCAAGGGGCAGTGCTACGAATCAATCAGAGACGCCTACTAGCAGTACGGGCTCGGTAACAAGTTCTGTGGAGCAGGCATCCAGTCAATCAACTGCAGCAGCATCTTCAGCGGCTAGCAGTACTAGCTCAGAGAGTGCGAGCACAGAAAAAACCAAGGAAAAGAAGGAAGCGATGGACATTTCAGCACTTGCAAATGGTAATTATGCCAGCGTTAAAGGAACCTGGCAGGATGCTTCTGGCAACCAGCTTGTTTTTGATGACAAGGGCTTGGTTTCAAGTGGTTATGAATTGTATGGAGCTTCTCTGACAGACTATGGCACTGCTGCTGGAGGTGTCTACGGCGGAGAAAGCGGAGGTTTTCTGATTGAGTTTCTTCCTAAGGGAGTTAAGGTCGCAGACAAGGAAAACTTTACAGACAACTCCGATGCTGGCCAAGATAGAATCTGGACAGGTGTTGGCCTGAATAGCTTTGACGAACAAGGCAGCTTCTATTATCGCGTAGATTAAATGAAGCTTGGTGTTTAATTTTATAGCTTATATATTGATGAGAGCAGGAGACTAACTGCTCTCTTTTCTTTGGGAGAGTAAGAAATTTCACAGACAAAAAAAGCCTGCCTAAATTAGGCGGGCTTCATAATTTTGAGTTGAATTAGGATTCACTGTGAGGTGTTATAAACTGATCCATAGGGGTTGAAATCACATTCAGGAAGAGCTTGGCGAAATCCTCTGCTGGCATAGGATCTTCTTTGATAATCCAAATTTCAATGAGGGAGTTAATCCATCTAACAACAATTTCCGTAGCCATTTCTTTTGGAATTCCCAATTTTTTAGAGTCAATTTCTAAATTTTGCACGACCCACTGAGTGAAGAAGGTAGATAGATAGTCACTCCAGAAAGGATCGATAGCTGTAGTATAGAGCACCTTCATCCATTTCCTATGTTCATAAAGGGTAGGAATCATATGTTGGGCAAAGAAACAGAACGGATTTTCTCCATTTCCTTCTTCGTAGCTTTCATACAGGGGCAAAAACGGAGTCATAATTGTCTGGCGGATGTATTGGATAATGTCTTCAACATTACTAAAATGCTTTTTATAGATAGCCTGGCGCGATAGACCAGCTTGTTTTGCAATCTCTGAAAAAGTAAAATAAGACTTTTCAGGATTTTGCTCTGCCAGCTCAATTAAGGCATTAACGACTTTGTCTCGAGTATCTTGGGGCATAAGTACCTTCCTTCTTTTTTATTAAGTTCTTGCTGGTTTGTCTAAAAACAGAGCAAATTCCAACAAAATAGTTTACCGATTGTCAACTAAAATGATAACACTTTATAGAGGAAATGTCCAATTATTTTTAAAATTTAATATAAACAAAGTATAAATTTCTAATTATCTTTTTATATTTTCTTAAATGCTCGTAAAGCCTTATTCTATGTGCTTTCGAGTATTTTTACTGTAGGAAGATACTTCACGTTTCTTTGCATATTTCCTCATGTCTTAGCTGTCAGAAGTGGTAAATAAGTAGTAAATTCATTTGTACTACTAAGCAACAAGACGCTCCTGTTGCTTCTCTTTATTCAAGCGTTTCATTTCTGCCATTGCAGAATCGAATGTTGCATGTGCGTAATAGTTCAGCGTCATGGCTATATTAGCATGTCCCATAATGTACTGTAATGCCTTTGGATTCATTCCTGCATTTGCATAGTTGGTACAGAATGTATGTCGCAAACTATGTGGAGTGATGTGTGGCAATTTATCCTCGTTATACTTATTGTATTTCTTAACAAGACCTTTCATCATGCCGTTGTAATCACTTGCCACTTTTGGATAGTTCTTTCTATTAAGAAAGAGGAAATCACTATATCCATCAATCTCAACACGCTTATCATTCTTTCGATTCGCTAACACTCGCTTAAATGCTTGATAGGCTTCTTCAACCATAGGAACTTGACGTTCGCCACTTTTGGTCTTTGGTGTTTCAATGTAGTACCCAATTTCAGTATCTCTCAATAGCTGATGGTCTATATTGACAAGACGATTCTCAAAATCTAAATCTGGAAGTGTCAAACCACCAAACTCTGAAATACGAAGACCTGTTTTTAAGAGTATCAGAATTTCATCATAATTTTTGCTGTAGGTTTTATCAGCTTTTGCAAAGGCTAACAGTTTTTCTTCCTGTTCTTCTGTTAGTACGGTCTTAGGGACAGTATCATCATCAAGAACTGCTTTCAGTTGAAAGTCAAATGGATTCTTCCGAACACAATCATCTTGTATAGCAATATAGAATGAAGCCTTTAAAGAACGTTTGTAGTTATTGATGGTTTGATAAGCATAACCATTTTCACTCATTCTAATAGCCCATTCTTTAGCGTCTGATGGCTTAATACTGTCAATACTTCTTACACCTAACTTGTCTTTCTTCAAAATATCCATAAGATATTTGCGTCCAGTTTCAGTGTTTTTTCTAACCTTTGGTCTTTGAGCGTTCTGTTTTGCGTAAAGCTGGCAGAGTGTCATTTTCTTTCCTACAACATCAATACCATCATGAATGTCTTTCTGTAACTCTGCGATTTTCTCTCTAAGTGAGATACAATCACGCTTTCCTGCTGGTACTCGGTCTGTAGCCACAAGTTTCCACGAGTAAACAAATTGCGGTTCTCCAAATGAATCTATATATTTGTATAAGTATCTTCCGTCTTTTCGTTGGCTCTCTCCAGTCTTTAAGATTCGACCTTTATTGTCACGTCTTTTTTCTGACATGGCATTTGCTCCTTTCCTTTATGGAAAGAGCCTTGATACGACTTAATACTATTTTATCATATACAAGACCCTTTGGCGACGCTAGATTGCGTCCAATGTATCTATAATTTTTTCAAATTGTTTTCGTTTAATCTGAATACGATTGCCATTCATAATCAGCCAATTTGCATTTTTATTTTCCTCTGCCAAGCGTCGTAGCTTGTTTTCGCCAATACGAAAATATTTTGACGCTTCTTCAATGGTTAGGGTATAACGTTCCCAAATAGGAATGTCAGTCTGCTTCATAAAATCCTCCTTTCCAAATCACTTATTTGGATTTCATAAAAGTTGTTTTACCAGCAATCGAACAGCTTTAGCAAAGCTCACGGGAGTTCCACCCCTGCATGGTTCTCATGTAGCCATACTCATTGCCTGCGACGGTTTTATCACGCTCGGACTATTGACTGTATGGGAGTATCATTATCACGATAAGAATGTCGTTGCAGGCAATCCTGCTAAAGATTGCTTCTCGGATCACTAACATGAATCGCTCGCTATCTTTATAAGATAGGTCATGGCGGTTAGTTCCGTTGGCTCTTTTCTTATCGAAACGTATTCGATTACTTTTATTCAGTTTTCAAAGAACAATGGCTCGTTAGCCTATCAAAACACATTGAAAGCTCAATATGCTTTGGTGGAATAACAAACCTCCCTGTTCGGGAAGCGTGGAATGGTTTAGCACGCTTCCACGAAAGGAGAGAGGATATTACTTAATTTCAAATGACAAAATCTTTGTAATCAGTCTGGTTTCCATTCTTCCACGTAAGACTTCATCAACGACCATACTTTGATTGCCATATTCATCTTTCATAAGTCGTAGGGAACGCTTCGTTATGTACCCTCTGTAATGATGTAGAATCTGGTTAATCGCTTCGGTATCGCCATCTGTTGCCTTTACAATGAGAGGAAAGGGAATCATAGGATATTGTGTTTTCATTCTTCAAATTCCTCCATAAACTTTTTAATTAAGGCTAGTCCACTGGTTCTATGCCGATAGACAGTAGAACGGTTCAATTTCAACAGGTCTGCAATTTCTGAATCGCTCATGTCCATAAAGTAAAACAGCAGTAGAATTTCACGTTTCTTGTCTGGCAACTCACGTAATGCTTCACTCAACAAATCATTTTCAACGCCTACTGATAACCCATTGAGTGTAAAAATCTGAAAGTCAGTTGAATAGTTATCTGTTGTCGCAAACTGGCTAACAAGATAATCGCCAACATCCGAAAAGGACACCTCACGCTTTGCAATCCTTGAAAGATAAAGCATATAATTCTTTCGCTCGTCTTCCATAGCACGTTTACAGATATAGTCAAACTGATTTTCTATTGTGGTCTGAAAAGAAGATGGTTTCATGTTTCTCACCCCCTTTCTGTCTAGGAAAGGAAGTGAGCCTTGCTCGTTTATCTCCTTTCACTCTTAGTCCCAATGTGAAAGGGGGATTTGTTGCATTACTGATAAATAAACTTTGTAAAAAAGTTCTGAATAGCCAAAAAAGCATATAAACAGATTTATTTCTCTGTTTACATGCTTCTGTTATTCTATCTATATGATTTATAAAACCACATTGGTGGACGTACTTATCTATTGCAGATAGACGACTTTTTTTGACAAGAACCCAATGTAAGGAAATTTATTGTATATGATGTACTTCATGGCGACGTTGACCTCCAACAAACCGCCATTTGGAAGTAATATACAATATTTTAACAGCGTAAATAGCACTACCATATAACGGTTTTTTTTATTGGCGTTTAGTAGTGCTTTTTATTAAATATAAACCTATAAACCATATAACACGTTTTTCTATACCTGTTTTTAATTCAGTAGGAACAATAAAATGTATAGAGGTGGTCTACTATGCGTAAAAAAGAAGATAAATATGATTTTAGAGCCTTTGGTTTAGCCATTAAAGAAGCTCGATTGAAACGAGGTTTAACTCGTGAACAAGTGGGAGCATTGATTGAAATTGACCCACGGTACTTAACTAATATTGAAAATAAAGGGCAACACCCCAGCATACAAGTTCTTTATGACCTTGTATCGTTACTTCATGTTTCCGTTGATGAATTTTTCTTACCTGCTAATAACTTGGTAAAAAGCACCCGACGATTACAGATAGAGAAATACATGGATAGCTTTACAGACAAAGAACTATCCTTAATGGAATCTTTAGCCAGCGGTATCAACGAAGCAAGAAACATCGAAGACTAATTAAAAGAATCCATACATAACGGAAAGAGCCGATAAAATGAGATTGTATTAATCTCATTTTATCGGCTCTGCGTCTTTGCGTCTGGCTCTGTAATCACAGTTACTTTGAACTGCTTTATTTCAATTAAATTTTCTTGTCTGCATTTCGGACAATAGAGGGGGAATTTTTTTAATTCAGTATCTTCCCTTATCTTTAATCGTGTTTTATTTCCACATACAGGACACAATATCCACTTGTAGTTTATAATAACTATCTCCTCCTTTACACTTTAATTCAAATCTTTATTAAAAAATATTTCATCTTATTTAACAAGAAACCATATTTATATAACAACATAAAATACACTAAGTTATTTTATTGAACATATATCGTACTTTATCTATCCGACTATTTGGACGACGGGGCTGGCAAACAGGTTCACCGGTAGTAACATGGTACCCTTTTAACTCTGTTAAACAAACACTACGTCCATTTGTAAAGAAAGTTAAATCACTACGATATTCTTGAATACACCGAGCAGGGATTTCTCCACTAAGAATGACCTCATTATTTTTCAATTGAGTGTCTACGATGTTCGCACAATATTTAGGAGCATCGTTGTATGCTCGTGAAAGATATTCCTGTGGCGCATAAATTTTAAAACTAAGATATGGCTCTAACAATTCTGTTCCAGCTTTTTTTAAGACTTGTTCCAATACAATAGGAGCAAGCATCCGAAAATCTGCTGGGGTACTAACAGGGCTATAGTATAAGCCATACTTAAAACAGATTTTACAGTCCGTCACATTCCAACCATATAATCCTTGTTCGCAACCATAGCGTATCCCTTCCATAACTGCATTTTGAAATGATTGATTTAAGTATCCAAGAGAAACCGAGCTCTCATACTGCATTCCACTTCCCAACGGAAGCGGTGATACAGATAAACCAATGGAAGCCCAGAAAGGATTTGGCGGCACTTCGATGTGAATGGTATATTCTGCATTTTTTAACGGTCTCTCCATATAAATGACTGTAGGCTCTTTTAGTTCTATCTCCACATGATACTTTTCTTGCAACAGTGCACTAATCACTTCCATTTGTACTTTCCCTAAGAAAGAAAGTATAATTTCATGTGTCGTAGAATCCACGTAATATCGTAGAAGCGGATCACTATCTGAGATTTCCAAAAGGGCATCAAGCAACATTTCTCTCTGTTCAGGTTTACTCGGTTCAACAGTTGTTTGTAGTAGAGGGTGCGGATTTTCAATCTTTTTTCTCTGTGGCAATAGTTTTGTATCTCCAAGAACACTATTTAACTTCAAAAACTCATTTTGCAAAATAACAATTTCTCCAGAATAAGCTCTATCAATCTTACATAATTCACCATTTATTGAAGTATACATTTCTGTAACTTTTATTTTTTCTTTTTCTGATACTCTAACCGAATCTCGTAAATGTAGTACTCCACTATAAAGGCGTATATATGCAAGACGTTGTCTTTTTTTTGTATATTCAATTTTGAAAACATTTCCGCAAAGTTCAGACGGACCTCGATGTGTTGATGAATAAAATTTATTAGTAATAACTTCTATAAGGTTATCAATCCCTATATTACTTTTTGCACTTCCATGATAAAGAGGGAACAGAGAACAATTCTGAAATCTTATGCTTTCCTCTTGTTCGAGTTCCAATGCTTCTAATGATTTACCGGACATATATTTCTCTAAAAGGTCATCGTTTCCCTCTATTACCGTATCCCATTGTTCAGATTCGGTAAAGTTCGTCACACACATATTAGGATACAGTTCTACCTTCTGTTTGATTACAATTTCGGCAGAAAGTTTCTCTTTAATATCCTGATAAACCGTTGATAAATCAATTCCATTTTGGTCAATCTTATTGATAAAAAAGATTGTGGGAATCCCCATTTTCCTAAGTGCATGAAATAATATACGAGTTTGTGCTTGTACGCCATCTTTTGCAGAAATCAGTAGAATTGCCCCATCTAAAACTGATAATGAACGATATACTTCTGCTAAGAAATCCATATGTCCTGGCGTGTCTATGATGTTCACCTTCGTATTTTCCCACTGAAAAGAGGTTATTCCTGTCTGAATTGTAATTCCTCTCTGACGTTCTAAAAGCGTATTATCCGTCCTCGTTGTACCTTTGTCCACGCTTCCTAATTCTGTAATCGCTCCACTGTTATATAATAAGCTTTCTGTTAAGGTAGTTTTTCCTGCATCAACATGAGCTAAAACTCCAATATTAATAATTTTCATGTGATTTTCCTCCATTCAAAAACCCAAAAGGGCATAAAAATCCCAGTGATAAATACTTTTATCACTGGGATTTTTATGCATAACCATAGGTATACAAAGCATACAGATATTCTCTGGATACTTTAGAATCACATGATAAAGGTATTCTTAAACTGGGTACAAAAAACTAAGCCCTCCTAAAAAAGGACATCCAATTATTTGTTCCCACTATCAAATTGACAGTTTATTTAAGAATACCTTGCCGCATATTTATTAACTCCTTTTAAATAGATACTTAAATAATAGCACGTAAGAGCATATTTGTAAAGGAATCTCCAATTTTTTATCAAAGAGAGTACGTGATTACAAAATAGCTGTAATAATGTACCAATATTTGTTATTCTATAATCTTCCAATTACTCCCGTTCTTTTCAAGTACCAAATCAAATTGAGATACCTGCGTTGCTTTGGTCTGCTGGTCGATATACTCCACTGTCAGCGATACCGTGACTTGATTATCCTTACGATTGTGAATAGGATTTACCAGTTCTTGAAAGATGTACTCTTTTCCGATTGGTTTTAATATCCCGTCATTCACATAGTAGGAAAGTTCACTGGCTGTCGCTGTAGGATAGAGCTTGAAGAACGTCGTTAAAAACTCATTGATTTCATTGGTTGTAATGGAATCAACCGTCCCCTCACTTTCAATGGCTTTTGGTTTATAACTTGATTTCTTAGGTATGTTGGTAATGGTCGGATTCTTAACCAGTACCATATTTCCAGAACCATCTACATAGACACTCACTATATAAGCAGAGTGGACGGTCTTTGTATTTTCTCCCTCTGTAATGAGCTGGTCTACACTGTAGGTTACATTAAACTCATTGTCGCCAGTTGGCTCTACCGTCCATATCTGAAATCCTCTTACAGAAGACGATACAGGAATATCTTTGCGTACTGTATCAACATTGAGAGCTTGAAGTTCATCTGTCAGATAGCCTTTTAGACTTTCCATTCGATTATCAATGGACTTATCGGATTGCTCCCATGAATAGTAGACTTTCGCAAAGTTCTCTACAAAATTTTCTACATGATGAGTATCAACGTATTCCTTTTCTATGATAGTTGTTTCGTGAATAGTATGAGTATCTATAGCTGTAAAGTGCTTGAATATCGCAAAGCTGAAACTAAGCCCTAAAAGTACCCACAAGGCAATCACAACCTTTTTATGAGGATTGACCTTATAGTAGACACGAGGTTTCTTTTCCTTTGGTATCTGTTTTTCTTTATTCTTTTATCATGTCGTCAGCATGTAAAAGGTAATTTGTAAAACCACGAGTGCCGATTTTGTAGCCCTCTGCGGTAATACGTGGATTGACTAACTTCACACGTTCCTCAAAGCCGAAATGTTTTTCGCCAGCTTCAGCAGGAAGCACCACCACAATATCATCTGCTCTTTGAACATCAGAATAGAGATTATAGCTTCTTGATAAGACAGTTAGCCGTCCGTTGATTCTTCGCTGAACGACTTTATCCTCGCCAGCAAATTCTAAATTGCCGAATGTTTTTTCCATGTTGGGAATCACAAATTTAAGTTCCATATTTTTACCTATCCTTTCTTTTTTATTGGCTGAATGAATGTTTGATGGTCTTAAAGAGTGGGGAACGACCTTTTGATTCTTGATTTTTTGTTTTCATAAGTTCACTTCCTTTCAAAATCGGGTAAAAAAATAGACACCTCATTTTTTGAAGTGTCTACCTATTAAATATTCAAATTTTATTGGAAGTATCTTTATATCTTCACTTTTCAAGGATAAATCGTCGTATCAAAGCTCATTCATAAGTAGTAAATTAGTAGTAAATTGAGTGGTTTTGACCTTGATAAAGTGTGATAAGTCCAGTTTTTATGCGGATAACTAGATTTTTATGCTATTTTTAAAATAAAAATATTAAAAAACCAGTCTTCCCTTACAAGGACCGGTTCTGTCATTTCTCTGTTTTTCTTCTAGTTGGTTATGCGATAACAATTTTATTTGAAGGACCAGCTGGACTATCATAAGCAGCAAAGCTGGTTAGGGGTGAAGATACAAGGTTGAGAAATGTCTTAGAAAACTGCTTGCAAGGAACGGGGTCATCCTGAGTGATCCAATTCTCGATAAGAGAACTAATCCAGCCGGCCAGCAGTTGATTGGCCAGGTCTTCAGGAATACCTAATTTTTGGTGGTCAAGATTTAGATTTTGCTCGATCCAGTCCTTGTAACTGGCAGTAATAAAATCGCTCCACAGGGGATCGACAGAACTGGTATATAATATTTTAATACGTTGGCGTTGCTCATAAATAGCGGGAAGAATCGTTTGAGCCAAAAAAGTGAAAGGATCTAAGTCCGCTTCAGCTTTGTTGCTATTCCAGTTGGGAGCAAAGGCTTGCTTTACCATATCTTGGCGAATGTATTCGATAATTTCAGTAGTGTTATTAAAGTGTCGTTTGTAAATGGCTTGTCTGGACAAGCCGGCTTCTTTAGCGATTTCTGTAAAGGTAAAACGCAGCCTGTCTGGCTGTTTATCTGCTAATTCAAAAAATGCATCCAAAATCCTATCTCGTGTATTAAGAGCCATAATTTTATCCCTCCTATACCATTTTACTTTTTCTGTCTGAAATAAGCTAGAAAATAGCCCAGAATTTTTACTAAAAAAGTTTACACATTGTTAAATGGAAAAATTTTAGTTTGATTTTTGGACATTGTGTCTATTTAAAAACTGGACAATTTTACAATTAATGTACATAGATCAAGCCGATAATTGTTTTGTTTTAAAATGTTAATATGATAAAATAATAAAAAATCTTATCAGAAGTCAAATAGAAAGTGTAGTTTAAAGATTACCAAATCTGAAAGATTTATGGGAGGTTTGACTGGACTTTTTATTCAGGATTAATGATCAGGATAATAAAATATGTTCAGAGGAGAATAAAATGAAAAGAACAGAAAAAGTTTTGCGATATTCTATTCGGAAGTCAGTTTTAGGTGTTGGTTCAGTCCTTATTTGTGCTCTGTTTTTAGGTCACAGTATAGTGGCGGCTGATGAGGAGTAGCCAGTGGCAAATGCAGTAGAGACTCCAGTCGCTGCATCGCCAGTAAATCAGGATTTGACAACAGTCAGGGAGGCTGCTAACAAGGAAGTAGGCACATTTCTGGCTGAGAAAGTGACAGTTCTTGGGAATAATCCGAATTTGTCAGATGAGGAGCTTGCAGCAGCTAAGGACGAAGTCAATCAAACAGCGGCAAAGGCTCAGAATGAAATTGCCGCAGCTGAGGATAAAGAAAGGATTGATCAAGCTAAAGAAGATGGATTGGCAGACATCAACTCTATCAATCCAGTCGGCAAAGATTTACTTCTAAATGAAATCCAAAATGGGAAAGCAGAGTTTGACAAACTTGTAGATAGTAGCGATTTACTGCCTGAGGAGCAAAAGAAAAGCTTCCAAGAGTCTGTAAGGAAGAAGGCTGCAGAAGCAGAGGATGCAATTCAGAAATTAGATGTTAATGCAGCAACAGCAGAGCAGGCGGAAGTGATTCAAGAGCAGGCAGTAACCGAGGAAGATAAGTTTTTCAAATTTATAGCAAGTTCAACCGTAGATTTTACTCTGGCTGCCAAGTTAGCTGACTTGGAAGCAAATCCTAATCTTTCAGAAGCAGAAAAGAAAGCAGTCAGAGGCGAGATAGAGCAGGTGGTGGAAGCGGCCAAGAAGGCTATTGAAGGAGCAGATTCTCAGGAAGTCTATGACCGGGCAAAAGAAACAGCCATAGCCCACTTAGCTAAGATTCACCCCATTGGCAAAGAGCAGTTCTTAAAAGAAATTCAGGAAGAAAAAACAGCTACTATCGAGGCTGTTGAGAAGAGTCAAAGTCTTTCTACTGAGGAAAAAACAGCAGCTAAAAAGAAAATTGAAGATGCAGCAGTCAGAGCTCAAAAAGCAATTGCAGCTTATAATGCTTGGGTTGAAAGTCCTGATGATGCCGAAAAAATTCAAGAACAGGTAGCGGCAGAAAAGCAAGGTTTGCTGAAAGTTACAACTGGACTGAAACTAGATCTTGCTCTGTCTGATAAGCTAGCAGACTTACGGAGCAACCCGAATCTGTCAGATGCAGAACGGGCTACAGCTAAAGCTGAAGCGGAAGCAACTCTAGCAGATGCGAAAAGAGCGCTTGAAAAGGCTGATACTGAAGAGGAACTAGAGAGAATTGAGGAAGCTGGAATTGCTAGCTTGGACACGATTCATCCAGTTGGCAAAGATTTGGTTTTAGATGAGCTTGAAGAAGAAGTCGGCAAACAGCTTGAAGCAATTGAACATCATCAAACACTTTCAGAACTCGATAAAAAGCAAGCTAAAGAAAAGATTCGATCAGTATTAAAGACGGTGACAGATGCGATTGCGCAGCTAGATGATAGTGTAGACAGTGCTGAAAAAGCAGAGAAGCTGCAGGAACAGATCGCTGCTGAGCAGACAAAGGCTCTTGAAACTCTAGAAGCGATTGTCAAGAATGCTGCTAAAGCTGAGACAGCTTCTTCTATTCCAAGTGATTCACCACAGGAAGCTAGGCAAGAATTTAGTGGAGGAGTTAGCGACTCTGAACCGGCAATAGCAACGGCGTCGGAATATGATTTGTCTAGCCATGAAGTTGGAACTCATCCTGATACAGCTCCGCAGGCGTCTGCACAGCCAGAATTCAGTGGCAATGTTAGTGATTCAGAAGCGGCAACAGTAACACGGCCTGAATTTACTGGAGGCGTCAATGATTCTGATCCAACTGTGACAGAAAATAATGCCTATGATGCTGGCGTTCAGCCATCAGTCAGGAGCGCACATCCAGACAGCGCTCCTCAAATGACGGCTCTTCCGGAATTTACCGGCGGTGTCAATGCTGCTGACGCGGCAGTAGCTGATGCTTTACCTGCTTACCAAGTAACTAGCGGTATTTTGCCAGCAGTTGATGGGGCCAAATCAGTACAAGAGCAGTCTTCATTAGCTAAGGTCACCCAGCTAGATCAGCTTAAAAACAAGGAAAGTAAGAGTGGTGCGTCAGTCTTGCCGCATACGGGTCAAGCTTCTAATGCTCTTCTCACAGTTGCAGGAGTTATCAGCGCTTTAGGCGCAGCTGGATTGTCATTCCGTAGTAGAAAAAAAGAAGAATAAGTTTTAAAGAGACCAAGTGGTCTCTTTTCTGATGGAGAAAATTTTCAAAAATTATGCAAACGTTTTACTAAAAGTGCTTGAAAAAGTCAAAAAAAAACGATATAATGGACAATGTGAAAGCGCTTTGCAAACGAGAGCTTGAAAGAAAATATTTTTATTCAAAAGAAGGGGCTTATTATGGTCGAATTAAATCTGAAAAATATCTATAAAAAATATCCCAACAGCGACCACTACTCAGTGGAAGACTTCAATCTAGATATCAAGGACAAGGAATTTATCGTCTTTGTCGGTCCTTCTGGTTGCGGAAAATCAACTACGCTGCGTATGATTGCGGGTCTTGAAGACATCACTGAAGGAACTGCCTCTATTGACGGTACAGTGGTCAATGATGTAGCGCCAAAAGACCGCGACATCGCCATGGTTTTCCAGAACTATGCCCTTTATCCGCACATGACTGTCTACGACAACATGGCTTTTGGTCTCAAGCTGCGCAAGTACAGCAAGGAAGATATTGACAAACGGGTCAACGAAGCAGCAGAAATCCTGGGCTTGAAGGAATTTTTGCAGCGTAAGCCAGCTGATTTGTCTGGTGGTCAGCGTCAGCGGGTAGCAATGGGACGCGCAATCGTTCGGGATGCAAAGGTTTTCCTTATGGATGAGCCTCTGTCTAACTTGGATGCTAAGCTGCGTGTTTCTATGCGGGCGGAGATTGCCAAGATTCACCGTCGTATTGGGGCAACAACTATCTATGTTACCCATGACCAGACTGAAGCTATGACCTTGGCGGATCGTATCGTTATCATGTCAGCGACTAAGAATCCTGCTGGAACTGGAACGATTGGACGAGTGGAACAGATTGGTACACCGCAGGAAGTGTATAACAACCCAGTTAATAAATTCGTTGCCGGCTTCATTGGCAGCCCAGCTATGAACTTCATCCCAGTTAAGCTTGATGGGAATGAGATTGTCGCAGAAGGGCTGCGCTTGACTGTGCCAGAAGGAGCTCTCAAGGTTCTGCGGGAGAAAGGTTACGAGGGCAAGGAACTGATCTTCGGTATTCGTCCGGAAGATATCAATGCGGAAGCTGCTTTCTTGGAAACTTTCCCGAATTCAGTTGTGCATGCTAAGATTTCTGTTTCAGAATTTCTGGGAGCAGAGTCTCATCTCTACTGCCAAGTGGGTTCTAGTGAGTTTGTAGCGCGTGTGGATTCACGGGATTACCTAGAAACTGGTGCGGGTATTGACCTAGGTTTTGACCTCAATAAAGCACACTTCTTTGATCCAGAGACAGAGAAGACAGTCTATTAATCAGTTGATAAACAAAGAACGCAGACAGTCCTGTCTGCGTTTTTAAAATGGCTGTTATAACATCATTTTTTACTAAAAGGTGATTAGATTTTTTCTTGTTTTAGTTTTCCGATAAGAATCTCAGCTGAAATGGTGGCATGTGTAAGCTGCTCCCAATTGATTAGATTTTTTTCAACATGAAAGAGTAAAGGAGTCATCTGCAGCAGGGCAGTTTTCTCCTCAGAATGCAGAGTATGGGTTGATTCTACGGTCTTTCTAGATAGGATGGTAAAGTGTTTCTGGAAATGCTGGATGATATCTTGATTAGAATAATCTTTCTTGTCCAGATATTGAGCAACTTTTTGGCGAATTTCTTTCAGATGATTTTCTGTTGGGATGACTTTAATGATAAGCCCCTCTTTTTTCAATACTCGTTGAAATTCATGATAGTTAGCTGGTGAGAAGATGTCCAGCAAGACATCCATGCTTTGATCCTGAACGGGCAAGTGTGCCAAATCCCCGACGAACCATTTTACAGCCAGGCTCTGATCGCTTTTGGCGGCTAGTTGGATAGAATCTTTGGATAAATCAAAAGCGTAAATTTCTTTGTTGGGGAATTTTTCCTGAATTTTTCGAGCATAGTAGCCCTCTCCGCAAGCGACGTCTAGAATGGTCTGTTCTTCAGGCAGGGCCTGCAGCAGATCCTGCAACTCGTCTAGGACATGCTGATAAAAGCCGGCTTCCAAGATGACTTGCCTATTTTGAAAGCTTGTTTTGTCATAGTCTTTAGCTTGTTTAGCCCGAGGAGCTAGATTGACATAGCCGAATTTTGCGATGTCGTAGGAATGGCGATTGGCGCACTTGAGGCTGTTTTCTTCCATAGCCAAGCTTTGCTGGCAGAGTGGACAGGCCAGGGCTGGAGCTTGGGCAAAGCGGGCAAGTTTTGGTTTCATAGTCGCTCTCTTTCTATTGTTTTTATATAGCTGAATGACTTCTTTTTGGTAAGACATAGAAAAATCCGATTCAGGTAATCGGATTTTTATCTTTAGTAGGTCAGGACAAAGTATTTCTTCTTACCGCGGCGGATAACTGTCAGCTCGTCTTCCAATTTATCTGAGGCGCTAAGGACATAGTCTAAATCTTGGATGCGCTCGCCATTGAGGTAGATAGCACCGTTTTGGACATCCTCGCGGGCTTGCCGTTTTGAGTTTACCACGCCGGCTGTCACAAGCAGTTCTACAATATTAAGGTTGTCTTCTGCTTGGACCTGATAGTTAGGCACACCGCGCAAACCTTGTTTGAGTTCCTTGACGGACAAATTTTTGATATTTCCAGCAAAGAGTTGCTCAGTGATGTTGAGAGCTTCTTGATATGCTTCTTGACCGTGAACCAGACTGACCACTTCGCGAGCTAGGACTTTCTGCGCCAAGCGTTCATGTGGTGCTGCTTCAAACTGTTGGCGAATCTCTTCGATTTCATCCAAGGATAGGAAGGTGAAGATTTTCAGGAAGCGGATAGCGTCTGCGTCCATGACATTCATCCAGAATTGATACATTTCATAAGGAGAAGTCTTGTCAGGATTGAGCCAGACAGCATTGCCTTCTGACTTGCCGAATTTTTTGCCAGTAGCGTCGGTAATGAGCGGAACGGTTATCACATGGCCAGTCTTGTCAGCTTTGCGGCGCAGGAGTTCTGTACCTGCTGTCATATTGCCCCATTGGTCAGAACCACCGATTTGCAGGGTTACGCCGTGGTTTTGATTGAGGATATAAAAGTCATATCCTTGCATGATCTGGTAGGCGAATTCTGTATAGGAAATCCCTGTCTCAATCCGGCTCTTGACGGAATCTTTACTCATCATGTAGTTGACAGTGAAGTATTTGCCGACGTCACGCAGGAAGTCGATAAAGCTGATGCTGCTAAACCAGTCATAGTTGTTGACCATTTCGGCCTTATTATCACCCTTTTCAAAGTCCAGAAAGCGAGAAAGCTGATCTTGGATAGATTTCACCCAGCCTTCCACGGTTTCCTTGGTTTGGAGACTGCGTTCTGCATCCTTAAAGGATGGATCGCCAATCAATCCAGTCGCTCCTCCGACCAGAGCGTAGGGTTTGTGTCCGGCTAGTTGCAGGCGGCGGCTGGTCAGAATGGCTACCAAGTGGCCTAGGTGCAGGCTGTCAGCTGTCGGATCGTATCCACTATAATAAGAGACTTGTCCTTCTTCTAAGGCTTTGCGTAAAGCTGCTTCATCAGTGGTTTGGAATACCAAGCCACGTTCTTTTAGCTCATCAAAAATGTGCATCATGTCTCTCCTATTCTAAAAGCCAAGAAATTGGCTTAACTATATTTTAAATTTATGTTACTCTATTGTATCATAAAGCTTTTAAATAGCAATGTTTCCTTGAAATAAATCATAGATATTTGGTATAATGGGAAGATAACAAGGAGAATCAAACTTGGAACAATTAATAGAAAAATTAAAAGAGTTCTGGGAAAAAGCCCAGCATTTTATCAAAAAAATACATCTTCCAGAATGGAGCAAGAAAATCGGCAGTAGCAACAACGGCTGGTCTATCGGTGATGTTTTTGCTGTTTTCTTGCGGACTTTTAAGCTTCTGATGAATATGGCTTTTGTGTTTATCTTCTTCGGTGGCGTAATTGGTGCTGGGATCGGGATAGGCTATGCAGCTAGTCTATTCAGTAAGGTTGAAGTGCCCAAGCAAGAAGAGCTGGTCAAGCAGGTGAATAATATCTCTGGGATTTCTAAGCTTACCTATGCTGATGGTAGCTTGATTGCAGAAGTGGATAATGATTTGCTCCGCATCCCGGTTAAGAGTGACGCCATTTCTGAAAATGTAAAAAAAGCCGTTATCGCTACAGAGGATGAGAATTTTGAAACGCATAACGGAGTGGTGCCTAAAGCTGTGCTTCGGGCTACGCTCGGCTCTGTTGTCGGAGTTGGCTCGTCCAGCGGGGGTTCAACCATTACCCAGCAGCTAATCAAGCAGCAGGTGGTGGGCGATGCGCCGACCTTCAAGCGGAAAGCGGCGGAGATTGTCGATGCGCTGGCTTTGGAGCGCTACATGTCCAAGGATGATATTTTGACCACCTACTTGAACGTTTCGCCTTTTGGGCGTAACAATAAGGGGCAGAATATCGCTGGTGTGGAAGAAGCTGCTCAAGGGATTTTTGGTGTTTCTGCTAAGGATTTGACTGTGCCCCAGTCTGCTTTTATTGCCGGCTTGCCACAGAGCCCGATTGTTTATTCGCCTTATGCAGCGGATGGCAGTCTCAAGAGTGAAGGGGATATGGCTCTGGGCTTGGAACGTGCCAAGGATGTGCTCTATAATATGTACCGGACGGGCCATCTAAGCGAGAAAGAGTACAAGGAGTACAAGGACTACGACTTGACCAAGGATTTCAAGCCTTCTGAAAGCTCGGAAAAATCTTCGCATGGCTACCTTTATTACACAGCGATTGAAGAAGCTCAGCAGACCATGTACGAGTACTTGATTCAGCGGGATAATGTTTCTCAGCAAGAGCTGAAAAACAATGACACTGTCAAAGCCTACAAGGAATTGGCCGCTAAGGAACTGAGCGATGGCGGCTATACTGTCACCACCACGATTAACAAGAACATCCACACTGCTATGCAAAATGCAGTAGCCAACTATGGCGGCGTCTTGGATGACGGAACTGGTGCAATTGAAGTGGGAAATGTCCTCTTGGACAACAAAACCGGTGCTGTGATTGGCTTTGTCGGAGGCAGAGATTATGCTTCTAATCAGAACAATCACGCCTTTGATACGGAACGCTCACCGGGTTCGACTATTAAGCCGATTTTGGCTTATGGGATTGCTATTGACCAAGGCCTGATGGGCAGCGCCAGCGTTCTTTCCAATTATCCAACTAACTTTTCAAGCGGTGACCCAATCATGCACGTGGACAGCCGTGGTACAGCCATGATGGACCTGCAAGAAGCTCTCAATACTTCTTGGAATATCCCGGCATATTGGACTTACCGCGGATTACGCGAAAAAGGTGTCAATGTCCGTGGCTATATGGAAAAAATGGGCTATTACATTGATGACTACAGCATTGAGAGTCTCCCAATGGGCGGGGGAATTGAAGTATCTGTAGCTCAACATACCAATGGTTTCCAAACCTTGGCTAATAATGGAACCTACCAAAAAAAATACATGGTTGAAAAAATCACAGACCGAGACGGCAAGGTGATTTACCAGCATAAGGCCAATCCTGTTCAGATTTACAGTCCAGCAGCTGCTACGATTATGCAGGAGCTCATGCGGGGAGTTATCAATTCTGGAGCTACTACGACCTATAAATCCAGAATCAGTCAGGTCAATGGAACCTTGGCTGGAGCCGATTGGATTGGTAAGACTGGAACGACCAACACCAACGGTGATATGTGGCTGATGCTTTCTACTCCTAAAATGACTTTGGGAGGCTGGATTGGTCATGATGATAATAGCTCTATGGCGGCGTTGACTGGTTATAACAATAACGCTTCCTACATGGCCTATATGGCAGATGCTATCTATCAGGCAGATCCAAATGCCTGGGGTGTTGGTGATAAGTTCACTCTTGATCCGAGTGTGATTAAGTCTGATGTACTCAAGTCTACAGGGGAAAAGCCAGGTACAGTAACGGTAAACGGCCGCTCTGTTAATCTCAGCGGTCCGACAGTGCCTAGCTATTGGGCTAAAAATGGTGCTCCGACCACGACCTATCGCTTTGGTATTGGGGCATCAGATGCGGATTATCAGAAGGCTTGGTCAGCTATTCTGGGCGGTTCTACCTCTAATTCTAATTCCAGCTCCAATTCCAACAATAACCGGCAAGGAAACTAGCGCATCAAGAACAGTTTTAACTTTTCAGAAAGCGGATGAAATCCTTGCAATTTCTAGCTAAATAAGGTATAATGATAACAATAATTTGTCGTGTGCTTTATTTGAAATATTGTCCAAATAGAAGCTTACAGCAGTTAAATCAAACTTGAATAAGTCAGATTTAGCTGCTCTTTTTGTGCCTATTTTTAGGAAAAACGGGTTATGTAATCATAATTTAATTTTTCTGAAAATTAAACAAAAGGGACTGATTGTGGCTGTTTTGCAGCGTTGTAAATGACAGAGGATTTTTCTCTGAAAACATTTCACAGAACTCGCTCTAAAAAGCGTGAGGTAAAGATATGCTTCTTCTCGCTTTATCAAGGGCTTAGTATCTTATCATAAAGGAGTAAAAACTTGGCAGGACATGAAGTTCGATACGGTAAACACCGTACCCGTCGTAGTTTTTCAAGAATTAAGGAAGTTCTTGATTTACCAAATTTGATTGAAATCCAAACGGATTCGTTCCAAGATTTCTTGGATCATGGTCTGAAGGAAGTCTTTAAAGATGTACTTCCTATTTCAAACTTTACCGACACCATGGAATTGGAATTTGTCGGTTATGAAATCCGTGAGCCTAAATATACGCTGGAAGAAGCACGTATCCACGATGCCAGCTACTCAGCGCCAATTTTTGTGACTTTCCGTCTGATTAACAAGGAAACTGGTGAAATCAAGACTCAGGAAGTCTTCTTTGGTGATTTCCCAATCATGACTGAAATGGGAACCTTCATCATCAATGGTGGTGAGCGGATTATCGTATCCCAGTTGGTGCGTTCCCCAGGGGTTTACTTTAACGATAAAGTTGACAAAAACGGAAAAGTTGGCTACGGTTCAACGGTTATTCCTAACCGCGGAGCTTGGTTAGAGTTGGAAACAGACTCAAAAGACATTGCCTACACTCGTATTGACCGGACACGGAAGATTCCATTTACCACTCTGGTGCGTGCGCTTGGTTTCTCAGGTGATGATGAGATCTTGGACATCTTTGGTGACAGCGACTTGGTGCGCAATACCATTGAAAAAGATATCCACAAGAACCCAATGGACTCCCGTACAGATGAAGCTCTGAAAGAAATCTATGAGCGTCTTCGTCCAGGTGAGCCTAAGACGGCTGAAAGTTCTCGTTCCCTTCTTGAAGCGCGTTTCTTTGATCCGCATCGTTATGACTTGGCAGCGGTTGGTCGGTACAAGATTAATAAGAAACTCAATGTCAAGACACGCTTGCTGAACCAAACCATTGCTGAGCCATTGGTAGATGCTGAAACAGGGGAAATCCTTGTTGAAGCTGGTACAGTTATGACCCGCAGTGTCATTGACAGCATTGCAGAGCAGTTGGACAATGGTTTGAACAAAATCACTTATATTCCAAACGACTCAGCTGTCTTGACAGATCCTGTAGAATTGCAGAAGTTCAAGGTAGTGGCTCCGACTGATCCAGACCGCGTTGTGACCATCATTGGTAACGCAAATCCTTCTGACAAGGTTCGGATTGTAACACCAGCTGATATTTTGGCTGAGATGAGCTACTTCCTCAACTTAGCTGAAGGCATCGGTCGTGTAGATGATATTGACCACTTAGGGAACCGTCGTATTCGTGCGGTTGGTGAGCTTTTGGCTAACCAAGTCCGTCTTGGACTTTCTCGGATGGAGCGTAATGTTCGCGAACGGATGTCTGTTCAGGATAATGAAGTTCTCACACCGCAACAAATCATCAATATTCGTCCAGTAACTGCAGCCATTAAAGAATTCTTTGGTTCTTCACAGTTGTCACAGTTCATGGACCAACACAATCCACTGTCTGAGCTTTCTCACAAGCGTCGTCTGTCTGCCTTGGGACCTGGTGGTTTGACACGTGACCGTGCTGGCTATGAAGTGCGGGACGTGCACTATACTCACTACGGTCGCATGTGTCCGATTGAAACGCCTGAAGGACCAAACATTGGTTTGATCAATAACTTGTCTTCTTATGGACACCTTAACAAATACGGCTTTATTCAAACACCTTACCGTAAGGTAGACCGTGAAGCTGGCGTAGTAACCAACGAAATCGTTTGGCTGACAGCTGATGAGGAAGATGAATTTATCGTAGCGCAGGCCAACTCTAAGCTGAATGAAAAAGGCGGCTTTGCTGAGCCTATCGTTATGGGACGCCACCAAGGTAATAACCAAGAATTTCCATCAGACCAAGTAGACTACATGGATGTATCGCCTAAGCAGGTAGTTGCCGTAGCGACAGCATGTATTCCTTTCTTGGAAAATGACGACTCCAACCGTGCTCTCATGGGTGCCAACATGCAGCGTCAGGCTGTGCCTTTGATCGATCCAAAAGCACCTTATGTTGGTACTGGTATGGAATACCAAGCTGCCCACGACTCTGGTGCAGCGGTTATTGCCCAGCATGATGGTAAGGTTACCTATGCGGATGCCGAGAAGGTTGAAGTCCGCCGCGAAGATGGGTCACTTGACGTTTACCAAATTCAAAAATTCCGCCGTTCGAACTCAGGAACTGCTTACAACCAACGTACCTTGGTAAAAGTTGGCGATGTCGTTGAAAAAGGCGACTTTATCGCTGACGGACCTTCTATGGAAAATGGAGAAATGGCCCTGGGACAAAACCCAATCGTTGCCTACATGACATGGGAAGGTTACAACTTCGAGGATGCGGTTATCATGAGTGAGCGTCTGGTGAAAGACGATGTCTACACCTCTGTTCACTTGGAAGAATACGAGTCAGAAACTCGTGACACCAAGCTTGGCCCAGAAGAAATTACCCGCGAAATTCCAAACGTAGGGGAAGATGCCCTACGCAATCTGGACGAAATGGGGATTATCCGCATTGGGGCGGAAGTCAAGGAAGGCGACATCTTAGTAGGTAAAGTTACCCCTAAGGGTGAAAAAGACCTTTCTGCTGAGGAACGTCTCTTGCACGCTATCTTCGGAGACAAGTCTCGTGAAGTCCGCGATACCTCTCTGCGTGTGCCACACGGTGCCGACGGAGTGGTTCGTGACGTGAAGATCTTTACCCGTGCTAATGGTGATGAGCTGCAATCTGGTGTTAATATGCTGGTTCGCGTCTACATCGCTCAAAAACGTAAGATCAAGGTCGGAGATAAGATGGCCGGTCGTCACGGAAACAAGGGGGTTGTATCCCGTATCGTTCCTGTGGAAGACATGCCTTACTTGCCAGACGGAACACCAGTTGATATCATGTTGAACCCACTCGGGGTACCATCTCGTATGAACATTGGTCAGGTTATGGAGCTCCACCTTGGTATGGCAGCGCGTAACTTGGGCATCCATATTGCGACACCAGTCTTTGATGGAGCAAGCTCAGAAGATCTCTGGGATACAGTGCGCGAAGCTGGTATGGATAGTGATGCTAAAACCATTCTCTACGATGGACGTACCGGTGAGCCATTTGACAACCGTGTATCTGTCGGTGTCATGTACATGATCAAGCTCCACCACATGGTAGATGACAAACTCCATGCCCGCTCAGTGGGTCCTTACTCAATGGTTACCCAACAGCCGCTCGGAGGTAAAGCTCAGTTTGGTGGACAACGTTTTGGTGAGATGGAAGTTTGGGCCTTGGAAGCTTACGGTGCTTCTAACGTTCTGCAAGAAATCCTGACTTACAAGTCAGATGATGTCAACGGACGTTTGAAGGCTTATGAAGCTATTACCAAAGGGAAACCAATTCCAAAACCAGGTGTGCCAGAATCCTTCCGCGTTCTTGTCAAAGAATTACAATCTCTTGGTCTGGACATGCGCGTTCTCGATGAAGATGACAATGAAGTAGAACTGCGTGATCTAGACGAAGGTGAGGATGATGACGTGATTCACGTTGATGATCTTGAAAAAGCGCGTGAAAAAGCAGCTCAAGAAGCGAAAGCAGCTTTTGAGGCTGAAGGAAAAGAATAAGAATACACACTGATTAGAAAATGAAGAAAGGTAAGAAATAGTGGTTGATGTAAATCGTTTTAAAAGTATGCAAATCACCCTAGCTTCTCCTAACAAGGTCCGTTCATGGTCTTATGGGGAAGTGAAGAAACCTGAAACAATCAATTACCGAACCCTGAAACCAGAACGCGAAGGCCTTTTTGACGAAGTGATCTTCGGTCCAACAAAGGACTGGGAATGTGCCTGTGGTAAGTACAAACGGATTCGTTACAAAGGAATTGTCTGTGACCGTTGTGGCGTTGAAGTAACCCGCGCCAAGGTTCGCCGTGAGCGCATGGGTCACATCGAACTGAAGGCTCCTGTTTCACATATTTGGTACTTTAAAGGAATTCCAAGCCGCATGGGGCTCACTTTGGATATGAGCCCACGTGCCTTGGAAGAAGTCATTTATTTTGCGGCTTATGTGGTGATTGATCCTAAGGATACACCGCTAGAGCATAAGTCCATCATGACGGAGCGTGAGTATCGTGAGCGTTTACGCGAGTACGGCGCAGGCTCATTTGTAGCCAAAATGGGAGCAGAAGCTATTCAAGACCTCTTGAAACAAGTGGACTTGGAAGCTGAGATTGCTGTCCTCAAAGAAGAATTGAAGACTGCTTCAGGTCAAAAACGGATCAAGGCTGTCCGTCGCTTGGATGTCTTGGATGCCTTCTACAAGTCTGGCAATAAGCCAGAATGGATGGTCCTCAACATCCTGCCGGTTATTCCGCCAGATTTGCGTCCAATGGTTCAGTTGGATGGTGGTCGTTTTGCGGCATCTGACCTCAATGATCTCTATCGCCGTGTTATCAACCGGAACAACCGTTTGGCTCGTTTGCTGGAACTCAACGCCCCTGGTATCATCGTTCAAAATGAGAAGCGGATGCTTCAAGAAGCGGTTGACGCTTTGATTGATAATGGTCGTCGTGGCCGTCCAATCACAGGACCAGGCAGCCGTCCACTTAAGTCTCTGAGCCACATGCTCAAAGGAAAACAAGGGCGTTTCCGTCAAAACTTGCTGGGTAAACGGGTTGACTTCTCAGGTCGTTCCGTTATCGCCGTTGGTCCTACGTTGAAAATGTATCAATGTGGTGTGCCGCGTGAAATGGCGATTGAGCTCTTCAAGCCGTTTGTCATGCGGGAAATCGTTGCCCGCGATATTGTGCAGAACGTAAAAGCTGCCAAACGCTTGGTAGAGCGTGGAGATGAGCGTATCTGGGATATTCTGGAAGAAGTGATCAAGGAACACCCAGTGCTTCTTAACCGCGCACCGACCCTTCACCGTTTGGGAATTCAGGCCTTTGAGCCAGTTCTGATTGATGGTAAAGCTCTTCGTTTGCATCCATTGGTCTGTGAAGCCTACAATGCCGACTTTGACGGTGACCAAATGGCCATCCACGTACCATTGTCGGAGGAAGCCCAAGCTGAAGCTCGTATCCTCATGCTGGCTGCTGAGCACATCTTGAATCCCAAAGATGGTAAACCAGTTGTAACACCGTCTCAGGATATGGTCTTGGGGAACTACTACCTGACCATGGAAGAGGCTGGCCGCGAAGGCGAAGGCATGATTTTCAAGGATATGGATGAGGCGGTCATGGCCCTCCGCAACGGCTATGTTCACTTGCATACTCGTGTTGGTATCGCAACAGACAGTCTTAATAAGCCTTGGACAGAAGACCAGAAGCATAAGATTTTGATCACAACTGTTGGTAAAATTCTCTTTAACGCAATTATGCCAGAGGAATTGCCTTACCTGCAAGAGCCGACTAATGCTAACTTGACAGAAGGTGTGCCAGCTAAGTATTTCTTGGAATCTGGACAAGACATCAAGGAAGTCATTGAACAGCTTGAGATCAATGTTCCATTTAAGAAGAAAAATCTTGGTAATATCATTGCGGAAATCTTTAAACGCTTCCGTACAACAGAAACATCTGCTCTTCTTGACCGCTTGAAGAACTTGGGTTATCACCATTCTACCTTGGCTGGTCTGACAGTGGGTATCGCTGATATCCCAGTTGTCGAAGACAAGGCTGAGATTATTGAAGAATCCCACAAGCGTGTTGAACAAATTACTAAACAATTCCGTCGCGGTATGATTACTGATGACGAACGCTACAATGCAGTGACTGCTGAGTGGCGGGCAGCTCGTGAGAAATTGGAAAAACGTCTGGTTGCCAACCAGGATCCGAAGAACCCTATCGTTATGATGATGGACTCTGGAGCCCGTGGTAACATCTCTAACTTCTCACAGCTTGCCGGTATGCGTGGTCTGATGGCTGCGCCAAATGGACGTATCATGGAATTGCCAATCTTGTCTAACTTCCGTGAAGGGCTGTCCGTTCTGGAAATGTTCTTCTCTACCCACGGTGCTCGTAAGGGTATGACAGATACGGCCCTTAAGACTGCCGACTCAGGTTACCTGACTCGTCGTCTGGTTGACGTTGCCCAAGATGTGATTATCCGTGAAGATGACTGTGGAACAGATCGTGGACTTCTTATCACTTCTATCACAGAAGGCAAGGAAATGATCGAGTCTCTGGAAGAGCGTCTCAATGGTCGTTACACTAAGAAGACGGTTAAACATCCAGAAACTGGTGCGGTTATCATTGGTCCAAATGAATTGATTACAGAAGATAAGGCACGTGAAATCGTCAATGCTGGTGTTGAAGAAGTGACAATCCGCTCAGTCTTTACATGTAACACCCGCCACGGTGTCTGCCGTCATTGTTACGGTATCAACTTGGCGACGGGTGATGCGGTTGAAGTCGGTGAAGCAGTCGGAACAATCGCTGCTCAATCTATCGGGGAGCCTGGTACACAGCTGACCATGCGGACCTTCCACACGGGTGGTGTTGCCTCTAATACCGATATCACACAAGGTCTTCCTCGTGTCCAAGAAATCTTTGAAGCTCGCAATCCGAAAGGGGAAGCGATCATCACTGAAGTCAAGGGTGAAGTTACTGCTATCGAAGAAGATGCATCTACTCGTACCAAGAAGGTCTTTGTTAAAGGCCAAACTGGCGAAGGTGAGTATGTGGTACCATTTACAGCCCGCATGAAGGTTGAAGTGGGTGACCAAGTTTCTCGTGGTGCTGCCTTGACTGAAGGTTCTATCCAGCCTAAGCACTTGCTGGCTGTCCGCGATGTCTTGTCTGTTGAAACTTACTTGCTTGCTGAAGTACAAAAAGTTTACCGCAGCCAAGGGGTAGAAATCGGTGACAAACACATCGAGGTAATGGTTCGCCAGATGATTCGCAAGGTGCGCGTCATGGATCCAGGTGACACAGATCTCCTCATGGGAACTCTCATGGATATCACAGACTTTACAGATGCTAACCGTGATGTCGTTATCTCAGGCGGTGTACCTGCGACAGCTCGTCCAGTCCTCATGGGAATCACCAAAGCTTCCCTTGAAACTAACAGCTTCTTGTCTGCAGCTTCCTTCCAGGAAACAACTCGTGTCCTGACAGATGCTGCTATCCGTGGTAAGAAAGATCATCTCCTTGGCCTTAAGGAAAATGTTATCATCGGTAAGATTATCCCGGCCGGTACAGGTATGGCCCGCTACCGCAATCTGGAGCCTCAGGCTGTCAATGAAGTTGAAATTATCGACGAAGTGACAGAACTGCCAGGTGGATTTGAAACTGAAGAAAATATTGTTCTTAAATAAAGAACTTTCCCTCCCGATTTTCGGGAGGGATTTTTTGTTGCAGCCGATAATTTCTTGCTCGCCACTAAATATTATCCTATAATATACTTAGAAAGTTGTTTTTAAGTTCTCCTTTATGGATAAACAACTATAGAAGAAACAGTCAAGATTTCCTATTTCAGTTTTTCTATGATGCGAGATGCCATATTTATTTTTAATCAGGGAAGTAGCTGGTTTTTTGTAGTATGATAGCGCTAGGTTATACTATTTTAAAAATCCTAAAATAGTAGGAGGGGGAGATTTGAAATTTTAAAAAAGAGGAGATTGGTTTTAATGGTAGTGGTCGGAGGTTATAGAGAACGATAGCTGGCATTTATCCAGCTAGCTCATTCATGAAGGGAGGATTTTGAAATATAAAGAATAGAAAACAATTAGATTACAAATAGAATAATATTTTATTACAATGAATAAAGATTAAAAAATATAGGTAAAAAGCACAAAATTCTGCATAAAATAGGACTTTAAGCCTATAAGTTCTTTCCTTTTTATTTATTTTTTTGAGAAAACCGAAAAATTTCAGCAATTTTAAGTTACAGTTAAGTTAAGAAAATTAAAATAATCTTAAATAAGTTACCAACATGTAAATTACTATTAAGAAAGTATAAAATAATAGTTCATGCTTTGATTATTGAAACGCTTGATGGTAAAATAACTAAGGTTACTTAAAACAAACATTTTTTAGTAAAAAGTTAATATAACAATGTTGATTTTTGGTGAGGAAAAATGAAGAAAATTAAGGTAATGGTTGTTTTTGGAACTCGTCCAGAAGCAATTAAGATGGCTCCACTGGTTATTGAACTGAAGAAGCAGGCAGACTTGTTTGAGACAACAACAGTTGTGACTGCTCAGCATCGTCAGATGCTGGATCAGGTACTTGAAACTTTTAAGATTAAGCCTGATTATGATTTGGATATTATGGGGAAGAATCAAACCCTGACAGATATTACTGTCAAGATCCTGCATAAGCTAGATGATATCTTAAAGGAAAACAAGCCAGATATTATGCTGGTGCACGGTGATACGACAACGACCTTTGCAGCTAGTCTTGCAGCGTTTTATAATCAAGTTCGTATCGGCCACGTGGAAGCTGGTTTGCGGACTTGGAATAAATACTCTCCATTCCCAGAAGAGATGAATCGTCAGATGACCGACTCTTTGACAGACTTGTATTTTGCCCCAACGGATCAGAGTAAGGCTAACTTGCTCAAGGAAAACCATCCAGCAGAAACAGTTTTTGTGACAGGGAATACAGCTATCGACGCTCTCAAGCTGACCGTCCAGGCTGATTATCAGCACGAGGTTCTTGACCGTATTAATCCAGCTCGCAAGATGATTTTAGTGACCATGCATCGCCGGGAAAATCAAGGTGAGCCGATGAGAAGGGTCTTTCGAACTCTACGACAGATTGTAGATGCCCATGATGATGTGGAAATTGTCTATCCCGTTCACCTGAGTCCAGCGGTTCAGGAAGCGGCTAGAGAAATTCTGAGTGACAATGAGAAAATTCATCTGATTGAGCCTTTAGATGTGTTGGATTTCCATAATATCGCAGCTAAAAGCTACTTCATTATGTCAGACTCAGGCGGAGTACAGGAAGAAGCACCTTCCTTAGGTAAGCCTGTACTGGTACTTCGTGATACAACAGAGAGACCAGAAGGAGTTGAAGCCGGCACCTTGAAGCTGGTAGGTACAGAAACTCAAGCAGTAGCAGAGGCGATGGAAGCCTTGCTGACAGATGAGTCACTCTATCAGAAAATGGCCCAAGCCAGCAATCCGTATGGTGACGGTAAGGCTTCTGAGCGGATTGCTCAAGCTATTGCCCACTATTTTAAGCAAACGGCTAGACCAGAAGAATTTAAGACAGGAGTAAAAAATGTTTAGGAAAAAAGGACTAGAAAAATCATTAGCAGTCTTTGTACTGACAATTGGACTAATTCTTTTCTACAGTTGGAATTTTGCAGCTAACATATTTTATATCGGAATCGCGCTGATTTTATTAGGTATTTTTAGTGTTTTTGTCCTATCTGATCTCTTGGTGACATGGGCTATGATTCTGGGTGTGGTTATCGCAACTCTGATCTTGCTCTTTGATGTAACCTACCTACCGGACAATCAAGTTCTCTTCTTGCTTTATGTCTTCCCTGTCAGCGCTTGGCTGACCAGTCGAGTGAATTTCTATCTTCATCAGCGCTTGGGATTAGTGCAGGATGATAGCGAAGATGCTGCTGAGGCCTATGAAGAAATGGTTCAGAAAGTAAATCAGAAACAAGCTCCAGCCTTTCAGGCCTTGTTGGTCCATTGGGCGCACAATCATCATTTTTATCAAATTCACTCTCGGGAGTACAAGCGGATGCTCAAGAGAATTTTACGACTGCTTAACTGGGACTTCCAGAATGTAGAAACTGTTTACTATGTATCCAATGGTAACTTTCTCGTTCTGGTAGAAGATCTGGATCAGGAAGTCAAGGAATATTTCCAAGAGAAAGTGCGTGATGATTTAACGATGATGCACTTTGAGAATAAGAAAACTGATCAAAAAATTCAGTTTCAGTCCGGCAGTTTAAAACTGAACGCTCAAAATATTGACAAATTCCATAATTTCGATGACGCTTTGAGCAATCTGGAGCGTCAGCTTGAAACCGACATTATCGTAGAATACTAGGAGGTAAACACATGTCTTTAACAGAAGTATTTTTTATCATCTCTATGGTGCTAAGTATCTTTTTTGCTATTAGCTTTTTGGTCCTCTTCATTTATTATCTGGTTATTTACAATCGGGTCAATAAAAATTTTAGGGCGGTGACTCGTCATGATTAGTCAACTTATTATGATTGTCACTCTGTTCTCCATCTGGATGTCTCTGGCTTGGGCCTTGGTTATTCTATGCTCTTCCGTGCATTTCTGGATGAAACGCAGTGACTTCAACGTGGATACCAGCCCATTGGAACATTATCCTATGGTTACAGTCGTTGTCCCAGCCCACAATGAAGATGTGGTTATTGCTCAGACAACTAAGGCCATTCTGGACTTGGACTATCCTCATGACCGAGTGGAAGTTCTGCTCTTTGCGGACAACTGTTCGGATGACACTTATCAAGAAATGCTGAAAGTTCAGGCTATGCCTGAGTACGCTGGACGCAATATTACAATTACAGACCGTACAGGTACGGGAGGTAAGGCAGGGGTGCTGAATGATGCCCTGAAGATGGCCAAGGGTGAATATATCTGTGTCTATGATGCAGATGCCATGCCAGAAAAGAATGCTCTTTACTTCCTAGTCAAGAAAGTTTTGGAAGATCCAGAACGCCACGTTGCTTCTTTCGGACGCAACAAGACCCGCAATGCCAACCAGAACTTCCTGACCCGCTGTATCAACCAAGAAATCGTTGTAACTCAGCGTGTTTACCACGTAGGTATGTGGCATCTCTTTAAGATTGGACGGATTCCAGGTACGAACTTCTTGATTAACACTGAGTTTGTTAAGAGTATCGGTGGTTGGAAAAATGGTGCCTTGACAGAGGATACGGAAATTTCCTTTAAGATTATGCAGAGCGGCAAGCTGATTGCTTTGGCTTATAACTCAGAGGCCTTCCAACAAGAGCCAGAAACCCTCAAGTCCTACTACATGCAGCGTAAGCGCTGGGCTAAGGGGAATTACGAGGTAGTTCTTGCCAACTTCAAACATCTTTTTAGTGGCGGTAACTGGCGCGTGAAACTGGAAGTGTTCAATTATTCTTGTATCTTCTTCTGGTTTAATTTGGCGATTGTCTTATCTGACTTGGTTTTCTTTGCCAATGTAGCGGCGATGATTACCCAGCTCTTTGTACCGGATGTGCGGATTCCTTTCGCTTTTGATGCTCAGAATATCTATATCGTCCAGCTGATGCTCTTTAACTGGCTTCTGATGATTTTGCTTTATCTTTTGCAGATCAATATCGCCCTGGCTTCTCAGTTTGGACAGGCGACCACCAAACAGATTTGGCTGGCTCTTGTGTCCTATTTGACTTACTCTCAGCTCTTTATCGTTGTTTCTTTAGATGCAGTAGGATCTGTTATCTTGGACAAGATTTTGAAGCGGAAAGAAACCAAGTGGGTTAAAACAAAACGATTTGCAGGTTAGGAGAAAGTGTGAAAAGAACAAGATTAAGATTTATTTGGTTTGTGACAATTCTGGCTGTTTTGGCTGCTATCCTGTTGTACACCCGCATGGGCAGTACTCCTAATATCAAAAAGAAGATATACAGCCAATGGTCTAAAGAATATGTCGTAACCAAGGACAAATTGTCTTATATCAGGACGACAAACAGTAAGACTGAAGATGTTGTGCTGTCTGAGGCACAGGGTTATGGCATGGTGATTGCTGTGGCTGCAGCTAAGCAAGGCGATGCCAGTTCGGCTGATTTTGAAAAGCTCTACCAATATTATCTAGCTCATCGTCTGAAAGATACCCAGCTCATGTCTTGGAAACAGACGATTAAGGACGGAAAGAGCAATCATGAAGACGAAAACAATGCTACAGACGGCGATCTCTACATTGCCTATGCTTTGATTCAGGCTGCTAAGCAGTGGCCGGACAAGGCTAAAGAATACCAAGATCAGGCTAAGGCCATTCTGAAAGATGTCTTGGCATATAACTATAATGAAAGTAACGGCGTTTTGACGGTTGGGAACTGGGCAAATGCAGAATCGAAATTTTATAATCTCATGCGGACTTCTGATACCTTACCGCAGCAGTTCCAAGCTTTCTATGAGTTGACCAAAGATAAGCAGTGGCTGACAATCCGAGATAATATGCTCAGCAAACTTGAAGCAATCAGCGCTGATAATAAGACTGGTTTGATACCAGACTTTATCTGGGTTGAAGGCGACAAAGTTCGGGCAGCTGATGCTGATACGGTTGAATCTGCAAATGATGGCTATTATTCTTATAATGCCTGCCGACTTCCTTACAACTTGGCTCAAAGCAAGGATGAAAAAAGTCAAAAAATGCTGAAGAAGATGTTGAACTTCTTCCTCAGTCAAGAAAAGATCTATGCGGGCTACACTTTGAAAGGGAAAGCTCTAAATAGTAATCAGGCTGGCAGCTTTACTGCTCCAGTATTCTATGCGGCTAACAACAACATTGAATTCCGCAAATTGGTGCAGCAGAATAAATATCTCTTCATGCAAGGCTTGCCGTCAGATAATTACTATGACGCAGCTGTGACTACAATGATTGCTTTAGAAACTTTATAATGCAGAAACGAGTAAGATGAACATTTTGCTTAAGCTCATGCAGACAATAAGGTGGGACAAAATGATATTTGTCTCACTTTTTTTGAACAAAAAGATTAAGATTTATTTGACAAACCGTTAAAATAGAAAGCCTTTATAAGAACGCAACATTTGTTTCTAAGATTATTAAGATTACTATCCGTGAGGTTAATCTTCATATCATGAAGAGTGATGTGCTTGTCTCCGTTCCAATAAAGTTCTTGTTTTCTGATTTTGAGCAAAATAGTTTTGTTCGTCAAAGAATTCATATATAATATACGGTACAAAGAGAGGACGAGTATGTATTGTGTAATTGAGATGTACGGGGACTATGAACCGTGGTGGTTTCTGGATGGCTGGGAAGAGGATATCGTTGCAAAGAAGCAGTTCGATGATTATTATGAAGCCCTTAAGTATTATAAAAGCCGCTGGCTGCAAATGGAAGAGCAGTCACCTTTGTATAAGAGCCGCAGTGATTTAATGACAATTTTTTGGGATCCGGAGGATCAGCGCTGGTGCGAGGAGTGCGATGAGAATGTTCAGCAGTACCACTCGCTGTTTTTGCTGGAGAATGATTGCCAGATTCCTAAGAGCAAGTACCGGCCAGGCTATACTAAGCAGAACGGTCTTGAAAAGCACCAAGCTTGTTCAGTTAAACTAAAAAACGCTAAGCCTCTTTAAATCGAAAGAATATATTTTGCAAATCTGATAATATAGCAGCAGAAGAGACCTAACTTGTTAGAAGTTAAGTTTCTTCCGCTGTTTTTTCTTTTTCTGGATTTTTTGCGAATAGTAAGGTGAGGAGGATGTATGGTTCAAGAAATTGCAAAAGAAATGATTAGGCAGGCTCGGCAAGAGGGGGCGCAGGATATTTACCTCATTCCTAAGACTACTTGCTATGAGCTTTATATGAGAATCGGTGATGAACGTCGCTTTATAAAAACTTATGATTTCGAGCTTCTGTCAGCTGTTATCAGCCACTTTAAGTTTGTCGCAGGTATGAATGTTGGAGAGAAGCGCCGCAGTCAGCTTGGGTCTTGCGATTATGACTGCGAGGAAGCCAAGGTTTCAATCCGGCTGTCGACAGTTGGGGATTACCGTGGTTTTGAAAGTCTGGTTATCCGACTCCTTCATGACGAAGACAGGGAGCTGCGCTTTTGGTTTGAGCAATTGCCAGAGCTGCGAAAGAAAATTCAGGCTCGCGGTCTCTATCTTTTCTCGGGTCCGGTCGGCAGCGGCAAGACGACCTTAATGTACCATTTGGCTCAGCTCAAATTTTCTGGTCAGCAGGTTATGTCGATTGAAGATCCGGTTGAGATTAAGCAAGAGGCTATGCTGCAGCTGCAGCTGAACGAAACCATTGGCATGACTTATGACAGTCTGATTAAGCTGTCTCTGCGACATCGTCCTGATCTCTTGATTATCGGGGAAATCCGTGATCGAGAGACAGCTAGGGCAGTGGTTCGGGCAAGTCTGACCGGAGCTACGGTCTTTTCAACAATTCATGCCAAGAGTGTTCGCGGTGTCTATGAGCGGCTTTTGGAATTAGGCGTTAGTGAGGACGAGCTAAGAATGGTGCTTCAAGGTGTTTGTTACCAGCGTTTAATTGGGGGAGGAGGTGTCGTTGATTTTGTCAGTCAAAACTATCAAGAGCACAAAGCCGCAGTCTGGAATCAGCAGATTGATCAGCTTTTTGCAGAAGGACATATCAGTGCTGAGCAAAGGCAGACCGAAAAAATTGTCTACGCCTAAGCAGAAAAAGATTATTGAGCTCTTTCATAATCTCTTTAGCAGCGGTTTTCACTTAGCAGAGATTGTAGACTTTCTGAGGCGAAGTGCCTTGCTGGAGGAAGTATATGTCACTGAAATGCGGGCAGGCTTGTCAGCTGGTCAGTCCTTTTCAGAGATTGTCAGTCGACTGGGATTTTCCGACAGCGTTGTAACCCAGCTGTCCTTATCTGAGCTGCATGGCAATCTGACACTTAGTCTGGGCAAGATTGAGGCCTATCTGGAAAATCTATCCAAGGTTAAGAAAAAATTGATAGAGGTAGGAACCTATCCTCTCATGTTGTTGGGCTTTTTGGTCCTTATCATGCTGGGATTGCGCAACTATCTTCTGCCTCAATTAGACAGCCAGAATCTAGCTACTCGGCTGATTAATCACCTGCCTCAGATCTTTTTGTGGAGCAGCCTTGTTTTAGCTATCTTGGTTTCATTGGCTGTCTTTTACTATCGAAAGTCTTCCAAGATTCGTTTTTTCAGCAAACTAGCAGCTCTGCCCTTTTTTGGCCGTTTGGTACAGGCTTACTTGACCGCTTATTATGCTCGTGAATGGGGAAATATGATTGGCCAGGGCTTGGAACTGAGTCAGATTTTTGCGATTATGCAGGAGCAGCCTTCCCAGCTCTTTCAGGAAATAGGAGAAGATATGGCTGCTGCTTTGCAAGGCGGTCAAGGCTATGCGGACAAGGTGGCGAGCTATCCTTTCTTTAAGAAAGAATTGTCCCTGATGATCGAGTATGGTGAGGTAAAGTCCAAGTTGGGGAGTGAACTGGAAGTCTATGCTGAAAAGACTTGGGAGGAATTTTTCCTACGTATCAACCGAGCCATGAATTTCATTCAGCCCCTAGTATTTATTTTTGTTGCCTTAGTGATTGTTTTACTTTATGCGGCAATGCTCTTGCCCATTTATCAGAATATGGAGGTTCATTTGTAATGAAAAAACTTAATACCTTAAAAGTTCAAGCATTTACCCTTGTGGAAATGCTGATTGTCTTGCTGGTTATCAGCGTTCTCTTGCTGCTCTTTGTGCCTAATCTGACCAAGCAAAAAGATGCTGTTTCAGATACAGGAACTGCAGCGGTGGTCAAGGTAGTAGAAAGCCAGGCAGAGCTGTATGAACTGAAGAATACCAATGAAAAGGCTAGCCTGAGCAAGCTAGTCAGCGCAGGAAATATCAGCCAGAAGCAGGCAGATTCATATAAGGCTTACTATGGAAAACACAGTGGCGAAACTCAAGCGGTTGCCAATTAAGGCTTTTACACTGCTGGAAAGTCTCCTCGTTCTTTTTGTTGTGAGTTTTCTCTTACTGGGCTTATCTGGCTCGGTGAGGGCTGGCTTCAATCAGGTTCAAGAGCAACTCTTCTTTTTAGAGTTTGAGAGGCTCTACCAGGAGACGCAGAGACTGAGCGTAGCCGGTCATGAGAAGCTTTCTCTGAAGATTTCGGGACGGCAGATTTCCAATGGCTATCAAGAGCTGGACTTTCCACAAACTTTGCAGGAACATGAGCAGCAGGTCATTCTGTTTGACCGGGCTGGCGGGAATTCATCACTCAGCAAAATTACTTTTCAGACGGAGGACAGGACAGTTGTTTACCAGCTTTATATGGGAAATGGCAAGTTTAAAAAGACAACGGCTTCAAGCTAGCATTCTGCTGGAAGCTCTGGTTGCCATGGCAATTTTTGCGGCTATTGCCAGTCTGCTTCTGGGACAGATTAGCCAGTCTCGTAAAGAGCAGCAGATCCTTCTGCAGCAGGAAGAGGTGCTTCGGGTAGCTCGTATGGCCCTGCAAACAGGACAAGAAGAGCTTCATATCAATGGAATTGCTGTGCGTCAGCTTAAGACAGATAAGCAGCTACTGGTCTATCACGAAGGGGAGGTGGTTATCCATGTCCAAAAACCTTAAAGTCAAAGCCTTTACTCTCTTGGAGACTTTAGTAGCCTTGCTGGTTCTCAGTGGCGGGGTGTTAGTCTTTCAGGCTATGACCCAGCTCTTATCTTCAGAACTGCATCAGCAGGAGAACAATCAACAGCAAGAGTGGCTTTTGTTTGCCGACCAACTGGAGACGGAGCTTTCGCGAAGTCAATTTGACAAGGTTGAAGACAATAAAATCTACATCAGACAGGATGGCAGGGACTTGGCCTTGGGTAAATCCAAGGGCGATGATTTCCGTAAAACAGATAAGAGCGGTCGCGGCTACCAGCCGATGATTTATGGTTTGGAAGCAGCTGATGTACGTCAGGACGGTAAGCTTGTCCATCTTCATTTTCGCTTTGAAAAAGGCTTAGAGAGGGAGTTCGTCTATCGTGTGGAAGAAGAAAGTTGAGGCTGGGATTTTACTGTATGCGCTATTGATGGCCGCTGTCTTTAGCCTGCTCCTGCAGTTTTATCTCAACCGTCAAGTCAGCAGTCAGCGTTTGCAGCTTTTCAACAGGGAAAGGACGGAAGCCTATGCAATGGCAGTTCTGACAAAAGCTACAGCCAAGGATGATAACGGTGAGATGGAGTTTGAGCAGGGCAAGGCTGTCTATCGCAGGCAAGGGAAAAATCTTGAAATCAGCAGTCAGCTCAGCGGCGGACATTCCTATTCCTTTACTTTTACCATTTCTAAGAAGGAGGAAAAAGCTAAGGAAGACAAGAAAGCAACTGCCAAAAAAGAGAAAGCGATTTCGGACGAAGCTGGGAAATCGGACTAATATAACTGTAAAATCTTTGTAATTTTATATATCTTGGAAAGGGGCCTTATTTTTGGTATGATAGGATGAACGGAGGATTCCATGAATTTTGAAAAGATAGAACAAGCTTATACTCTGATTCTCGAAAACGTCCAGAATATCCAAAACGCTCTGGCGACTAATTTTTACGATGCTCTTATTGAGCAGAACGGCATTTACCTAGATGGAGATACTGATTTACAAGAGGTTCTGACCAACGATGAAAAAATCCGCGCTCTGCATTTGAACAAGGAAGAGTGGCGGAGAGCTTATCAGTTTATCCTGATGAAGGCTGCCCAGACGGAGCCCATGCAGGTCAATCATCAATTCACACCTGACACAATTGGTTTTCTGATTACTTTCTTATTGGATCAGCTGGCTCACGGAGAGGAAGCTGATGTATTAGAAATCGGCAGCGGAACAGGAAATTTGGCGGAGACTGTTCTCAATCATACCCAAAAGAAGATTGACTACTTAGGTCTGGAGCTAGATGATTTATTAATTGATCTTTCTGCCAGCATTGCAGAGGTTATGAACTCTAAGGCTCACTTTGCTCAGGGTGATGCAGTTCGGCCTCAGGTTCTGAAAGAGAGTGACATCATTATCAGTGATTTACCGGTCGGTTTTTATCCAGACGACAGTATCGCCTCTCGCTATGAAGTGGCTAGTCCGGATGAGCACACTTATGCCCATCATCTTCTAATGGAGCAATCGCTCAAATATCTGAAACCGGGAGGCTATGCTATATTTCTGGCGCCGAATGACCTCTTGACCAGTGCTCAAGCTCCCCTGCTGAAAAAATGGCTCCTAGCCAAAGCTCAGTTTATCGCGATGATAACCTTGCCAGAGTCTATTTTCTCAAGCAGCAAGCATGCCAAAACTCTTTTTGTCTTGAGGAAGCAAGAAGCGAATAATATTCAGCCTTTTATCTATCCTCTGCGGGATTTGCAAGATCATGATGAAATGTTTAAATTCCGTCAAAGTTTTCAAAACTGGTATAAAGATAGTGAAATTCAAACAAAATTTTGATATAATAATTTTGAAAACGCTTAAAGAGGTGAAGAAATGTCGAAAACGATTTCTATTAATGCAGGAAGCTCAAGCTTAAAATGGCAACTCTACTTGATGCCGGAAGAAAAAGTATTGGCTAAGGGCTTGCTGGAACGGATTGGTCTCAAGGATTCTATTTCAACAGTGAAGTTTGACGGTCGTTCAGAAAAGCAGGTTCTTGATATTGCAGATCACACGCAGGCCGTAAAAATTTTGCTGGACGATTTGAAACGTTTTAATATCATTGAATCTTATGATGAGATTACCGGTGTGGGCCATCGTGTTGTGGCTGGCGGTGAACACTTTAAGGATTCAGCCCTCGTTGATGAAGAAGTGATTCAAAAGGTAGAGGAGTTGTCTCTTCTGGCTCCATTGCATAATCCGGCCAATGCTGCAGGCATCCGTGCGTTTAGAGAAATTCTGCCAGACATTACCAGCGTGGTAGTCTTTGACACCTCTTTCCATACAACTATGCCGGAAAAAGCTTATCGCTATCCGATTCCGACTAAATATTACACTGAAAACAAGGTCCGCAAGTACGGAGCTCACGGTACCAGCCATGAGTATGTAGCCAAGGAAGCTGCGAAAGTTTTGGGTCGTCCGATTGAAGAACTCAAGCTTATTACTTGCCATATCGGTAACGGAGCTTCTATCACAGCAGTTGACAAGGGCGTTTCTGTAGATACCTCTATGGGATTCACACCACTTGGCGGTGTCATGATGGGAACGCGGACTGGGGATATCGACCCAGCCATCATTCCTTACCTGATGCAATACACAGATGACTTTAATACTCCGGAAGATATTAGCCGCGTTTTGAATCGTGAATCTGGCTTGCTTGGAGTTTCTGAGAAGTCAAGTGATATGCGTGATATTCATGAAGCAATGCGGGCAGGTGATGCCAAGGCTCAATTAGCTAATGACATTTTTGTGGACCGGATTCAAAAATACATTGGTCAGTATCTTGCTGTCTTGAATGGAGCTGATGCTATCATCTTTACCGCAGGAATTGGTGAAAATTCTGTGACCATTCGTGAACTGGTTATTAATGGTATTTCTTGGTTTGGCTGTAACGTAGATCTAGAAAAGAATGTGCGTGGTGCAGAAGGCGTGATTTCCAGTTCTGATGCCAAGGTCAAAGTCTTGGTTATCCCGACTGATGAAGAATTGGTCATTGCGCGTGACGTCGAACGTTTCAAAAATCAATAAATTAAGAAAATTCAAAAGCTCAGTTTGACTGGGCTTTTTGTATGTTTTAAGAACGGATTTTCTTGGTTGCTGACCTTGGAAAAACTGAGCGATTCGTTCTCATAATCACTATCAGTATTAGTTCCCAACCCGTGATATACAAGATGCTTGCAGTTAAGAATTGTCTATACAAAAAGAGAAAATTGAGCTATACTAGGAAGGAAAAGGAGGAAGATATGAAAGCAATTCTAAAAAAATTAGAGTACATCCTACTGACTCTGTTTGTCTTATTTCTCAGCCAGATACCATTTATATTTATCCGGCAAATGACGTCTTCTGAGAAGAATTTTTCAGTAGGACAGACCATCTTTGTGCTGGTGGTATATATTTTGATTATCTTTTTTGTTCTGAGAATGGCTAAGCAAGAAGAACTGCTGAGCCTTGACTTTAGCTTTTTTAAATGGTCTTCGTTTGGCTGGTTAGCTGTTTCTAATGTTGTCATGATTGGCGTCAACATGCTGGGAGCAATTATCATGCTGCTGGAAGGTCAGGCTATTTCTACTGCTAATCAGGATGCCTTGAATGCATTATTTCAGCATGTACCCAAGATTTTATTAGTAGTAGGAGCTGTGATTCAGGCTCCTATCTTGGAGGAAGTAGTCTTTCGCGGTTTGATTCCTCAGAAAATTTTTACCAAGCATTATGTTTGGGGCTTGGTTGTAGGAGTCATTCTTTTCGGTCTTTTTCATGGTCCGACCAATATCGGCAGTTTTGTTATATATGCAGGTATGGGTGCTGTTTTAGCTGCTGTTGCTTACATATTTAAGCGTTTGGAAATGTCTATTTTAGCACACATGCTAAGAAATGGAGTTGCAGTACTCATTATGATACTGACAGGTTTGGTGAACAAGTAGGAAAGCAGAGAATACCTGCTTTTTTTGTCATTTGAGGCACAAATTAGGACATTTGAGGGGATTTCTACCAGCTTGCTCTTACTTCTTCTATAATGATAAGAGAAGAATGGAGAGAATATGCTGAAACTAGAGAAAATCATTCAATTGTTACTACTGGCTATGTTGTCTCAGACGGGACTGCTGCTCATGCTTCATCCAATGCCTCATCGCTTGGTCTTTAGTCAGGCTAATCTGCTTTTTATGGTGGGCTTGCTGGGGTTGCTTTTTTGTTGTGCCTTTTATTTTGCCAGAGAGCTGCAGGAAATCAAAGGTTCTCTGCGTCAGTCAAGCAATTGTCGACACTTGCTTTTCTTGTATTTTTTGATGATTTTGGTCAATGCTGCGGGGGTTCTTCTGCTGTGTGGTAAGGAGGTGCAGTCAGGTCAGGCGGTGGAGCAGATGCTGACGGAGAGTTTTCTGTCGTCTTCTCTTTTGCTTTTGGGGATTGACATCGCCGTCTTATCCCCTGCAGCACCGAAATTTGTTGACAGTGACTTCTCTCTTCGCTATCGGAAGAGCTGGGGGATTGCACTAGGTTTGCTCTGCTTTTCCCTTGCGAAAAATCCTCAGGAAACTCTGTGTTTTCTGTCCCATCTAGTTTTGGGACTAGTCTTTGCCCATCTCCTCAGGCCTTATTTTCAGCGTTTGGAGCTGTCTATGCTGGCCCATATTCTCAGAAATATGATTATTCTCAGCCTTTTACCCTTTTGCTTTTAGAAAGTGTTTTGTCAAATAGAAGAATTATGGTAAAATGGTAAATGAAACAAGGGACTAGACAAGGTCTTCTTGTGAAGTCGAGTGCAGTTCATAGGACTGGATGCTGCATCTGCTGAGAGCTTTGCGGTACACTAGATGAGTGTGACTTTTTTGTTGAAGAGCAGGGCAGTCGATAGAAATGAGATGAAAGTCAAATGGTGAATCTAAAAGCAATTGCTCCAGATGGCCGAACGGGTCTCTGTGGCATTATCAATGCGACGCCGGATTCCTTTTCAGATGGTGGGCGCTACAATACGGTTGAGACGGCATTGGCTCAGGCTAGAAAGCTGATTGCTGAGGGAGCTCACATGCTGGATATTGGTGGTGAGTCTACTCGGCCTCGGCCGGGCAGTCATTTTGTGGCTATTCAAGAAGAGATAGAACGGGTTGTGCCGATCATTGAAGCTATTCGTCGGGAAAGTGATATTGTGATTTCTGTGGACACTTGGAAGTCGGAAGTGGCTGCAGCGGCTTTGGCTGCGGGTGCAGATATCATCAACGATATTACCGGTCTTTTGGGTGATGAAAAGATGGCAGAGACTGCTGCGAAATATGGCGCGCCAGTCATTATCATGTTTAATCCAGTGATGGCTCGTCCTCAACATGCCAGCTCAAAAATTTTCCCAGAATTTGGCTTTGGTTCAGCCTTCACAAAGGAAGAGTTATCTCTTTTTGCAGAGCTGCCGATTGCAGAACTAATGTGGAAGTGTTTTGAGAAATCTTTGAAGGTGGCCGAAAACGCCGGTCTTTCGCGTGATAATATCATGCTGGATCCAGGAATTGGTTTCGGTTTGACCAAGCGGGAGAATCTTCTCATTTTGCAGGAGTTGGATAGTCTCCATCAGGCTGGTTTCCCTATTTTTCTTGGGGTTTCTCGTAAGCGGTTTCTCGTTAGTATCTTAGAAGAAAACGACTTTGAGGTCAATCCTGAGACTCAGGAAGGCTTCGAAAACCGTGATACAGCTTCAGCCCATCTGACTAGCCTTGCGGCTAGCAGAGGCGTTGAAGTTGTCAGAGTGCACGAAGTGGCTAAGCACCGGATGGCTGCTGCCGTTGGTGATGCGATTCGTCTAGCGCAGCAGACAGAAGATCTCAATCTAGGTCAATATAAGTAAGATGAAAAAACAAGAATTACCTGATTTAAGTTGGTTGGAAGCCTATCGGACAGCCAGTCCCAATTTTGGCTTGGAGCGGATGGAGCGTTTGCTGGAGCTGCGGGGGAATCCGCATTTGCGGCTGCCAGTCATCCATATTGCAGGGACTAATGGCAAGGGCTCGACCATTGCCCATCTGCGCCAACTTTTGGAGGTGCGAGCCCTGCGTGTTGGCACTTTCACCTCTCCCTACCTAGTCAGCTACAATGAGCAGATTGCCATTAATGGCAATGCGATCTCCGACCAAGACCTTCAGCGATTGTTGTCTCTTTACCAAGAGCTTTTGGCCCAGTATGCGACAGACTCTAGCTTGCAGGGGGTAACTGAGTTTGAGATTGTGACGGCTCTGGCTTATGATTATTTTGCTGAGCAGCAGGTGGATGTGGCTATTATCGAGGTCGGCATGGGTGGGCTTTTGGATAGTACCAATGTCTGCCAGCCCTTACTGACTGCTATCACGACAGTTGGTTTGGATCATGTGGCCCTGCTGGGTGACAGTCTAGAGGCTATTGCCCAGCAGAAAGCTGGCATTATCAAGCCTGGAGTTCCCATTGTGACCGGTAGGTTGGAGCCAGAGGCTCTGGCAGTAGTCAAGCAAAAGGCTGCTGAAAAAGATGCTCCGCTCTTTTCTTGGTCTCAAGACTATCAAGTGGAACATCAAGTGTCAGAGAAGGCGGAGGAGAGCTTTTCCTTTTCGAATGCCTATCGGGCCAAAGACTCGTATCAAACAGCTCTGATGGGACTGCATCAGGCAGATAATGCTGGACTAGCTCTGCACTTGTGCGACCTATACTGTCAGCTGCAGTCGCTGCCCTTATTGACAAAAGCAGAGGTTGAGAGTGCTTTGCTTGCTGCTGTATGGCCTGGGCGTTTGGAAAGAATATTGGATCAGCCGCTTATTCTTCTGGATGGAGCCCATAATCCCCATGCCCTGCGGTCGCTAGCTGCGACACTGAACCAGCATTATCCGACTTATAAGAAGCACATTTTATTTGCTTGTATCCAAACCAAAGCCTTGAATGATATGGTGGAGCTCCTGCAAAAGATTCCCAAAGCAGCTATAAGCTTGACAGCCTTTGCCGATCCGCGGAGTTTTTCTAAAGAGAGTATGCAAGCCTTGGCTGAGCAGCAAAGCCTGTCTTACAAAGAATGGCCGGATTATTTAGCAGATTATTTAGCAGTAGAGCATGAGTCAGATGAGCTTTTGCTGATTACGGGTTCTCTTTATTTTCTAGCTCAGGTTAGAAAATCAATCCTTGAGAATCGCAAGTTAGACTTTGCTGAGCGTCCTTCTCAGTCAAGTCAGTTATCAAAAAATAAAAATGAACATAGGAGCGTATATGGACACGAAGAAAATTGAAGCAGCTGTTGCCCAGATTATTGAGGCGGTTGGAGAAGACGGAAGCCGCGAAGGTTTGCAGGAGACGCCACAGCGCATTGCTAAAATGTACCAGGAAATCTTTGCTGGCCTGGGTGAGACTGCTGAGGAGCATCTGGCCAAGTCTTTTGAAATCATTGACAATAATATGGTAGTGGAGAAGGATATTTTCTTTCATTCCATGTGTGAGCATCACTTCCTACCATTTTACGGGAAGGTTCACATCGCCTATGTGCCTAATGGTCGGGTAGCAGGCCTGTCCAAGCTGGCCCGAACAGTAGAGGTCTATGCCAAGAAACCGCAGATTCAAGAGCGATTGACCGTAGAGATTGCTGAGGCCTTGATGGACTATCTGGGTGCTCAAGGGGCCCTGGTCTGGGTGGAAGCTGAGCATATGTGTATGAATATGCGAGGAGTCAGAAAGCCTGGCACTGCAACGGTTACTACAGCAGCGCGTGGCGTTTTAGCGACGAATAAGGATCTGAAAAATGAAGCTTACAAGCTGATGGGACATTGATCTTATCAGTGGTGGAGCATGTTAGGAAAGGTTAGATAGTTTTATTAAGGATGAAATGCAGAAACTTGAATCAGAAAGGATAAGAGAATGGATCAGCTACGCATTAAGGATTTGGAAGTGTATGCTTATCACGGTCTGTTTGGAGCGGAGAAGGAATTGGGCCAGCGTTTTGTGCTGGATCTGATTTTGGATTATGATATGACTCGGGCTGCCAAAACAGGCGACCTGACAGCTTCTATCCACTATGGAGAATTGGCTCATGATTTGACCCACTGGTGTCAGGAAAGCAAGGAAGACTTGATTGAGACGTTGGCTTACAAGCTGATTGATCGGATTTTTCTGACTCATCCTTTGGTGCAGAAGGTCAGCTTGGAGGTCAAGAAGCCTTGGGCACCCGTGCCGCTGCCTTTAGAGACCTGCTCAGTCAAGCTGGTGCGTCAAAAGCGAAAAGCCTTTATCGCTCTGGGGAGCAATCAAGGCAGCCCAACTGCCAATCTGGATGCGGCTCTGGAAAAAATGGCCGAGCAAAATATAAGAATTTTGCAGGCATCAAGCCGCATTGAGACAGAGCCTTGGGGTGGCGTTGAGCAGGATCCGTTTCTCAATCAAGTTGTTGAAGTTGAAACCTGGCTCAATCCTGAGGAGTTAATGCAGACGCTCTTGGCTATCGAAGCGGATCTAGGGCGCGTGCGGGAGATCAAATGGGGACCTCGTGTGATTGATCTGGATATCCTTTACATAGGGCAGGAGGAGATATACAGTCCGGGCTTGATTGTTCCTCATCCTTATGTGGCTGAGCGAGCTTTTGTCTTGCAATCTTTGGTGGAAATCGCTCCACACTTTGTCGATCCGGTGCAGAAAAAAAGCATCCGCCAGCTCTGGGATGCGGTTGAAAAATGAGAAAAGAAACTTGTCGCAAGGCAAGTTTTTTGTTGTCTGAACTTTCTCTGAACTTGCCCCTGTATACTAAAGAAAAATCAAAAGGAGTTCAATATGGAACATATAGTGAAAATAGAAGGAGTCTGCAAAAAGCATGGGAGCAAGCAGATTTTAGAAGATATTTCTTTTACAGCTAGAAGCGGGCGGATTACAGCTTTTCTAGGCCCGAACGGTGCTGGTAAAAGTTCGACCTTGAGGATTCTCTTGGGATTAGATCGGGCGACGTCTGGGACTGCGACTTTTGATGGGCAAACCTATCAGTCAATGACCTATCCGCTCAGAACGGTAGGTGCAGCCTTTGACGGCATTGGCGGTCTGCCAAATCGAAAGGTCTATGACCACCTGAGGATTATTGCGGAGAGTAATGCTATTCCCAAGTCTCGGATCGATGAGGTTTTGGAGATGACTGGAATCGCTCATAAGAGAAAGGACCTCTTGTCAAGCCTGTCTCTGGGGGAAGGTCAGCGGCTGGGTTTGGCCGCAGCTTTGCTGGGTGATCCTCAGTTTCTTATATTAGATGAGCCGACTAATGGACTGGATCCAAGTGGGATTAAGTGGTTTAGAAAGTTCATCCGTCAGCAGGCTGATTTAGGGAAAACGGTACTTCTATCTTCTCATATCCTATCAGAGGTGCAAATGGTGACAGATGATGTAGTCTTGATTCATCATGGGCGAATTATTGAGCAGGGACCATTGGAAGAGGTGCTGCAAGATTCAGACAGCCTAGAAGATCTCTTCTTTGATTTGACAGAGGAGGTTTAAGATGAAAGAAACGATGTCTTTATTGCATTCAGAATGGTTGAAAATTTGCTCAACCAAGGCTTTCAAAGTGAGTATGGCCTTCATGTTGCTATTGGTGCCTGTCGTATCCTGGCTGGAGGGCCGACAGTATTTATCTGTCGGCTTGGATGCCACGCCTGAGACGGTTCCCGGTCTGGCAGAAGCCATTGACCCGCTGGAATATCTAGGCCTCAATGGTGCCTCAATGGCAGGCATGGTTTTAGTCATCTTAGCTGGAATTTTGGGAGCTATGGAATTTCAGTCTCATAGCTTGAGAACCAGTCTTTTGACCTGTAATAACCGCCTGAAGTTGCTTGTGGGGAAACTCATGACCTTTGCTTGCTTTTCTCTTGCCAGTAGCTTTTTATCGATTTACTTTAGTTATATGGTCATGCACCTGGCTTTAGGAAAGGAAGGGCTTAATCCAATTCTGCTCAATCAAGCAGCTTGGAGTTTGATTTTGTGGAAAATCTTATCTCTAACCTTATTAGGGATCCTTTCATTTTTGTTAGGTTTATTGGCTCGGACCATGCTAGTTCCTCTGCTTTTTCTCGTACCCCAAATCTATAATTTAGGAAACTACCTAGCTGCTCACACGAGTTGGGGAGCTTATCTGCCACAACCAGCAGGAGAGTTGTTTGCGGCAACGCCAACTTCCCAATATGCCAACAATCCCTTACAAGGACTGTTGATACTTGGCGTATGGTTACTAGTCATCGGCGGCATGACCTCTCTGCGCTTTTTGAAGACGGATTTAGGAGGGCGATACTGATGATAAAAGCTCTACTTAGAAGCGAATGGATTAAGTTCCGTTCTTACTATCTCGCTCTTGGTGCAGCCTTGGTGGCCCTGGTAATCGTTCCATTTTTTCTAATGAATCTTGACTACAGTCAAACAGCAGTTGGCCAGACAAAGGCTCTGAGTGAGGCTTTGCATGCCCTCTATCTGGCACAGCCTGTCATCGTCATCTTTACTTCCCTCTATTTTGCCCAGGAGTTTGTCAAGTCTGGGATGCGAACGAATTTTCTAACCGTATCAAATAGAAGGGCTTGGTTAGCTGGGAAAATCCTTTTTCTGGCCATGCTGCTCCTGATCCTCTACAGTATCATGATAGGCAGCTGTTTCCTTGTTATGCTGGCTCGATTTGACCTAGACTTTAGCCGGTCCTTACTGGGGAAATTCCTTTATTACAACTTTTTTGGTCTTCTCAGCAATCTTTTTCTAGCTTTCTTAACTGCCGGCCTCGCTTTGCTCTTTCAATCTTGGGTTGTGCCGGTGTCGGTGCTCTTTCCTCTCTTGATTGGTCTCAGCCGTTTATTGGCAACGTTCATCAAGGAAGCAAAATACCTGCCCGATCTGGCTACCCTAAATCTTTTTGAGTATGAAGGGCTTCAGCATTCAATAGATCTATCAGGGCTGGGAACACAGCTGTTATGGTTAGCTTTGGTTTGGAGCTCTGCTATATTCTTAAGCTTGAAACGAGATGTTCGCTAGAGGTATGCTATAATGGAAATTATGAGACAGTATCGTATTTTGGTGGTTGATGACGACCGGAGCATTTTGAAGCTGGTGAAAAATGTCCTAGAGCTCGATGCTTATGATGTGACGACGCTTGACCGGATAGAAGAGCTGGAGCTGACGCATTTTGTCGGATATGACTTGATTCTGCTGGATGTGATGATGGAGCCTGTTAATGGTTTTGAGCTGTGTTCCTACATTCGTCCTCATCTTTCGTGTCCAATCATCTTTCTGACGGCCAAGGAGTTGGAGGCGGACAAAGTGGAAGGGCTCTTTCGCGGAGCAGATGACTATGTTGTCAAGCCTTTTGGGACCAAAGAATTGCTGGCGCGTGTCAGAGCTCATCTTCGGCGGGAGGAAAGACGGGAGGAGCGATATTCTGAAATTGCTTCTTGTCAATTTTATCCAGAGCGCTATGAAGTTGCCTGTTCTGGTAAAGTCTTGAAATTTTCAGAGCGAGAGTTTAAGTTACTGCATTTACTTGCTAGCAATCCCAAGCAGACCTTTTCAGCTGAACGCCTGCATACCTTGCTTTATCCAGAAAGCTCAGAAACACAGCTTCGCTCCATCTCAGAATACGTATATCAGATTCGCCAAAAATGCAAACAAGAAGGGCTGCAAGCAATCGCAACAGTGAGAGGAGTAGGCTATAGATGGCAATTAGAACCCGAAATTTCAAAAGCCTAGTCTGGACAACCAGTTTAAAAATCGTCTTTTTCCATGTTTTGATTTTTGTGCTTATAGGCTATGAATTTACGCAAGGAAGTAATCACGTTCTTTTCACCTTGTTCTTTTGGGCAGGGAGCTTGCTGCTGATTACTTTTTATCATATTTTGAAATTGCTCCGAAAAATCGACAGGGAAATAAAAATGCTAACGAGCGAGAAGCTTTTAGAAGAAAATCAAAGTCAGCTTTTTCGGATTGAGGAAATGCTAGAAGTCTATAGCGATTTACGGAGCAGCCACCAAGAAAATGCTCGTCTTCTAGAAAAAGAGCAGCAGCATAATCAGGAGTTGATTTTACAGCTATCAGCGACATCGCACGATTTGAAGACGCCCCTAACTGTGATCAAGGGGAATGCTGAGCTCTTGGAGTTGGCGCAGTTGGGCCAGCCACAGGCAGACTATGCTGCTGAGATTTTGCAGGCCAGTCACAAGATGGAAGAGTATTGTGGCTCTTTGATTGATTACGCTAAGACTTTTCAGATTGATTCTAATCAGTTCAGTCAGCTTTCCTTAGAGGATTTTTTGGCTTATCTCCAGGACGACTGGGCACTGTTCAGCAAACAGGAAAGCTATCGTTTCTATCTCCAAGAAGATTGTGATCTTAGTCTGATTTTGTCAATTCATTTGGACTATCTCAAACGAGCTTTGCTCAATATTTTACTGAATGCGCTTGAACATGCTAATCAGGATCAAAAGGAAGTGAAGCTGACGATATCAGTACAGCAGGATCAGTTGGTTTTTGCTATCTGGAACAATGGACCTGCATTTTCAGAGGAGATGCTGCTGGGAGCGGAACAGCTCTTTTATCAGAGTGACCAAAGCCGCAATTCAGCTAATCCCCATCATGGAATCGGCTTAGCCTTTTCTAAGCAGGTAGCTCTCTTGCACGGTGGTCGTCTGACCCTGCTCAATCCAGACCAAGGAGGAGCCTGTGTCGAGTTGACTGTGGCTTTAAAAAGCAAATAACAAAGGAAATCAATAAAGATGATGAAAGGACTGCAATGTTTAAATTTTCAGTCCTTTTTTTGCCGCTTTCTTCTTGACAAAAGATGTAAAGGGAGCTATACTATATTTGAAAAGTAAAGTTTGTTTTACATTGTGAAAAGGAGGCAGCCTTGGAAAATCGAATTCAAGAATTACGAAAAAGAAAAAAGCTCAGCCAGGAGGAGCTGGCTGAGAAGCTAGAGGTCACGAGACAAACGATTATATCTTTGGAAAAGGGCCGCTACAATGCTTCGCTGCTTTTGGCTCATAAAATTGCATCCTTTTTCGATTTAAGGATTGAAGAAGTTTTTCTCTTTGAGGAGGATGAATCATGAAATGGACTTATTTGTGTAAATGGATATTGGCTATTTTGGTGGTGGTTGGCTTAGCTTATCTCCATTTGCAAGCCAATTTTATCCCTAAGGAAATTCTGCCTTTCGTGGGAATGTTCCTGATTGTGGTGATGTTGAAAATTTTTCAAGCGTATGAAAAATAGGAGGCTGACATGGAAACATTAACTAAACAAGAATTTCGAAAAAAACTTCAAAGAAAAGTTATCGTGGGGCGTATCTTAATCTTAATCATCTTGGTAGGACTGGCCTGGAGCCATTTTCATTCTCTGGATGATCAGCAGGAAGGAGTCATGGTCGGCATCCTGCTGGGGCTTTCTTTGATGACCATTCGGTATAATCTGGCCCTAAGACGGGAGGAAAATTTTGAGAAGCTCTACATTCAGGTGACTGATGAGCGCAATCGCATGATTGACGAAAAGACTCGCACTCTACTTTTTAATATTCTTTTGCTGCTGGCAGCATGCTTGAGTGTCCTGTCCATGATTTTCCCAATCATCTTAAGTCTCAATCAGTTTCTGACCGTGACCATTATTCTGGTTTTGGGACTTTACTATCTCTTGCGTTTTCTCCTATCTAAGCGTTATTAAGAAAAAAGCTGGCGACGCCAGCTTTCTAAACAAGCTTTTAACAGAGCTTGTTTTTATTTTCTATAGAGTCGATCATACTGGTAAACGGGGTCCATGGTTACATGGATGCCCAACTTACGCAGGACGTTTTTGTCTTCATCTGTCAGAGTGACAGTGGAGTGGGCCTCGCTGCCCTTGAGATTGCCGAGTTGTTGCATAGCATTTGCCGCGTCTTGATTTTCCATGGCTGTGATTGCCAGAGCCATCAAGATTTCGTTTGAGTGGAGGCGCGGATTGCGGCTGCCCAGATGGTTGATTTTTAAGCCTTGGATTGGCTTGACATACTCAGGCTCGATCAGCTTAGTCTCTCTGGCAATATTGGCTAATTTCTTAATGGCATTAATCAATACAGCAGCCGTAGGGCCAAAGAGTTCAGAGGTTTTACCAGTTACGATTTCACCGTTTGGCAATTCCAAGGCCAGAGCTGGTTCGCCAGTGCTTTCAGCCTTATCGCGCGCAACAACTGTTACTTTACGGTCCAGTGGTGTGATGCCTAGGTCATTCATCAAGAGTTCGATTTTCTTGACAGCAGATTCAGAAACGCGCTCTGCCTTGAAGTCCAGAATCGTCTGGTAGTAGCGACGGATGATTTCCTGCTGAGATGCCTCGATAGCTGCATCATTATCTACAATAGCAAAGCCGACCATGTTGACGCCCATGTCTGTTGGAGAAGCATAAGGTGATTTTCCAAGGATGCGCTCCAGCATACGTTTGAGGACTGGGAAAATTTCAATATCGCGGTTGTAGTTGACTGTAGTCTTGCCGTAGGTTTGCAGGTGGAAAGGATCAATCATGTTGACATCGTCGAGGTCTGCCGTCGCTGCCTCATAAGCTAAATTGACCGGATGGTGCAGGGGCAGATTCCAAACGGGGAAGGTTTCAAACTTGGCGTAGCCTGATTTGATGCCATTGATTTGGTCATGATACATGTTGGACAAGCAAGTAGCCAATTTACCAGAACCAGGACCAGGTGCGGTCACAACGACTAAATTACGGCTGGTTTTGATGTAGTCGTTTTTCCCCATACCTTCAGGTGAGATGATATGATCCATGTCAGTCGGGTAGCCCTTAATCGGGTAGTGGATGTAGGAGGCGATACCATTCTTTTCCAGCTGGCTGCGGAAGAGGTCCGCCGCCGACTGACCGGAATACTGGGTGATGACCACTGAGCCTACATAAATATCCAGCTCGTTAAAGGTATCAATTAGTCGCAGCACTTCCTGATCATAGGAAATGCCCAAATCCCCACGCGCCTTAGAATGTTCAATGTTGTTGGCATTGATAGCAATGACAATCTCTACTTGGTCCTTGAGCTCTTTGAGCAGTCTGATTTTATTGTCCGGCTCATAGCCTGGCAGGACACGGGCAGCATGGAAGTCTTCCAGCATTTTACCGCCGAATTCCATGTAAAGTTTGCCCTCAAATTGATTAATGCGCTCCAAGATATGGTCGCGCTGCAGGTTTAAGTATTTCTCAGAATCAAAAGCAATTTTTTTCATGTATATTTTCACCTCTGCTAAGCATTATAACAAAATTTTCTTCAAATTGGAAAGTTGAAAGGGGAAGTGTTAGACAAAAGAGATAGCAGCCCGAATGAAGAACGGGCTGCCTTTTGAGATTAATAGTTGGTAATCGTGTCCACCGTTGAGCGATCCAGCTTTTTGACCAGCGCTTGCAAGAAAGCTTGGGCTTGCAGAAAATCGTCCATGGCATAGAGAGTTTGGTGGGAGTGGATGTAGCGGGCGCAGACACCAATGGTAGTAGATGGTACGCCGCCGCTTTGGAGATGGGCAGCACCAGCATCCGTTCCGCCCTTGCCGCAGTAGTATTGATACTTGATGCCAGCTTCCTCAGCAGTTGTCAAGAGGAAGTCTTTCATAGCTGGCAGCATGAGATGACCAGGGTCAAAGAAGCGAATCAGCGTTCCGTCACCGATGGCCCCTTGACCGCCATAAATATCACCCGCTGGTGAGCAATCTACAGCCAGGAAGACCTCAGGGGCAAATTTTGTCGTAGAAGCATGGGCACCACGCAGGCCAACCTCTTCTTGAACATTGGCACCGACATAGAGTTGGCTGTCTAGTGGTTGACCAGACAAGGCTTGAGCTAATTCGCTGACCATAAGGACGCCGTAGCGGTTATCCCAGGCTTTGGAGATGATATTTTTTCCGTTAGCTGTGAGAATAGCAGAGCTGTCTGGAACGATCGTATCTCCTGGACGGATGCCGTAGCTTTCAGCTTCTGCCTTATCCACAAAGCCACCGTCAAAGACAATATCAGCAATCTGTGGCATAACTGGTCCGCCAGATCCGCGCGTCAGATGAGGAGGGACAGAGCCTGAGATAAGAGGGATTTCTCGACCTTCACGGGTAAAGAGTTTGAAGCGTTGGCTGCTAACGACCAGAGGGTTCCAACCGCCGATTTCCACTACACGGAAAGTCCCGTCGGGCTTGATTTCGCTGACCATAAAGCCAACCTCGTCCATGTGGGCCGCTACCAATACACGGGGAGCATTTTCAGCTTCTGCATGGCGTACCCCAAAGATACCGCCTAGGCCGTCGGTGACAACCTCATCGACATGGGGAGTGATTTTTTCCCGCAGGTAACTGCGAACAGGTGCCTCGTGACCTGAAATAGCAGAAAGCTCTGTTACTTCCTTGATTTTTGAAAATAATGTTGTCATAAACTTACCTTCTTTCTGCCCCCTATTTTATCACTTTTTGCGGTAAATGAGTAGGGAAATCTTATAGCTTGTATGAATCAACAGGATTACCCGCTTAGGAATCCAGCTTCTCCCAGGAAAATATGGAATATTGTTTGTCGCCTCTGCTCTTTTGTGTTAAAATATTCTACATGAAAGCTAAAAAAATCATTTTAACCACAACCGCCCTTTTGGGGGCTGGAGCGCTGGCTTTTGGGGCAGCCAAAGTCGTACAGGAGCAAAAAAGACTGCGTAATCGGGAGGAAATCGTTGAGCTTGTGCGAGATTTCTTTTCCAGTCAGGGTACTATTTCCTGCCTTTATGTCAAGCTCTACGAGTCCACAGATGACCGCTTGGTTGGCGGTCTGGTCTTAGAGAACGACCGTCATTTTGCTTTTGTCTATGAAAATGGTCAGCTAAGCTACGAGGAAGAAGCATGATTTTTCCTGTAAATTTAGAGGAATTGGCTTCTTATGTCAATGATGGGGAGAAGACTGTCTTCTTTTTCACGGCTGACTGGTGCGGAGATTGCCGATTTATCAAACCTTTTCTGCCAGAGATAGAAGCTGAAAATCTTGACTATCGCTTTATCCAAGTGGACCGTGATGCCTATCTGGATCTGGCCAAAGAGTGGGACGTTTACGGGATTCCCAGCTTAGTAGTGCTGGAAAAGGGACAGGAGATTGGACGTCTAGTCAATCGTGACCGCAAGACCAAGGGCCAAATCAATGAATTTTTAGCGAGTATAAGAGAAAAAGGGAGCGTAAAATGATTTTTACCTATAATAAAGAGTATGTCGGCGACTTGTTGATGATTATTGCTGCGGACAATCAAGGAGCTAAACTGGCAGCTGAACGCAAAGGACGGGTAGCGCGTGTTTACCGTGAAGATAATGGCCAGACAGTAGCTTGGAATATTTTTGAGCAGTCAGACCTTTTTGAAATTGCAGAGCGCGGACAGGTCTTTTTGACAGATGAGCAAGTGGCTATTCTCAATCAGGAGCTGAGCAAGGAAGGATTCCCAGCGGACTTGGTCAATGACAGCCAGCCGAAATTTGTGGTTGGAGAAATCGTTGATATGGTAGCTCATCCAGATAGCGATCACCTGAATATCTGCCAAGTGCAGGTAGCTGCTGATAAGACCGTTCAAATTGTGGCCGGTGCTCCTAATGCCAAAGTCGGCCTCAAAACGATTGTGGCTCTGCCGGGTGCTATGATGCCGAAAGGGAATTTGATTTTTCCGGGAGAACTTCGAGGCGAAAAGAGTTTTGGTATGATGTGCAGCCCACGGGAACTTCAACTGCCTAATGCGCCTCAAAAACGTGGCATCATTGAATTAGCTGATAGCGAACTAGTTGGAACGGCCTTTGACCCAGCTAAACATTGGCAGGGATAAAAATGAAGATTTAAAATCACAAAAAGCTCAGAATTTCTGAGCTTTTTTGTTGGAAACTTATGACTCGTGCCCACACTGTCTCAAAAGAAGACGCTGTCGCTATTACTTTGCGAGTCGGTTGTTGACTGAGGAGTGACTGTGGGGATTTGGCTTGGACTGTTGTATTTGTATTGGTAGATAAGGCTGTTTAGGCCGTGGTCTTCCAATAATTTGAGACGTTTTCTCTTGAAAACAATACCGATGAGTTGGCTATCAGGATAGGCATAAATCTTATGACGGGGATGGTTAAAGGCTGCAAAGTCATGAAAACCGTCCTCCATCCAAAGACTAATCTCGGATTCTTCACTGTCTCGGCTGTAGCGAGCATGACTAATCTGCTGCATAGGAATGCAGTAGGTGGCAGCTGATAAGAGTCCGCTATAATAGTAGGTTACATTTTCATGGTCAAAGGAGAGGATAGTCGCATGAATGGTTAGCCTGCGAATAGCAAAGATAAGGAGCAGTAAGAAGAAAGCAGCAACCAGCAGACTAAGGACAAAGAAACTAGTGTCTTTGTAGGGGTTGGAGCTAGTCAGGTAGTCTACGGCAGCCCAGGCGGAAAAACCTCCGAACCACAGAGAAATCAGGATAACAAGAAGATTTTTCACAGGGGAATGTTTAATGGTCATCGGAGCCTCCATTATACAAGTCTAGTCAGAAAGGGACAAAAAGCTACAACTTTCCTTTTTATCTATACTATACCATATTTTTTTCACTTTTTGCCTCCTTTTACGAATGATAAGTTAGGAGGATATAAAATGTATAATAAAGTAATTGTAATCGGCCGGCTGACGGCTACGCCTGAACTGCACAAGACTGCGAATGAAAAATCTGTGGCCCGCTCAACGGTCGCGGTTAATCGTCGTTATAAATCTCAGAGTGGTGAGCGTGAGGCGGATTTTGTAAATGTCGTTGTCTGGGGTCGTCTAGCTGAGACTTTAGCCAGCTATGCAAGTAAGGGCAGCTTGATTTCTCTGGATGGTGAGCTACGGACTCGTCGCTATGAGAAGGAGGGGGCGACTCATTATGTGACAGAAGTGCTCTGTCATAGCTTCCAGCTCCTGGAAAGTCGGGCCCAGCGCGCTCTGCGTGAAAATAATAGCGGAGCTGATTTAGCAGATTTGGTGTTGGAAGAAGAGGAACTTCCCTTTTAAGCAAGAGGCAAAGACTGGGAAATGACCTTGCTCTAAAAAATCATCATTCGGTTTTGCAGGATGCAAGATCTGTTTGACTGAAAGTCTATTTCTATCAAGCTTTTAAAAGTTTAATTATGATTGTCGAGGTGGGACCAAGAATCAAAAATCATGGATTTTTTAGATTCTGTCTTGCCTCTTTTATTATAGCCATTTCTGGAAAGATTTTGCTTTTTGCCGGCTTTGTAATATAATAATCCTATATGTTTCATAAAGGTGCTTGCGGCATAGGGGGTGAAAAATGGTATCAGCTAAAGTCAAAAAACGGATACAGCATTATCAGAAAAAGGCTCTCTGGCCGCTTTTCATTCTGCTTATCTTGGGTTTGCTTTTTGTTTATTTCAAGGGCGTTCTGCCAGATGAGAAGCAGGTCAAGATTGGGGTGACCTACATGACCATGAACAATGACTTTTACAAGACCTTAAATGCGGAACTGGAGAAGAAAACCAACCAGCAGGGCAGCCGACTTTACGTCCGGGATCCTGAGCTGGATGAGGGCAAGCAGAGCCAGCAGATCGACTTTTTTGTCCGAGAAAAGGTTGATGTCATTGTCATCAATCCGGTGAAAAGCAATAGTCCAAGTATTATTTCCTCTCTTCAAAAGGCCAAGAAAGCTGGGATTAAAATTATCGTAGTGGATGCGCCTATCAGTCAGGATGTAAAAGTGGATACGACCATTGTGTCTGATAACTACCAAGCAGGCGTCCTGATTGCCCAGGACATGATGAAGCGTCTTCCTTCTGCCAATATTCTCCTTCTAGAGCACCGCAATGCCGTCTCGGCCATGGACCGGATTCAGGGATTTATTGATACGATTGAAAATCAGCCTAGCTACAAGATTATTTCCCAGAAAGAAACACTAGGCCAGACTGAGGAAACCATGCCACAGGTCAAAGGGGCTCTAGACGAAGGTTTGGACTTCAATGTGGTCATGGCGCTCAATGATCGGGCAGCCATCGGGGCCTTGGCTGCTATTAAAAATCAAGGTCTTGATAAGAAAATCTCAATCTATGGCGTGGATGGATCACCAGATATCAAAAACTTTTTGGCTACGACTAGCGACATAGAGGGAACTGTGGCCCAATCGCCCATTCAGATGGGACGCAAGGTGGCACAGGTAATTGAGCTGATGCAGGAGGGGAAATCCTACGATAGCCAATACCTGATTCCAGTTCATCTGGTTAATAGGGATAATATCAGTCAATACACAGTTACAGGGTGGCAATAATGAGACCTCAAAAAAGTATATTTTACAGCAAAATAGCCCTGATGGTCATCAATCTGGTTGCCATTGTCTATAATGCCTCCATCTATCTCTTTGCGACCAACTATGTAGCAGCTAAGGGCTTCAGTCACTCGCTTTTGGAGCGTTTGGATGCTATTCCGGGCTCTCCCAGCTTGATTTTCTGGGTATCAATTAGCCTCTATGGTAGTTTGCTTTTGGTCATGTACTATCGCGAGCGCCACCCCAATCAGCTGTCCGTCTATGACAAGGCGACTATTATTGAAATCCTGCTCATGCTGGTCATCTTTTCCGTCCTGCATTCGTCCTACAATGGCTTGATTCTCTTGGTGTTTGCGGATATTTTCTATGGCTCTAAGGAGTTCAATTCTTCCAAGGACAAGAAGTACTGGTTTTCTTTCATTATTTTGAGCTTTGGCATGCTGCTCTTATCCAACTATGACCTCATGTCGCTCTTTATCAAGCTGCCTTCTTTAGATACCTATATTCGGTTTTACCCAGAGTCCGTCCGGCTGTTACTGCTTTTTGGTAAGAACTTCCTCTACTCCCTCAATATCGTTGTCTTTATGATTTCCTTGCTCTTCTATATCTTGTCGACTATTACGGAGCGTCATCGGATTGAGGAAGAGCTGCGCATGGCTTCTCAGGCCAATCGCGAGTTAAACTCTTATCTTGCTTTGTCTGAGAAAATAGCAGAAGACCGAGAACGGAAGCGGATTGCCAGAGAGATTCACGATACATTGGGCCATGCCCTGACGGGAATTTCAGCGGGTATTGATGCGGTCAAGGTCTTGGTTGATATTGATACCAATCGGGCTAAGGAGCAGCTCAATAATGTCTCTGTCGTCGTTCGAGATGGTATCCGTGATGTCCGCGGCTCGCTCAATAAGATGCGGCCGGGAGCTCTGGAAAATAACACTTTGAAGGAAGCTCTGATTAAGATTATCCGTGAGTATGAAGCTATCTCCAATTTGGAGATTCATCTCCGCTACGAATGGGATAATATCGACTTGGATATTGCCAAGGAAGACATTGTGTTCCGGGTGATTCAGGAGTCTATTACCAACTCTGTCCGCCATGGGCATGCCAAGACTATCTGGATTGAGCTGCTGGAGGAAGAGTCCTATGTAATGACCATTCAGGATGATGGTGTTGGCTTTGATAAACTCCACTATGGCTATGGCCTCAAGCAGATGCAGGAGCGCCTAATGATTATTGGCGGAAGCGTCCGCTTTGAAAATCGGGACGGTTTCTACACGCATATCGAAATCCCAAAAATAGGAGGAAGACATGATTAAGGTTTTAATAGCAGACGATCAGGCCTTGATTCGCGAGTCTCTGCAAATCATCCTGTCTGCCCACGCAGATATTGAGGTAGTCGGGACTGTCGGAGACGGCAAGGAAGTGCTGGAAAAGCTTCATCGGGTACGCCCAGATGTGATTTTGATGGATATTCGCATGCCAGTCATGGACGGTGTTCTCTGTACCAAGGCTGTCAAAGAGCAGTATCCAGATGTTAAGATTATCATTCTGACGACCTTTGATGACGATGAATTTATCTTCTCCGCTCTCAAATACGGTGCGTCTGGTTATATTCTCAAAGGGGTTTCGACAGAAGAGCTTCACGAAGCCATTCAGACTGTCTATCGAGGCGGAGCTATGATCAATCCCAATATTGCCACCAAGGTCTTCAAAATCTTTTCACAGATGGCCCAGTCCAACTTTGCTATCACGGTGACGGAGGAAAATATAGAGGACATGAGCCGGACGGAGTGGAAGATTATCCAGCAGATTGGCTTCGGGATTTCGAATAAAGAAATTGCTGCCAAGCTCTTTCTATCAGAAGGGACAGTCCGAAATTACCTGTCAGGTATCTTAGCCAAGCTCAACTTGCGCGACCGAACCCAGCTGGCTATCTGGGCTGTGCAGACTGGAGTCACCCAGAGAGATTTTAGTAAGGAAAGCGACAAATGAAGTGGAGACTGAGACATTTGACCCTGCTGGTTGTCCTGATCATATCTGTTGCTTTGGCTTTTGTCTTTTGGGCTTCAGCTCAGGAAAAAGTCCTGCGTATTGGTGTCTATGCTGGCTCTAGCTGGGATGTACCTAACAGCCGCGAAAACAAGGTCTTGGACAGCCTGATTAAACAATTTGAAAAGACGCATCCTCATGTCAAGGTCGTCTACGAAAGCGGTATTCCCAAGGATGATTACGCTGACTGGCTGGCGGAGCAAGTCCTGAAAGGCGAGCAGCCTGATCTCTTTATGGTACCAGAAAACGACTTTAGCATGTTGGCTTCGACTGGCGCGCTCAAATCCTTGGATACCCTTCTAACGGATGATGAACGGACAGCCTTTTATCCGGTGGCTTATGAAGCTGGGAAATATCAGGGAGTCAGCTATGCCCTTCCAGTTGAGAGCAATCCCATCATGATGTGTGTCAATAAAGACTTGCTTGAAAAAGAAGGAATCAGCATTCCTGAGTCAGGTTGGACCCTGGCGGATTTCTATGAGATTTGCAAGAAAGTGACAAAGGATACCAATGGCGATGGTGTGGTGGATCAGTACGGTATAACAGATTACACTTGGCAGCAGGCTCTGGTAGCTTATGGCGGCCATCTTACCGATAAATCCGGTATCAATGTAGACAGCGCAGAGATGCACCAAGCCTTGGCCTTTATGAGCAAGCTAGATATGCTCAGCCAGCACTATAAGGTGACTTCAAATGACTTTGATGAGGGACGGGTGGCCTTCTATCCTATGAGTCTGGCCCAGTATCGGACCTACAAGCCTTACCCTTACCATGTTGCAAAGTATTCTAGCTTTTCTTGGACCTGTATCCCCATGCCAACAGCCAATAGCCAGGTGATGGGGACACAGGTCAAGACCTCGCTCTTTGCCATGTCTTCCAATACCAAGCAAGAGAAGCTGGCTTGGGAATTTATGCTCTTGCTGTCACAGGATAAAGAAAGCCAGCAGGCCTTGTTTGAAAAATCGCAGGGGACCTCAGTTTTACCATCTGTGGTGAAAAGTCAACAGGCTAGAGAAATCTTACAGGCAGATGATTTTGGCTTGGATTCCTTGACTTCTGAGAGGTTAGACCACATGATGAATCGCTCCATCATTGACATCAGTCTAGAAGTAGACCGCCATACAATGGAGCGGATGGACTATCTGATTCAAAATGCTATGCAGAATCAAGAGATTGACAGTGCCTTGCCGAGCATTCAAAGAGAAATAGAAAGCGGAAAATAATCTGCTTTCTTTTTTATTGCTAATTAAGTCAGAAAAAAGTACAGCTGCCTAGACCAATATGACAAATGTCATATTTTTCTTAACAAATGTCATCTGAGCAAAATGACATTTGACAATATGAAATCGGTTTCAAAATTTGTACAATAAAATCATCAATAAATCCTTCGTCATCTAAAGCCTGACTTGGCTAAGAGCTAGAAGGATAAAGGAGGCAGGAAAGATGAAATACCTTGTACTGGTCAGCCATGGGGGACTGGCTGCAGGCGTGCAGAGTTCCTTGAAGATGTTTGCCGGAGACAAAACGAACCAGGTGATTGCGGTCGGTCTTCAGGAGGGCAAGTCAGTTGATGATTTTGCAGTTGATTTTACTCAGGCCTTGGCTGGCTTAAGCGCTGATGACAGTGTCTTAGTTCTGGCTGATATTGTAGGAGGCAGTCCTCTGACGACAGCAGCTAGCGTCTTAGCTGACATGGGTAAGCTCGACTCAGCAGTTATCTTGGGAGGTTTGAACCTGACCATGGGACTGACTGGCTTGGTTATGAAAGACATCTTGGACGGAAAAGAGCTGGCTCAGGCCATCCTTTCCGAGGCCACAGCTGCTTTGCAGGAATTTGAAGTCGTAAGCGATGCAGCTGACGAAGATGAAGACGACATTTAGTGCTTCCGCTATACATTATAAAAGATAAAAGGAGATTTTAAAGATGACAGTATCATTTGTACGGATTGACGACCGCATGATCCACGGTCAAACAGTCACTCGCTGGGCTAAGGAATACCCTTGTGATGGCTTGATTGCAGTTAATAATGCTGCGGCAGGAAACAAGGTTTTGATTCAGGCCTACAAGGGAGCTTCTGACAAGAAGACTTTTGTTTGGACCAAGGAAGCCTTCAAGGAAAAATCAGGCAAGGTCACAGAGTCAGATAGTCGCTATTTCCTCATTACGAAAAATCCTGTGGATATGAAGGAAATCCTAGTGGACCAAGGTTTTGTACCTGGGGATGTTAAGGAAATCATCGTCGGTCCTGCTAATGACCGTCCGGGAGCTGTTAAGCTGGGCAACAACCAGTCCATCACCCAGGAAGAGGCAGAAGCGATTGAGGCAATGGAAAAAGCTGGTTACAAAGTCAAATTCCAGCTCTTACCAGATGTTTCCATTGGTTACTGGAGCGATTTCAAGTCTAAATTTGGTTTTTAATTACAATAATGAAAAGGAGAGTCTATTATGACAATTTCTTGGCTGCAAGCCGCTTTACTGGGTCTTTTTGCTAGTTTAGCTTCTATGCCTGGTATGGGTGGTTCTAGTATTGGTAACTACACTCTGGGACGTCCTCTGGTCGGAGGCTTGATTAGTGGCTTGATTCTTGGAGATTTAAAAACAGGGATTATGGTTGGGGTAGCCCTTCAGGTCCTCTATATCGCTCTGGTAACACCAGGTGGTACAGTTTCCGCTGACGTGCGGGCGATCTCTTACATTGGGATTCCTCTTGCAATCTTATTTGTTCACTCTAAAGGCATCACCTCTGAATCTGCTATCGCTGCAGCAGCTGCACCAATCGGAGCAGCAGTTGGTACTATCGGTACAGTTCTCTTCTATGGAACAGCCACTACAAACTTGCTTTGGCAGCACATTGGCTGGAAAGCTGTTGAAAAAGGCGAATTCAAAAAGCTTTACGCTGTTGACTGGGTCTATCCTTGGATTTCCCACTTTGTCTTCTCTTTCCTCCCAACCATGATCATCACGAAGTTTGGTCCGAATATGGTTGAACTGATGAAGACTCACCTGCCAATGGATGGCTTCATCATGAAATCCCTCTTTACAGTCGGAGCTCTTCTCCCATGTGTCGGTATTGCCATTCTTTTGAAACAAATCGTTACCAAGGCTACTGACTTTATCCCATTCTTTGTGGGCTTCACCTTGGCTAAATCACTCGGTCTTAATTTGGTTGCCAGTGCAGTTGTTTCATTGATTTTTGCAGTAATTTACTATGAATTGGAAGTAATCAAATCAGCTCGAGTAACTGCGCCAGCTGGTGGGGCTGACTTTGATGACGATGAGGAGGATATCTAAGATGGCTGAAAGAAAGAAAATAACTAAAAAGACTTTAGCGAAATCATTCCACCATTGGTACTATGGTCATTTGACTTGCTTCTCTCAAGAGCACATGCAGACTTTCGGCTACTTGACCTCTATGCTGCCAATCGTGGAAGAACTCTACAAAGACAAAGCAGAGCAGAAAGAAGCTATGCAGACCTATACGGCTTTCTTCAACACAGAACCTCAGCTCGGAGCTTTGGTAGTAGGGATTACAGCTGGTTTGGAAGAAGCGCGTGCCAATGGTGACGCTGTTGACGGCGAAACTATCAATGGTATGCGTGCCGGTCTCATGGGACCTATCGCGGGTATCGGTGACTCTTTGGTAGTTGGAACCTTGATTCCAGTTCTGCTGGGGATTGCCCTTGGCCTCTCGAAAGGTGGAAATCCTATCGGGGCTCTATTCTATATCCTTGTCTGGAATGTTCTCATCTATGGCGGTATGCGCTTTGCCTACTTCAAAGGCTATGAATTAGGGGACAAGGCGGTAGAATTCCTTGTAGGACCTAAAGGACAGGCGCTTCGTAAGGCAATCAGTGTCATTGGTGGTATGGTTATCGGGGCAGTTGCTGCAACTTGGGTCTCTGTAACGACTTCATTAGAGCTGAAAAATGCTGATGGCGAAGCCTTCCTGAAGCTGCAAGAAAAGATTGACGGTGTTTATCCAGGGCTCTTAACAGCTGGCTTTATCACTCTTTGCTGGTGGCTGATGGCTAAGAAAAAGGTATCACCAAACCTTGTTATGCTCCTCTTGGTTGTCATTGCTTTGATTGGTGTAGCGCTTGGCATCTTTGACCCTCAACTTAAATACTAATTCTCGCTCAATTTTAGGCTGGCAGTAAGTCCGATTTGCAGCTAGTCTAATACAAATTTGTTTGAGCAGAGTAAAAGAAAGAACGGAGAAGATCATGACAGAACAAGAATTGATTCAAGGCTATGAAACAGAAATTCACTACCAGAAGCATATGATTGAAAATCTAGGACGCTGGTTCAGTCTCTTCTTTGCCATTGCCAGCATCGGTCTTGTTCTGATTTATCTCTTTCATGAGACCAATCTCCTAGCACTGATTGCAGGAATCGTCCTAGCTCTACTGGGTATCTTAGCTATGCTTTTGTTTGGCTATGGCATCTATAGAGGACGCCTAAATCTGCAAAAAGTGATTAATGATTTTGAAGCAAAACTAAAACTTGCAAGATAGACATTCCCCCTAAAGACAAGTCTGAGAGGATTTTAGCTCGGACTTGTTTTTTTCTTTGAGTTTAGGACCAAGTGAAGAAAAAATAAAATTTTTCTTTCATCTAGCCGGTTTTTTTCTTGACTATTTCTGACCAAGTGATAAAATAATAACTATAGATTAGCACTCGATAGTTTAGAGTGCTAAAAATTCAATCTTTGGAGGAAAATCATGTTAAAACCATTAGGAGACCGTGTGGTCTTGAAAGTAGAAGAAAAAGAGCAGAAAGTTGGCGGATTTGTCATTGCAGGCAACGGCCAAGCAGCGACTAAGACAGCAGAAGTTGTCGCAGTCGGTCAAGGTATTCGTACTTTGAACGGTGAGCTGGTAGCCCTGAGCGTTAAGGAAGGGGACAAGGTTCTCGTAGAAAATCACGCAGGCGTAGAAGTCAAGGACGGAGATGAAGCTTATCTCTTAGTCAGTGAAGCCAATATTCTAGCAGTTGTCGAGTAAGATTAGAAGAGAGGAATAATAAAATGGCAAAAGATATTAAATTTTCAGCAGATGCAAGAAGCAGTATGGTTCGTGGTGTTGACATCTTGGCGAATACTGTCAAGGTAACTTTGGGCCCTAAAGGCCGTAATGTCGTTTTGGAAAAATCCTTTGGCTCACCCCTGATCACCAATGACGGTGTGACCATTGCCAAGGAAATCGAACTGGAAGACCATTTTGAAAATATGGGCGCTAAGTTGGTGTCAGAAGTAGCTTCAAAAACCAACGATATCGCTGGTGACGGAACAACAACAGCAACAGTTTTGACGCAGGCTATCGTCCGTGAAGGGATTAAAAATGTTACAGCTGGTGCTAATCCAATCGGTATCCGCCGCGGGATTGAAGCAGCCGTTGCGACAGCTGTTGAAGCTCTGAAATCTAACTCAGTGCCAGTTTCCAACAAGGAAGCTATTGCTCAGGTTGCTGCCGTATCTTCTCGCAGTGAGAAAGTCGGTGAGTATATCTCTGAAGCTATGGAAAAAGTTGGCAATGACGGTGTTATTACCATCGAAGAGTCCAAAGGAATGGAAACTGAGCTAGATGTAGTTGAAGGAATGCAGTTTGACCGCGGCTACTTGTCTCAATATATGGTAACTGACAATGAAAAAATGGTAGCCGAGCTGGACAATCCTTACATCTTGATTACTGACAAGAAAATTTCTAACATTCAAGAGATTCTGCCATTATTGGAAAACATTTTGAAAACCAATCGTCCGCTCTTGATTGTCGCAGATGATGTAGATGGTGAAGCTCTGCCAACATTGGTTCTTAACAAGATTCGCGGAACCTTTAATGTCGTAGCTGTCAAGGCACCAGGCTTTGGCGATCGTCGTAAGGCTATGTTGGAAGACATCGCTATCTTGACGGGCGGTACAGTGATTACAGATGATCTTGGCCTAGAGCTCAAAGACGCTACGATTGAAGCGCTTGGACAAGCTTCTAAAGTCACTGTTGATAAGGACAGCACTGTGATTGTGGAAGGTTCTGGTAATCCAGAAGCCATTGCTAACCGTGTGGCAGTCATTAAGTCGCAGATTGAAAGCAGCACTTCTGAGTTTGACCGTGAAAAACTGCAAGAGCGCCTAGCTAAATTGTCTGGTGGTGTAGCTGTGATTAAGGTTGGAGCTGCAACCGAAACAGAACTCAAAGAAATGAAACTCCGCATCGAAGATGCCCTTAACGCAACCCGTGCAGCGGTAGAAGAAGGAATCGTCTCCGGTGGTGGTACTGCCTATATCAATGTACTGGACGCTGTTGCAGGTCTTGAGTTGGCAGGGGATGAAGGGACTGGACGTAACATTGTTCTTCGCGCCTTGGAAGAGCCTGTTCGTCAAATCGCTCTGAATGCAGGCTTTGAAGGTTCAATCGTCATTGACCGTCTGAAAAACTCTGAAGCTGGTACAGGCTTTAATGCCGCGACTGGCGAATGGGTTAACATGATTGAGGCTGGAATCATTGACCCAGTTAAGGTGACTCGTTCAGCCTTGCAAAATGCCGCTTCTGTTGCTAGTCTTATCTTGACAACTGAAGCAGTAGTGGCTAATCAACCAGAACCAGCAAGCCCAGCTCCAGCTATGGATCCAGGCATGATGGGCGGTATGATGTAGAAAATAACGGGATTATATATTTCTACAAATTAGATATAATCTTTATCTTATATTTATCAATTAGAAAACTGAGCAGATTTGTTCAGTTTTTTTATTGTGACTAGTTATCTAGCAAGCATTAATAATTATGCTTATTTTTAAAAACAAATTTATATATATGAATATTTATGGTCATATAATTCATATTTGTTCATTTATTATGCATCCAAATATTACATTTTTGTTTCAAAGAAATACAAGAAGATGACGGAGGAAACGGTTTTCAATTCTTATATGACAAGGTTTTTGGAGAAATAAATTGGTTTACACATTGTCGACAAAAGCTGAACTGGTAAAGGTAAATAGTTGACTTATAGTCAATCGTATGCTAGTCTAATATATGTAGTATATTGGAATTGTAAAGGAATTTTAATATTTTTACATGTTCGATAAAAAGGAAAAAAGGAAAAAAACGGAGGGATTATTTATGAAAAGAATATCTCAGACTATTGCGCGCTTTTTCTCAGTAGCCTTTGTGCTCCTCTTTAGCCTGTTTTCTAGCAGTCAATCTGCCAGAGCCAACACGGTAGACGATGTTATCACGTCAGTAAATGTTTACAATCAAAAGGGTGAAGAATTGACTGACGGCCTCTCCCCTTGGGAAAAATTCCAGATTGACGCAAACTTTGCCTTCAATTACGGTAAGGTTCAGCCAGGAGATACTACGACCATTGGACTTCCTGCTGAATTTGCCTTGGAGGGAGCTGATTTTGAAGTCAAAGATGATGACGGCAATCTCGTAGCGACAGCTGTGGTTGATGCAAGCTCTAAACAGCTTACACTGACTTATACAGACTATGTCCTGACTCGCTCTCATATTGAAGGGAAAGTTCATCTCTTGGCTCGCGTTGATCATACAGTAGCCAGAGATAAAGGCTCTATTCCTCTGAAACTTATCGTTGGCAAGAAGATTGTTGAGTATGGGAAAATTGACTACAAAGGTCTTCCTGGCCAAGCAACTCCTTATACTTTCATAAAATACGGCTGGAATAATGCGGATAATATCAAGAGCATTACTTACAGCCTGAATATCAACCAACAAAATCAAGAATTGGATAATGTTGTTATTTCAGATACTCTGGGCTTTAATACCGGAGAAATTGATCTCAACAGCTTCCAAATTCTTAAAGGCTCATGGGTTGTTGACCCGGCTGATAACTCTTACCGACTAAGCCAGCAACGCGAGGATGTGACAGCAAATTATACGATTAATCTTGCTGCTGACAAGCGTTCCTTTACCATTAACATGGGGCATATCGGTGCCAACGAAGGATTCTATGTTCGCTACCGTGTTAACTTCCCTACAGTTCCGACTGATGGAACACTCTTCCCGAACGAAGCAATCATGCGAGCAGATAATATTGAAGAGCAAAAATCATCAGTTGCTGTCCGCTACCAACGTGCAAACGGCTATGCACATGGGGATGTCTACGGTGTGCAGGTGACTAAAAAAGACGAAGCTGGTAAAGCCTTGGCAGGTGCTGAATTCACATTGTACGATGAAGATGGTGTGACAATTGTTCAAAAAGCAACTAGTGATGCTAACGGGATTGCTTCTTTCAGCAACTTGATTAAGGAGCATTATCTGATTAAGGAAACCAAGGCACCAGAAGGTTACCAACTGTCAGATGAAGAGATTCAGGTTAATGCCGCTCAGCTCAAAAATTATGGTTCTGGTATTATTTACAAAGACTTTACCAACCGTAAGGCATTGATTACCGCTTCAGGTACCAAGACTTGGAATGATGACAACGATAAAGATGGCAAACGTCCAGACAAGATTACCGTTCGTCTCTATGCAAATGGCACTGAAGTTGCTCATAAAGAAGTTGGTCCGAATGATAAGGGTGAGTGGAAGTATGAGTTCACTGACTTGCCAGCGACTGGTGAAGATGGAAAAGATATTGTCTACTCAGTTACTGAAGACCGTGTTTATGGTTATACAGCTACTGTTGATGGTATGAACATTACCAATACACCAGTTCCAGGAGTTCCGCAACCGCCGAAACCTAGCTCGGACAATAGCTCTAAGAGCAGCAGTAGTAGTTCTAGTTCTAGCTCTAGCTCAAGTAGCAGTAGCACGACTTCTAGCTCAAGCAGCACTACAGGGAGCACTGTTGTGATCATCGAATCAGACAATGGTACTGGCGGAGGAAATGCCTCTAATGTTGGAACCAAGAAAGTTCTCCCTAAAGCGGGTGAGAATGCTAGCTGGATCATGATTGCTGCTGGATTAGCTCTAGTAGGCTTGGTAGGCTTCATTGTCTTCCGTGCGAAGAAGAAATAAATTTTATCTCTGTTCCCTTAAGGGACAGAGATTTTTTACTCCAAACCCGGATTAGCAGTAGTCGCTTTTTAGAAAGCAAAAAAAGAATGCTTTTTTTACAATCAGTCACTATCTTGTAGCCTTTTGTTAATCAAGACTGTGATGTTCCGTAATATAGTTGTTTTAAAATAAAAAGCAACTAAGATGTTTCCTAGAACAAATTAGTTGCTCAGAACTACGGGGAAAGCCGCTTGGATATGCAAGCGTGAGGCATATCAAAACTTGATATATATAATCTTTCTTAATTCCTAAACCAAAAAAATTATAAGACATCCTTAGGAATATGCTCGGTGTGTAACCATCTTTATCAAGTTTTCGTCAAACATATTTTGCTTCAGTCTTCTCTCGTAGTTTTTTCTATGCGATGCCCCTCCTTTTTGTGCCTAAAGGAAGGGGATTTTTTTGTGGAAAATCTACTTTGAATTTAAGGAGATGATTAAGCTGAAAAAGCGAAATTAAATAAACAAAAAAGCCTTATAAACCAAGGCTTTTTCTTCTCTATTTCTATGCCCCCTGCATGAATTTGTAAGAACTTTTCATATTGAAAATAAACAAAAATGTTGAAATATAGCTGATTTTAGGGAAATACTTTTAGGTATTTTCAATGTCAGGATTTAAAAATGGGGCAAAAGTGGGGCAAAAACAAATTAACGAAAAAAATATCGAGTTCGTGCATCAAGTAAATGATAAATTGCAAGAATAAGTGCAACATTTACTCGAACTCATCCTCTAGAGCTTCACTAGCAGTTCTGTAAGCTAAACATTTTCGTGGTCGGTGATTGATATCATATAAAGCCTTGGTTCCCAAAGCTTTTTTATGTTATAAACTCATTAAAAGAACCCCCAGTTAGATTTGGAATATTTTTTATTCTGTGTCATATAAAAATAAATAGAATGAATAGCTATAGCTAGAGCTAAAATGGTTGTAATACTTACTACTATTATAGGATTAGAAGCAAAGATTAAAGAGAGAATCAAGGCAGCCAGATAGAGTGTAGCTTGGACACAGTAGTAACTTTTCGAATAGCGAAGATAGTGTTTGTTATAGGGCCCATTTGCTAGGACAGCAGCTTGAAAGAGGCCAAATCCGATATAAGAGAAGCTGGTTGCAAAGAGACGATTAGCTTCAGGATTCAGAAGAAAACTCATTGATACAGTCATCATCATAAGCCCAATGAAAATAGGATAGTGACTGTAAATTAGAAATAGCCCCTTTTGATTAGATTTTTCATCAATAGCATGGTCGAATTGACCAAAATAAAACAAGAACAGAGAAATCATAATAATGAAATAAAGAACCGAATAAATCGAGAAATTCTCGATTGTAAAGAAGTTAGCTAGCTCCGTAATCATCTCTCCAAACATAATAATGACAAGAAGGGAGATGCGCTCGATTAAATGGGGGAGATTTACCTGGTAATGCTTATCTTTATTAAGCAAGATACTTGGCATAATAAATGTTAGCAGAATACTAGCATAAAGGATATAGACTCCAATGTAAATAGGAAGAAGAGCTGCTAGATAGATTTCTAAACTTCGTAGACCTGTTATCCATAGAAAACCTTTGATACTTTCCCGTTCAACATTATCGGTTGATTTTCTAAAAAATTCAACCAAATATTGTAAAAATAAGGTAAAGGTTAATGTACCAACAGCCCAACAAAGATAATGAAAATATTGTTGCCAATCAGGTCCAATCATATTGGCTATAAAGAGTAAAAGTCCCATTTTGATAAACATGATTACCATGTTAAATAAAGAGTTCTTTCCATAGCGATTGGTATAAACGGTTTGAATCATCCATGAATCAGTGAGAACCAAAACAGCCATGAAAAAATCAAGGAAAGAATTCCAAGTCAAAATACCGTTATGAAGATGCTCAATTAAAGTAGTTGCTTTTGAAATTGCAAAAACAAAAACTAGGTCATAAAAAAGTTCTGAAAATTCTACACGTTTATGTTTAATAAGAGTTGTCATCTTAAGTCCTTTCTATTCTAGAAGTACAATTTATTATAACAGAAAATGGTAATGAGAGAAAAGGAGATGCTTAAATAACTTCATGTGACGCGAATTGTCAAAACCTTGGAGCACATTTACCTCATGTACCAACTCACAGGCAGAGTGTTTGATGATTGATAATGAAGAATAAGATTTTACAATAGAAAAGCGAGGATATCCTCGCTTTTTTTATTTAATCTAATAGCTCCTTATTTTCAATTAAGAGCTCTAGTGGAGATTTATCTCTTGCTTCAATAAAACCAGGTTCATATTGGTTATGAAGTGTTCTTTTCTGAGAAGTTGGATCAATATACAACTCTTTTCCATCTTCTGTGTATAGTTGGTTGCCTCTTGTTAGGTAAAGAGACGAAAAAGCTGAGAATATGATTTCCCAGCTTTTTTGAATGCGATAGAAATAGCAACTAGACTATTTACGAAAGGCCTCAATAATGTAGGTGAAGCCAGTAACTAAAAATGAAAAGGCAATGACATAAACGATAAAGACACCTGTAGCCACTGGATTGAACAGAATCACTAGACCTAGTAAAAATTCAAGCAAGGCTACCCACATGATATTGCTACCAATAATAGGGAAAATCAATCTTAGACGATTGCCTTTAAAGAAAGCAATAATGGCTTCTACAATTAACCAAATTCCTACAATGGTCGGAATGACGACCGGCAGGGTCACAAAGCCATAAGCAACGAGGTAAAGAGCTAAGAGAAGACTAACAAATCCTTGGAAAAGATAAACAGGTGAGCGAAGCTCTTTTGGTGCAGAGAAATAGCCTAAAATAGCTGCTATAGAAGAAACCAGTAAACCAAATGAAATCCACCAGCTGTAAGCAACAAGATTAGCTACTGGGTTTGTAAATAGGAAAAGTCCTAAAAGGACAAAAACAACTCCTGCAAGGAATAGCAGTAAACGATTAGAAAATTTCATTTCAATACCTCCTATATAGTATAGTTTGCTAATAAAACTATTGTACTTATTTTTATAGAAAATGTCAATAAAATAAATAAACAATTTGGAAGTTTCAGTCTGACTTACAAAAAGAAAAGGAGTTTTCACTCCTTTTCACAGATTGAAGACAAAGTCCTTATAAAAGTGTCTTCTAAAGATTTTAACTTCAATCTGAAGCGAGGTTATCCTCGCTTTTTCTATTTATCAAACAATTCCTTATTTTCAATTAAGAGTTCTAGTGGAGATTTATCCCTTGCTTCAATAAAACCAGGTTCATATTGGTTATGAAGTGTTCTTTTCTGAGAAGTTGGATCAATATACAACTCATCTCCATCTTCTGTGTATAGTTGGTTGCCTCTTGTTAAGTAAAGTAAATCCTCTAAGTACTGTCCATCAGTTTCTAGAAAATGTTCGATGTATTTGACAGCCTTTAAGATCTCACTTACTTTATCAGAGTATTCATTCGATTCAAGAACACTCTTTTCTAATTCAATCTCTTTACTAGTTCCAAAAAGTTGAGTTGGAGTTGCATTAAAATATTCTGCTATCTTATCTAAATTTGCAAAGGTAGGATAGCTTTTTTGTTTTTCGTAATCAGAGATGGACTGTTTACCGATTCCTAAATCTTCAGCTAGTTGAGTTTGGCTTACTCCTTTTTCTATGCGCAATCGTGCCAAATTGGGTCCAAAATTTTGAATAATAAAGGTCATGGGAAACTCCTATTTTTATTTTTAACTTATTTTATCACCTATAAACTTACAAATCAAGTTTTTAGTTGACTTGCCCAAATATTTTTTATAAAATATATTTATAACTTAGAAATAAGTTATAAATGATAAAAAATAGTTCATAAGTTTAGGGACAGTGAGTGAGGAGGAAGTTGAGGATGAGACTATGACTTATGACTATTCGAAGCCTTGGAGCTAGAAATTGTGTGGACAAGGACAAGGGACGAGCCTGACGGAAAGTCAGGCGAAGTCCTGCAGACTGCCGTCCAGACAATTTCTAGCCAAGCAAAAGCTGGCTATTCTAACAGCCAGCAAAAAGGGACACTTAGGACAACGTCCAAAGAACGACGGAACGAACAAACGTTGATTTGACGGTGTTTCCGAGACCTAAAAAATCTAAAAGAAGGGGGGACAATTTTGTTGGTTTCTATACAAGATTTAAGAAGTACTCAAGAACGATGTGATGTAGGAGAATTAGTACAGCGGATAGATGTCAGTATTGATAGATTAACGGTTATCTGGGATACAGACATTGGTTCCCTAAGACGAATTTTCAAAAATCTGAAACAGGCAATAAGTACAAGAGTTGATTCATTTGAAATACATGATAACGTACGAGATGATGTATTTACTTTAGCTAAAGATTTTAATGAGTATGATTCAATCAATATTATATTTTTCCAATTATCCACTTATGGAAATGAGCAATTGATTCGAATTGATTTTAATCCTAATACTTTAAAAGAATTTGGCGGAATGAAAGTATGGAGGCAATTAATGTACTTTGCTAGATTGAATTCATTGACGGTACGCTTGTCTCGTTTTGATTTGGCATTTGACATTTTCAACAGGCCTGAAATCGTTAATTTGCAACATATTAAAGGTGGTGTTACCCATAAGGCCTTCTATGGTAGAGGGGGTGAATTAGAGACGAAATATTGGGGTTCTAGCGGTAGTAATGTACAAGTTAGGTTATATGATAAGAATAAAGAAATCATTGCTCACAAGCGAGAAGAGAAGCTAGATTTGGATGTAAATCCGTTCTGGTGGAGACTAGAGTTCCAACTCAGAACTAAAGCGATTGGTGAGGAGATGGTCCAAGATATTATGAATCGACTTGATAATTTCGGATTTTATAAGCTAGAACATATTCGAGTAGAGCAAAGAGCATTTACAATTATCTTTCTCAACAATCCTGAACTGTTATCATTGGCTTTTCCAAATTTAAAATCAGACAGCATCAAAAAGAAAAAAACAAGAGTCCGCAAACTATTGAGAGAAGAAACGAACCAATTTGCGGAAGAATTAAAAGAAGTATTAATACAGAATCTCCCTAAATTAAATACAGAATTACAACTACTTGTAGGTGAGTTTCTGAATTTAGGAAATAAATAAGGAGGATAACTATGGACAATAATTTAATTAGTAACAAAGAATTAATTGAAATGGGCTATCGCCCTCATACAGCGAATGATATCATTCATCAGGCAAGAGAATTACTTGTATCACGAGGCTATACATTTTATAATCGCAAACGTTTGATGGTTGTTCCCAAAAGTGTTGTAAATGAGATTCTAGGAACAGAGGTGGCGTAATATGGCAAGTGTTCGTTACCGAAAGCGAGGAGATAGTAACTTATGGACCTATGAAATTCGTAACGAAGGAAAAACTGTTGTTCATAATAGCGGTTTTAAAACAAAAAAACTTGCAGAGTCAGAAGCTGAACCGATTCTGCAAGAACTTCGTTTAGGAAAAAGAATTTCTAGAGATATTTCTCTTGTAGATCTATATCAAGAATGGCTTGAATTAAAAATTCTACCGAGTAGTAGGTCGGAAGAGACAAAGAAAAAATATCTTCTCCGTAAAAACACAATTGAAAGATTATTTGGAAATAAAAAAGTCACTCAAATTCGTGCGAGTGAATACCAAAGAATAATGAATAAGTATGGGCAAACAGTTGGTAGAAATTTTCTTGGTAGATTGAATACTGGGATTCATCAGAGCATCCAAATGGCAATTGCCGACAAAGTTCTAATAGATGATTTTACACAACATGTCGAGTTATTTTCATCCAAAGAACAACAGATGACGGAAGAGAAATATTTACATACCGAAAAGGACTATCTGGATTTACTTTTAGCAGTAAAGAGAAAATTTGATTACCAACGTTCAATTGTTCCTTATATCGTCTATTTTCTATTAAAAACAGGCATGAGATTTGGAGAGTTAATAGCGTTAACTTGGAATGAAGTTGACTTTGACAGAGGACTGCTAAAAACATATAGGAGGTTTAATACCCTTTCTCATAAATTTGTCCCTCCAAAAAACAAAACGTCTATTCGGATGGTACCGATAGACGAAGAATGTATTAAGATATTACAATTTCTAAAAATTGAACAAGAGAAGGCTAATAAAGAGCTAGGAATCAAGAATAGGTATAAAATGATTTTTCAGCATTATGGATATATTCACTTGGTACCAGATATTGCAAGTGTCAATAAAGCTTTGAGTGTTCTTTTAAATGAATTAGATATTTATCCAATTATCACGACAAAAGGAGCACGTCATACCTATGGAAGCTACCTCTGGCACAAAGGATTTGACCTTGGAGTTATTGCAAAAATTCTAGGGCATAGAGATATTTCAATGTTAGTAGAAGTATATGGACACACTTTAGAAGAGAAAATTTTTGAAGAATTTAATCAAATTAGAGATGTTTGGAAAGATTGCTCATAAAAAAATGTGGGGCAAATGATGGGGCAAATCAGTTATAGACAAGCAAAAAAGCCTTATAAATCAAGGCTTTTTCCTGTTGATTTAGATGCCCCCTGCAGGGATCGAACCTGCGACCCACGGATTAAGAGTCCGCTGCTCTGCCAGCTGAGCTAAGGAGGCAATAGAAAAAGCTGTATTGGTGCCGGACCTTCACGATTTGTATTGAACCCGCGCAATTAAGCAGGTGGGCAACTCGCTCTAACTGAAGCTGCTTCCGCGTGACACGGCTTGCATGCTGTTAGAAGTCTTTTGTTTCCCTAATAATACAAAAAATAGTCGGTCAACACTTAAGTGTGAAGTCGTACACCACAGCGTTTCTATAATTATAATACCATAAATTTTGAAAAATTCAAGAGAAAAATGTGATTTTTTGCAAACGATGTCATCATTTTTTTAAGTCGTCAATCTTATCCTTCGTTATTCCAAGGGCTCGCTCGTATTTACCATTCTCATTAGGAGTGAAATAATTGGCATCTTTTATCTTGTCAGGTAGATAGTCCTGCTTGACCCAATTGCCAGGATAGGAGTGAGGGTAGAGATAGTTCTGTGCGTTTCCCAGTTCCTTACTGCCGGCATAGTGGCCGTCACGTAAGTGGCGGGGAATGGGTAGGTTTCCATTCTTTCGTAAGTCAGCTAGGGCCTTGTCCATGGCTAGATAGGCTGAGTTGGACTTGGGCGATAGAGCCAGATCGATAACAATATTGGCAATGAGGATGCGAGCTTCAGGAAAGCCGATCCGCTGAGCTGCTTCCAGAGCTGTAACGGTATGGACTTGAGCGTCAGGATTTGCCAGACCAATATCCTCGTAAGCAATAACGGTCAAGCGTCGAGCTAGGCTAGGCAGGTCCCCTGCCTCAACGAGCCGAGCTGCGTAGTGGAGACTGGCATTGACATCGGAGCCACGGATGGACTTCTGTAGGGCAGAGAGGGCATCGTAATGGCCATCCCCGTCCTTATCCATGGTGATGTAGCTCTTTTGCAGGCTGTTTTCCATGACATCAAGCGTGATGTGGCGAATACCCTTGCCATCTTCTGGGGTAGAGAGTACGGCTAGGTCCAGTGAATTATAGGCGGAGCGCAGGTCTCCGTTGGTAGAGAAGGCAATGAAATCCAGAGCATCATCGTCTAGCTCCACTGGAAAATCAAATCCTCGCTCCTTATCCGTCAAGGCTAGCTGAATGGCTGTCCGGATGTCGTCGTTGCTGAGGGGCTCTAGCTCAAATATCTGAACCCGACTTCGGATAGCAGGAGTGACAGAAAAGAAAGGATTTTCTGTCGTCGCTCCAATCATGATGACTAGACCGCTTTCTAATAGCGGTAGAAGAAAGTCTTGCTTGGTCTTGTCCAAACGGTGAATCTCGTCAAGTAGGAGCACCAGTCCGCCGGAAAATTTAGCTTCCTCGGCGATTTCTTGCAGGCGCTTCTTGCTATCTACGGTGGCATTAAAGGTCCGGAAAGCATATTTAGTTGTGCCGGCGATAGCCGAGGCGATAGAGGTTTTGCCAATGCCGGGTGGCCCGTAGAGAATCATCGAGGACAGGCGGTTGGCTTCAACCATGCGACGGATGATTTTCCCGGGTCCGACCAGATGTTGCTGGCCGATAATCTGATCAATATCGGTCGGCCGCAAGCGCAGGGCGAGGTTTTCTGGCATAAGATTTCCTTTCTGCAAGTGTTTTTCTTGGCTTTTTGTGTTACTATTGTAGATAGTAATATTTTATCACAATGAAAAGAGGAAATCATGACTAAGTACGGTTTTTTGGAGATATTGGACGAGGAAATGGGGAAGAGCTTTCCTTTTGACTATGAGATAAACTGGGACAAGAAGAATCACGCAGTCGAGCTTGCCTTTCTCCTTGAGGTTCAAAATCCAGGCGGTATTGAGACGGTTGATGCTGAGGGCAATGTCTCGGCTGAGGATATTTACTTTGAGGAAGCCGTACTTTTCTACAATCCGACCAAGTCTCGTTTTGAGGCAGAGAACTATCTGGCTGCCCTGCCCTATGAGCCGAAGAAGGGGCTGTCACTGGAGTTTCTGGCTTATTTCGTGGATTTCCTAACCCAAACGGCTGAGTCTGGTCTCGATGCACTCATGGACTTCTTAGCAGATCCAGAGGCGGCAGAGTTTGAGATGGCTTGGAATGCTGAGGCTTTTGAAAATGGCAGAGCGGATTTGACTGAGACAGATTTTTATCCCTATCCAAGGTATTAGGAGGCGCTGATGGCAGATGAAGAAGGACTAGATTTGCTGCACAAACAGATGGAGTTTTCTGGCTGCAAGATTGCCTTGCTCTGTGATGATAAGCTACTGACTATCTTGCGAGACGATATTTCAACTATTCCTTGGCCCAATATGTGGGAGCTGCCAGGCGGTGGCCGAGAGAACGAGGAGACCCCCTTTGAATGTGTTCAAAGAGAAGTTTTCGAAGAGCTTGGTTTGAAGCTTGAAGAAGTAGCTATTGTCTGGGCTAAGGAATATCAAGGCATGCTTGATCCAGCCAAAACCTCGATTTTTATGGTGGGAACCATCACTCAGGAAGAATGTGCCAGCATCGTCTTTGGCGATGAGGGGCAGGCTTATCAGATGATGGATATTCGCCAGTTTTTAGCAGATAAAAAGGTTATTCCGCAGCTACAGGACAGGTTGAGAGATTATTTGGAGGTGCGAGCATGATTCATATTGAGCGGGCGGGAGCTGAGGATTTAGAGACCATTATTGCCATTCAGCGAGCGAGTTTTAAGGCCGTTTATGAAAAATATCAGGATCAATACGACCCCTATCTGGAGGAGCGAGAGCGGATTCGCTGGAAGCTGGTTGAGCGGCCCAATAGTTTTTATTATTTTGTCAAAGACGACGAGAAGATTCTTGGCTTTATTCGCTTGAATACAAATGACGAACAGACAGCAGGCTGGATTGGAACCGTAGCGATTTTGCCAGAGTACCAGAATAAAGGATATGGTTCTGAAGGCCTTGGTCTGATTGAGGAGAAATTCTCCACCGTTATCAGATGGGATTTGTGTACGGTTTTCCAGGATAAAGGCATGGTGGCTTTTTATGAGAAAAATGGCTATCATCAGACCCATACTGAGCCCGAAAAAGAGGGCATGGATATGGTCTACATGACGAAGACAATGAAATAAACAAAGAAAGGATTGTTCAGTTAAATTTTTAAACTGAATCTGCCCTAAACATTGTGCCAAAAAGATAAGGTTCTCATAGACGCAAGCGTCATCAGAGAATTTCCTATTTTGGCTCTGTGTTTTACGGGCCTGGTATTTAATAATGGACACTTGGCAGGAATTAACGATTGAAGTGAAGCGTGAGGCGGAAGAAGCAGCCTCTAATATTCTGATTGAGCTGGGCAGTCAGGGCGTGGCTATCGATGACAGCGCAGATTATCTGGGGCAGGTTGACCAGTATGGTGAGCTTTTTCCAGAAGTGGAGCAGAGCGATCGGGTCAAGATTACCGGCTACTACCCGGATTCGGTGGATATAGAGGCTGTTGCGGCTCAGGCCAATGAGCGTCTGGCTGAGCTGGATGGCTTCGGCTTGGAGACGGGAAATATTCAGCTGACTCGGCAGGAACTGGCTGAGGAAGACTGGGCGGACAACTGGAAGAAGTACTTTGAGCCGGCTCGGATCACCCACGACTTGACTATTGTGCCGTCATGGACGGAGTATGAGGCGACAGCTGGTGAGAAGATTATCACGCTGGATCCTGGCATGGCCTTCGGTACGGGCACTCACCCGACGACCAAGATGAGCCTCTTTGCGCTGGAGCAGGTCCTGCGGGGCGGTGAAACGGTGTTGGATGTAGGCACGGGCAGCGGCGTTCTCTCCATTGCCAGCTCACTCTTAGGCGTTAAGGACATCTACGCCTATGATTTGGACGAGGTGGCAGTGCGCGTGGCTCAGGAAAATATTGAGCTCAATCCAGGTATGGAGAACATCCATGTGGCACCAGGTGATCTTCTCCGAGGCGTAGAAATTGCGGCGGATGTCATTGTTGCCAACATTTTGGCCGATATTCTCATCCATCTGACAGAGGATGCCTACCGTCTGGTCAAGGATGAGGGCTATCTGATTATGAGTGGGATTATTTCTGAGAAGTGGGAAATGGTGCGCGAGTCAGCGGAAGCGGCAGGATTTTTCCTGGAAACGCATATGATTCAGGGCGAATGGAATGCCTGTGTCTTTAAGAAAACGCAGGACATTTCAGGCGTGATAGGTGGTTAGATGCAGCAGTATTTTATAAAAGGAAGTCCTCAGTCCCCTCTGGTGGTCACGGATAAGGATACGGCCAAACATATGTTTTCAGTCATGCGGCTCAAAGAGGGTGACCAAGTCACACTGATTTTTGATGATGGCATGAAACGGCTGGCTCGGGTGTTAGACCCCGGCCAGCAGAGCTTGGAAATCTTGGAGGAGCTGGCAGACAATACAGAGTTGCCAGTTCAAGTGACCATTGCTTCAGGCTTTCCTAAGGGCGATAAGTTGGAATTCATCACTCAGAAGGTAACGGAGCTAGGAGCCAGTGCTATCTGGGCTTTCCCAGCGGACTGGTCGGTGGCCAAGTGGGATGGTAAAAAGCTGGCTAAAAAGAGTGAAAAGCTAGAGAAAATTGCTCAGGGAGCAGCAGAGCAGAGCAAGCGCAATCTGATTCCTGAGATTCGGTTCTTTGATAAAAAGGTAGACTTTCTGGCAGCCTTGACAGACTTTGACCGCATCATCGTGGCCTATGAGGAATCGGCCAAAGAAGGAGAATCTGCAGCTCTAGTCCGAGCTCTGTCTGGCTTGGAAGCTGGCGCAAAAGTTCTCTTTATCTTCGGACCGGAGGGCGGTCTATCGCCAGATGAAATAGACGCCTTTGGCCAAGCAGGTGCTATCTCCGCTGGTCTAGGTCCACGTATCCTGCGGGCTGAAACAGCTCCGCTTTATGCCTTGACGGCAGTTAGTGTTTTGTTGGAATTAAGCAATGACAGTCTCTAAAAAGCAAAATCAGCAACCATCTTGGCTGCTGATTTTTTAATCATTATTGTCTTTCTCGTTTTTTGAAGGCGAAGATTCCTGCAAGTCCGGTCATGACAAGTCCCAAGAGTCCGAGTGAGGACGTCCTTTCTCCGGTTGCTGGGAGGCTTTCTGCTCCTGCCTGTCTGTGGGACGCTTGCTTGTTTGTGCTAGGGTCAACAGCAGTCAAGACAGGGAAGTCTACTCTGCTATACTGCAGGTTGGCTGCTTCGACTGCGATAGTCGGAGAGCTTGGCTGCTCAATAGGCACTGGTTCAGTTTTCGGTGCGACGTAGACGAATTTGTATTCACCGAATCCTTCTTGGGCAGATGCCGCTAGATAGACGATGTCTCCGTCAGTACCAATCAAGTTCTTGGCCTTATCAGCTGTCAGGAAGCGCAGGTCCAGTCCCTTGATGGTATCAGCGAAATGCCAGTTTTGATCTGCACTTGGATTGATATTTTTGACAGCTAAGATATAGTTGATGATAGCTTGGCGATTTTCCAGATTGAGCAGACGGTTGAGGCTGGCTTCTCGAACACCAGGGAAGTTACCGTTAGACCGGTAGTTGTTGGTCACGACGATAAATTCCTGATTGGGGTCAATCTCCTTGCCTTGGTATTTCAGGTTGCGGACCCGACTGGCATTTGGGTTGGCCAGTTTGCCTTCGCGGTCGTATTTGTTCGGCTGGGTGATGTCAAACTCATAGGTAACACCGTCGATAACATCAAAGTTATAAGTCCGGTAGTCAGTATTGACCAGATTTTGTGGTTGGCTATTGTTTGGGTCAATGGTGTTGAACTGGCCAGCTGACATTTCCAACCATTCTTTGAGCTGGGCACCGTTGACCTTGAGGATAGCTGTGACATTATCGTAGAGATAGAGGTCTGCTACATTCTTTATAGCAATAGGGCCAGCTGGAATGTCTGTGTAGGCCGTTGCATCCCCACGAGTTCCTGCCTTGAAAGGAGCAGCTGCAGACAGAATGGGAAGGTTGGCTTCAGGCGTGCCAGCCAGCTCTTGCTTAGCATACCAAAGCTGGGCATTGTTGACGATTTGCACAGATGGATCGTCTTTGACCAGAGAGAAGTAGCTTGTAATCGGTGCAGTCGTAGTGCCGACTTGCTGGCGGACATAGTTGATAGTCCCTTGATGGGATTCCTTAGCAATGTCAATGACGCGCTGATCGGCTACATTAGACTTAGTATCCACCTTGCGGATGGAGCCTTTGCTGTCAGTGACTTTCCATTTGCCGTCGGTATAGTTCAGCTTGAGGTCGATGACGCCCAGATGGTCTCCGTATTTTCCAGCCATGGTTACTGGAGTACCGTTGATTTTACCGTTGACACCGTCTACGCCAGGATATTTTTCGTAGAAGCCGCTTCCGTTTCCGCTTGGGAATTCGGCGTGGGAGTGGCCCGTTACAACAGCATCCACACCTGGCAGGCTAGCGATTTGATAGCCTTCATTTTCCTCGCCTTTTTCATACTTGTCATCTCCGATACCAGAGTGAGAAAGCACCAAAGTGATGTCTGCACCTGCCTTGCGCATCTCAGGAATAATGTCTCGAATAGCTTCAACAGAATCGCGAACGACCACTTTTCCTTCTAGGTTCGCCTTATCCCAGTTGAGGATTTGAGGCGGTACAATCCCGGTCACACCAATCTTGACAGTCGTCAAGCGGCCCTGAGTATCCGTAAAGGTCTTTTCGATGATTTTGTAAGGCTGATAGATGAATTTACCAGTCGCTGGATCCAGCACATTGGCATTGACAATAGGCAAGCCAGCTGTCTCAATCACGCGGTTCAGATAATCCAGACCGTAGTTAAACTCATGGTTCCCAAGCGTACCAGCTTCAAAGCCCAGAGCCTGCAGAGCAGCGTACATAGGATGCTGTTCGCCCTTCTCCACAGGATCTACAATTGCCTTATAGGTTCCAAGCGGCGTTCCTTGGATGGTATCGCCATTGTCTACCAAGAGGACGTTTGGATTTTCTTTCTTGGCCTTCTCGATTAGCACGGCTGTTTTAGCCAGTCCCAAAGTCTCCACCGGCTTGTCCTGATAGTAGTCGTAGTTGACCAAGTTGGTATGGAGGTCGGTCGTTGCCAAGATACGAAGATCGACAGTCTGTCCCTCCACGGGTTTAGTATCCTCAGTAGCTGCTACATTGCGAGCCATAGCCATCAGAGCATCGATATTTCCACCAGCATTTTCTGGGGAAATAGCAGAGCTAGGCTCCGTGCTCTCTGGTGTCGCAGTAGCTTCAGTAGAATTTGCAGCAGTCGTTGGTTTTGCTTCCGCTGCGCTGCTTTCTACTGCAGCAGGATTAGCAGCGACTGGTGCAGTATTCTCATCAGCCTGAACAGCATTTACAGCTGCCGCAAGAGCCGCTGCGCTCAAAAGCACAACCGTTTTTTGAAGGGATGATTTGGACATAATATCTCCTTTGTTAAAATGAATTTCAGACTTATATTATACTATATTAAAGCGCTCTCATCAAGAAGAAATTTCCAGTATAGAGCTTTTATGCTTTCTAACATTGGTTTGAAAATACTGAATGAAGACATCAGCGGATAAGTGAATGATTAGATGGAGGTAGAATAAAATAGAGTTTCAAAAATTTATAGTACACTATACAGTGACTGAAATAAGTTACTTTGGTGAGTATAATAAATAAGGAAAATATCATGAAAAAACGGATTTTTCTCAAAATATTACTTTTAGGGGGAGTCATGATAGGATTAATAGGATGTGGAGAAAAGAGGGGCAGCCGAGATTGGATTGAGAATAAGGTAGCTGAAGTGAGTCGCGTCTATCCTACTGAAAATCTATTTGATTTGTTTAAGCAATTTCCGGATGGGTTTAAAGTAGAGCAAGTGTATATCAAACGTGGGACTTATCTTATCGAAATGTCTTTACAAGGGGATAGTAGCAATCACACAATTTCTGGAGTGCTAACCAAGACATGGACTTCTGAAGATATTACTGAAAAGCCAGAAGAAACAATAAGAGTTGATTATATAGATGGGAAATTTATCTTTTCTGATAAGGAGAAAGCGAAAGAATTATGGCCTTTTGATGGATTCTTATTTCAAAAGTTAACGATTAATCAGTCTTTTCTATCTTCTTTATCTATGAAATCCAAAAGTTATAATGGCAACAACGGGGCGTTTGATATTGATTATTCGATTCAAAATCAAACTATCAATCAGTATTTTCACAAAAATGAAAGAGAGCAGGCAACTTTAGGTTTTGGAAGCTCAAACAGAAACGACGATTATTACTATTATTCAGTAACTGTCAACTATGATAATGTTTACTCATTTAGAGAAACCGTGTCAAATTAAGAGGAGAAAAAAATTTGTTAACAGTGACATTCCTACGTTTGATGCTTCAAATTTAGCATGTTATCTATTTTGATAAAATCATTGTTAGGAACAACTGTCTCACTGCCTTGTATCTGCTTTCGTGTTTTGGTATAATAGTGATGAGCTCACCTGGGTAAGTCGGAAAGGAAAATAAAACGGAAAAAATCAGACTGTCCAAGCTGGGAAGCGTATCTGCATTCTTTGCCTGATAAGGAGAGGAGGTTCACCATGACTATGTTTGCCTTATTTGAGTTGTTTGTCGCCCTTTTAGGTGTGGCATCTACTTGCTACCTTGTCTACGCTTATTGTCAATTTATCAAGGAAGAAGTTCTTCACTTTCTTCACCACAACCCGCCCGTTTAAGGCGGGTTTTTGCTTTTGGGAAAATATATTATATAATGAAACTGATATAGATTGAGGAGTGTTTATATGTCTAAGAGAAGAAACAGGATTATGGGGCTTATTGGCCTAAGTGTACTGATATTGCTGGGAGTAGGCCTCTACCTAGCTCATAAAAATCAAGAATTTCAAAATGAAATGTTCAGAATTGTTCATAGTAAGGAAGTGAAGAATCTAATAGAAAAGAAATTAAAAAAATTAGATTCTCATGCTTTAACGGATAAGGGGAAAATTCAATCCTATAAAATTGATGATAGGAGCATTCGTCACAATCCAATGGGTGGCATCATGTTTGATATTGTCATTAATGATGACCCTGATATTGTTGGGTCAACTGGCCTTAGAAAATATGGAGAGAATGAGGACATACGAACTGTTGGTATGGATAGGTCAAAAGGTCTTCAGAAGTTACTAGAGGAGTGACAGCCAAATAGCCATAAGGAGATTTCTTTTTTTAGAGGTGAACGTATGAAGAAAAAACATAAAATTATCTTATCAGTTATCAGCTTGTTTGTGGCTGCTTGCATAGGAGTAGGTCTCTACTTAGCTCACAAAAACCAAGAATTCCAGAATGAAATGTTCAGAATTGTCCATAGTGAGGAAGTGAGGGAGTTGATTGAAGAAGATTTAAAAAGAAAAGATCCAAATGCGTTAACAGACAAAGGGAAGATTCGCTCTTATAAAATAGATGATAGCTCCATTAAGCATAATCCGATGGGAGGAATTATGTTTCATATTATCATTAATGATAGTATAAGTATGGTTGGGAAGACTGGTCTTCGAATGGATGGTGAGAATGGGAAAATTCGTACGGATGGTATGACTGAATCAGCAGGTTTGCGGGCGTTGTTGGAAAGTGACGACAAGTGATTCACTATTCTAGTTATAGCGAAAACCTCTTGCTTTAATTGGAATTGCAAAATCTATACCACATACTAAATTATAATAGTCGTAGGAGTGTCTAATGAAGCAAAAACATAAAATTATCTTATCGGTTGTCAGTTTATTTTTAGCTCTTTGTCTGGTAGGAGGAATATACTTGACTCACAAAAATCAAGAATTCCATAATGAGATGACAAGGATTGTTCACAGTGAGGAAGTAAAGAAATTGATTGTGGAAGAATTAAAAGCGATCGATCCTAATGCTTTAACGGAGAAAGGAAAAATTCGTTCTTATAAAATAGATGATAGCTCCATTAAACATAATCCGATGGGGGGTATTATGTTTGATGTTGTCATTAATGATAGTATAAGCATGGCTGGGAAAATGGGAATTCAAAAAGATGGCGGAAGTGAGCAACTAAGTTCAGTTGGTATGGATGAATCAGCAGGTTTGCAAGCTTTGGTAGGGGAATAATTCATACATAGTTAAATGCTTAATTGGCTGAAACACGAGTTCACACTAAATATTAACTTTGACTATGAGAATGCTCTTCACTTCAAAAAGTAAATTTGAGATGATTTTATTAAAAGGAGTCTTAGAATTTTGAAACAAACAATTTTTAATGCTTCGCTAGAAGAAAGTATGAACCTAGTAACGGACAAGTATATCAAAACTTCACTAGAGGATTTTAATGAAAAAGGTTATGGGAAAAAGATTTTGGGATTTTTTACAATGCAATTTTTTCTATTTTTATTCTTTCTTCTAAGTATTTCTCTTGGTTCTAAAAAATTGCAGTTTTTCTCATTGAATATAGGCTTAATAAACGGTATTGTATTTGGTTTAGGATTTATCATTCTTTTTTCCTACTTAAATGATGTGAGGAAAATAAAGAATCAGTCAGTTTTATCTTACTACTATTTCAATAAGTGGATGTATCTTATGATTACAATCCTCTATACGCAATTTTTAGTAATAGGAATATCAGGTGCAGGAATGATATTAGGTGGAATTTTATCTAGTGTGTTGTATACTTCCTTTTTCATCATCTTTTTTATTGGATTATTTCAAAGCTTCCAGAGAAATACACTTGAAATTTTGTATAAACAGCGAAATTATTCAAATCCAACGGCTGATTTCATCAATCGCTTTGTTTCGTTTGCTAAAAAGTACGGTGGACTCATTATTTTAATATCAATTATTTTACGTATTGTTTTTCCAATTTCTGATATTATCCAACAAGATGGAATTATTAATTCAATCGGGAAGGCCATTATTCCACTATTTTTTCTTCCCTTTATTTATTTTGGGTATGCTTTAGCAGTTGACAATTTCCAAGGTTACTATCTTCAAAAATACTTAGAAGATTACCGACAACTATCAGGATACTCTGTTGAAGAATGGTACGGTAAAGATTCTCAGAGATATAAGGAATCACTGAATCAGAAAGATTAGCCTCTTCGTTTTTTAACAGAAAGATATCGTCTGATAGTGTTACATTTCACCATACCCCGCCCGTTTAAGGCGGGTTTTTATATGAACCGTCTTCTAGGTTTTCATATCGGGTTAAAAGTGATAAAATAGTAGGCAGGAATTGGAGAGACGAGATGCCAAAAGAAGTGAATTTGACGGGCGATCAGGTATTGGCCCTTACGAGAAAATATCTGGCTGCGGAGGATGTGGCCTTTATACAGAAAGCTTTAATCTATGCGATTGACTGTCACAGTGGGCAGTTTCGGAGGTCAGGTGAGCCTTATATTGTGCATCCTATTCAGGTGGCAGGGATTTTGGCCAAGCTCAAGCTGGACGCAGTAACGGTCGCCTGCGGCTTCCTGCATGATGTGGTTGAGGATACCCGTGCGACGCTGGATGATTTGGAAAGAGAGTTTGGGACGGATGTCCGCGTGATTGTGGATGGGGTTACCAAGCTGGGTAAGGTCAAGTACAAATCCCACGAGGAGCAGTTGGCGGAAAACCATCGCAAGATGCTGATGGCCATGTCGGAGGATATTCGGGTTATTTTGGTCAAGCTGGCAGACCGTCTCCACAATATGCGGACGCTCAAGCATCTGCGCAAGCATAAGCAAGAGCGGATTTCCCGAGAAACAATGGAAATCTACGCACCCTTGGCTCATCGCTTGGGGATTTCCAGTGTCAAGTGGGAGCTGGAAGATTTGTCCTTCCGTTATCTCAATGAAGTGGAATTTTACAAAATTTCCCACATGATGAAGGAGAAGCGTCGGGAGCGTGAAGAACTGGTAGAAGAGGTGGTTCAGAAGATTGAGACCTATGCTGGCGAGCGCAATCTGCACGGTAAGATTTATGGCCGGCCCAAGCATATCTACTCGATCTATCGCAAGATGCAGGACAAGAAGAAGCGTTTTGATGAGATTTATGATTTAATCGCTATTCGCTGTATCTTGGATACTCAAAGTGATGTTTATGCAATGCTGGGCTATATTCATGAGCTTTGGCGGCCTATGCCGGGGCGGTTCAAGGATTACATTGCCAACCGCAAGGCCAATGGTTATCAGTCCATCCATACGACCGTTTATGGCCCTAAAGGTCCGATTGAGTTTCAGATTCGGACCAAGGAGATGCATGAGGTCGCTGAGTATGGGGTTGCAGCCCACTGGGCTTACAAGAAAGGTGTCAAGGGACAGGTAGACAGCAAAGAATCAGCTATCGGGATGAACTGGATCAAGGAGCTGATGGAGCTGCAAGACCAGTCTAACAATGCCAAGGACTTCGTTGACTCGGTCAAGGAGAGCTATCTGGCTGAGGAAATCTACGTCTTCACACCGGATGGAGCAGTGCGTTCTCTGCCTAAGGACTCGGGTCCCATTGACTTTGCCTATGAGATTCATACCAAGGTCGGTGAGAAAGCCACAGGAGCCAAGGTCAATGGCCGCATGGTGCCTCTGACAACCAAGCTTAGGACAGGTGATCAGGTGGAAATCATCACCAACGCTAACTCCTTCGGACCGAGCCGCGACTGGCTCAATATTGTCAAGACTAGCAAGGCCAGAAATAAAATCCGTCAGTTCTTTAAAAATCAAGACAAGGAGCTGTCTATCTCCAAAGGGCGGGAGCTCTTGCAGGCTCAATTCCAGGAGCATGGCTATGTAGCTAATAAGTACATGGACAAGAAGCACATGGAAAAAGTGCTGCAGAAGACCAGTTATAAGACTGAAGAGGCGCTTTTTGCGGCGATTGGCTTCGGTGAGATTGGTGCCATTAGTATTTTCAACCGCCTGACAGAAAAAGAGCGCCGTGAGGAAGAGCGAGCCAAGGCCAGAGCAGAAGCGGAGGAATTGGTCAAGGGCGGTGAGGTCAAGGTCGAAAACAAAAAAGACACCCTCAAGGTTAAGCACGAAGGCGGTGTGGTTATTCAGGGGGCGTCTGGTCTCCTCATCCGGATTGCTAAATGCTGTAACCCTGTACCGGGTGATGATATTGTTGGCTATATTACCAAAGGACGTGGTGTAGCCATTCACCGGCAGGACTGCATGAATCTCAAGGCCCAGGAAAATTACGAACAGCGGCTGATTGATGTAGAATGGGAAGACAACAACACGACCAAAGAGTACACGGCTCACATTGATATTTACGGTCTCAACCGGTCTGGCCTCCTCAACGATGTATTGCAGGTTCTGTCTAATACCACTAAAAATATTTCAACAGTTAATGCCCAGCCGACCAAGGATATGAAATTTGCCAATATCCACGTTTCTTTTGGTATTGCGAACCTATCCATGTTGACGACGGTGGTGGATAAAATCAAAAGCGTGCCGGAAGTTTACTCGGTCAAGCGGACCAATGGTTGATCCATTTCGGAAATCATTATCAAGCTGTAAGTTACCCTTGGTGACTTGCTTAAATCAAAGGAAAAGATATGAAAATAGTGATTCAGCGCGTGAAACGTGCTCAGGTCAGTATTGACCAGCAGCTTCACAGCAGTATTGGAAAAGGTCTTCTGCTCCTAGTAGGCGTAGGGCCTGACGATAGTCAAGAGGATATGGATTATGCAGTCAGGAAGATTGTCAATATGCGGATTTTTTCCGATGCTGAGGGCAAGATGAACCTGTCTATCAAGGACATTGCCGGAGAAATTTTGTCCATTTCCCAGTTCACTCTGCATGCAGATACCAAAAAGGGAAATCGGCCAGCCTTTGTCAAGGCGGCTCCGCCAGAGATGGCTAGCAGTTTTTATGATGCTTTCAATCTTGCCTTGCAGCAGGAGGTGCTGACTCGGACGGGGATTTTTGGGGCAGACATGCAGGTAGAACTAGTTAATGATGGTCCAGTAACCATTATCTTGGATACGAAGAATCGCTGAGAAGAAGTATGAAAAGGAGTTTGAACACTAGTGTTCAAACTCCTAATTTTTTAGCTTCTGCAGCAATGAATGTATAGTTTCCGACAACATTACTAAAAACAATCAATAATTTCTTGAGGAATGACTTGTTTGATGGTCGTCACTAGTTGATTGATAAGGTTTATGGCTTCAGCGGGTTCTGTGTAGATTTTTTGAAAATAGGTCTGTATATTTTCTTCTAAACGCTGGGGCAATAGCATGCAGTTGATTTTTGCAAACTCTAGCATTCTCTTTTCTCCAGGGTGCGTCTGTTCGTTTAGGGCGAAGATCAAGTCAAAATAGGAAGCAAAAAATTCACTGCTACGGTGATTGATACTGAGCAAGTCCTGACGCTTGAGCGCTTTTTCTATTTGTTTGGAGAAAGCTGGCATGGCTTGATCGAGTAAGAGGAGCTGCTTCTTAATAATATTCTTTTTCAGCTCAGCTGGATAAGGTCGTCTGTACTTGTTTTGAAGTGCTTCATAGCGACCATTTCGGTCGTAGATGATTTTGCTGTGGAGCAGATTGTGCCACATACAGGTGGTATAGGCATTCTGGGCTTGGTGGTCTAGGACTACTGTCTGCAGGTCTTGATCAAAGCTATCCAGTGTACGGTAAATGAGCTCAATTTCGATCTTGCTCTTTAGCACACAGTCATCCTCTAGTTCCCAAAACTGATTGCCGATTTCCATGTAGGAGCAGTACTTGCTGAGGATATCGCGTCGAGTCGTGGGAGCAATGGAATCTGTCAAGTAGATATAAACATCATAGTCTGAGTCTTTGTCAAAATGCTGTCCAGCACGAGAGCCACCGAGAACAATAGCTTCCACTTGATCTAGCTGGGCAAATTCTTTAAAAAGTTGTTGTGGCATAATTTTTCCTTACTGATTTTTGACATCATTTTAGCAAAATGTAAGCGGGTTGGCAAGAAGGAAAAAAGTTTTTGGCATGGTACCAAGCCTATAAAATTGAAACTCTGAAGGGGATGAAATGGATGAGCAGGAGCAGGAAGTACTGGATTAAAAAGAAAATCATCTAGGATAGATAGGCTGAAAATTTGACTTTGTGTAATAAAATTTTAGGAGTTTTTTCCTCTTTTAACGCTTTGTCAATTTTCTATTTTTTTAAACTCATCGCCTTATTTTTATCTGCAACCTTTCTTAGATTTTTGAGATAGGCTTTTAATGTTTTTTGACATCGTTTAGTCCAAAAATGAGAAGCATAGCAAGTAAGTGAAAGTAGCAATAATCCTTGATTTGTTTATGTTTATGATTCCTATCATTCTTTAGAAATATTTTAGAATTACTTTATAAATTCTTGAAGTTTGTATTGTATAATCATATTAAAGAAAAGAAAGGAGTCTCTTTACCATGGGAAATCTAGTTCAACAGATGATGAATGCTCTGATTCAAATCGCTTTGTTTGCTTTGCTTCCTTTTGTTTGGTGGTTGATAAGTGCTAGAAGAAAAAGTCCATTTTTAGAATGGCTTGGCTTAAAACCACTAAAAGACACTGGCAGCTGGAAGATCTGGCTGTGGATTTTGTTGGGTTCGCTATCTTTCTTGCTTCTTTCGTTTTTGCTACTATATACGACTGTAAAAGGTCTTAAGACAGCGACTTCAAACTTCTCAGGCCTCGGCTTCAAAGCCTTGCCAGCTGTTCTGATTTATAGTCTGTTTCAAACTGCTCTGCCAGAAGAACTGCTATTCAGAGGTTTTCTTTTAAATAGATTGGCTAGCCGCTTATCCTTTGTGGTAGCCAACACCATACAAGCTGCTCTTTTTGGTCTACTGCATGGCCTGATGTTTATAACAGTGCTCTCTTGGCAGCAAACCCTGCTCATCATTTTGTGTACGGGTGGCATCGCGGCCTATATGGGCTTTGTCAATGAAAAGAAATCTGATGGCTCCATTTTAGCCAGCTGGACCATGCATGCTCTAGCAAATGTGATTACGGGTAGTTTATCGGCATTTATGCTGATTTAATAAATCGATAATTTCACTTCAAATCAAAAAGTTCCGTTTTTCCTTGAGAATCGGAACTTTAGATTTAATGACAGGTGAGCAAGGTTTAGGTGTAAGTCAAACGAAGCTGCTTCTACTGATTTGCAGGGATGTCCAGTTTCATTTGCTCAAAAACATAAAGGAAGAAGTCTTTCGATACTTCGAAATGTCCGTATCTTATCTGAGAAGCATATTGGCGCCACTGAGGATGTTGTCGGACTTGCTCAATGGGGCAGTCTTTGACAGGCTGGTAGTAGCTGACATCTCGCCGAAATGGAAAAAAACCTTCAAACATCTCTACTTGGTAGGCAGTGTCATCTAGAATCTTGCCAACTGCTGTAAAAGCCTGCAATTTTTCCTGCCCGCTCAGTTGATACTTGGGGCTGTAGTACAGAAGATAGTCCCCCTTTTTCATTCGGTTCAGCGGTGCTTTCTTACCATGGCAGACTTGGCAAAATCCACCTTCTACACCTCTTAGTACATGTTCTTTTGATACGACACCAATCCAAAATCTAGTCATTTTCTGCCTCCAGTTCCATTAAGAGTTGATTTAATATTTCTGTTTTATTTTCTAATTTTCCAAAGAACGCCTGATCAATGCCTTCTACCAGAGGAAGGGCTTGGTTGACCTTTTGAAGCCCCGTATCCGTTAGAAGTATGATGTTGGCACGGCTGTCCTTGGGATGGACTTCCCGCATGATCAAACCTTTCTTGACCAAGAGGCGGATGATTTGGGATACGGTCATAACATCCATGTCAGAAAATCGTGCAATATCGGTCTGACTAACCCATTCTTGCTGACGCAGAAGCGCTGCAAGAGTGGTCAGAACGACAAACTGGGGATGGGTCAAATCAATCGTTCTCAGTTTGTTTTTAATCAGCCCATGCCACTTGTGGTAGGCACGGATAAAGAGTAGACCGGTTGATTTTTGATATTCATCCTTGTAGATGGAGTTAAACTGCGATTTTTCCATTAGCTTTCCCTCTAGACATTTTATAAGTATACTTATTATATTCTGACATCTTATTTTTGTCAATAAAAACCCAGTTTAGACTAAAAAGTCCGAACTGGGTTCTGTCTATAGTTTTTCCACATAAATCTGCTGGGCAATCATAGGATTGATTTGGATTTCTTGGGTTTCTGTCTTGAGGAGATAAGCCTGAGCGAAAGAATCGTATTGGATGAAGGTGATGGTTTGGCCGATTTGCAGGTTATATTTTTCCAAGTATTTGAGCAAGTCAAAGTCGTCGTGTACGCGTTTGATGATATAGTCACCAGGGGCAGAAGCCTCTTCCAGAGTCAGTTGGTTTTCTTCGTCCAGAAGCTCTCCCTTGGCTGGGATGGTGCCTCCGTGTGGACAGGTCTTGGGGTACTGGAGCATGGCATCCAGACGCTCAACGAAACGCTCAGAAACAGTATGCTCTAGGACTTCGGCTTCCTCATGGATTTCATCAGTCGAGTAGCCGAGATGGTTGACCAGAAAGACTTCAATCAGTCGGTGCTTGCGATAGAGGTCAGAAACTAGCCTTAGCCCCAAATCAGTCAGCAGGTAACCGGCTTTTTTATCCTTGACCAGAAGTTCTTCCGCCAGCATTTTTTTCATCATTTCCGTCACAGCCGGAGGAGAAACCTGCATGAGCTGGGCGATTTCTTTATTGGTGATTTTTTTGTGGCGGCTGCCAATCTCATAGATACACTTGAGATAGTCTTCTTTATTTGGGGTCATCTTGCATCCTCGCTGAACTTTCTATCCCTAGTATAACAAAAATCGCTGCAAGAATACAGTGTCTAAGCCTTTCTTTGATGTTTAGATTTTCTTCATTGTGATGGTCGCTGGGGTGGCAGGAAGTATGGTCCTTACAGCATGGATGCGACAGGATGCGTGCCGACAACGCTAGCTATGGTTATTTCTGGAATTACTGGTACAGAAGTGCTTCCGACAACCGTTGCGGATTATCTATATAACCATACTAATGAATTTAATAAAGATGGATTTGGTACTAGCAGCCGTGGTATTGTCCGAGCTGCCCAGCACTGGGATTTGACGACTGAGACCCTGTTTACAGCTTCCGCAGTCAAAGAAGTGCTTTCGCAGGGGCATCATGTCCTAGGTGCCGTTGGTACTAGCATCTTTGCCCATTATCCAGTAACTCATGAGCTGGTTCTCAAAGGCTATGACAATGGAAAAACCTATGTCCGTGACCCTTATAATGCAGCTAATAATGGCTGGTATCCAGTAGACTATCTCTTTGGAGTCAAGAGTATAGATCCGACGGATAATACAGAAGGCTCACCCTTCATTGCCATCAAAGGATAAGAAATTCGTGAATAAGAAGACCGCTCGTTGCTTGACGGGCGGTTTTCTGCATTCTATGACTAATATGTTTGTAATCTGTTAAGACTTTATCCTTGGCAAGGTCAGTAAGCGTAAAATTCATTATACAATTATAGCTAGAGACACAGGTTTTTTGGAAGCGATGGAGATGAGATCCTATTTTTGGACATATTTGCGATAAATGTTCTCAAAAAAACATGTAAATAGTTTGACAAACAAAGTTTTTCTCATTATACTGTTAACATATCAGGAGGAAACCCATGAAAAAAATCCAAAAACATGTCATTCTAGGTGCAGCAGTTCTTGCTAGTACTGGCTTTGCTCACACTGTAGCTGCAGATACAACTCTAGTGGATGCAAATGCCCCTGCAGACCAAAATAAGGCTCTATCTGCAAGTCCAGAAGCTCTTAAACAGCAGACTGAGCAGGTTAATCAAGCGAAAGCATCTGTTGACCAAGCCAAAGAACAGGTTGCGACTGCTGAGACTAAAGTTGAAACCGCTAAGAAAGATAATGCTGATACAAGTGCACAAAAAATTGCGGAAGCTCAGGCAGCAGTTACAGAAGCTGAGAAAAAAGTTGCTCCAGCAGAAAACGCAGCTAAGCAAGCCCAAGCAGCTCTTGATACAGCTAAAAAAGTAGAAAACACACAGGCGGCTGTAGCTCAGGATGCTCAAGCTCAAGCAGCTAAGGCACAAACTGAAACCCAAGCAGCCCAAGATGCTGTGAATGCAGCTCAAAAAGATGTGGACAACAAACTGGTAAGCGAAAAGGTAACGAAGGCAAAGGAGGAGCTTGACAAGGAACAAAAGAACCTGGATTCTTACCAAGACCAGTTGAAGACAGCTGAAGTGGAAGATGCCAAACGCCAAGCAGTGATTGATCAAGCCCAGGCTGATATCAAAGCAGCACAAGCAGAAATCAAAGAAAAAGAAGCGAAACTTTCGTCTCAAGATCAGGTTCACAATACTTTTACCCTATCGCAAGCCTATATAAATGCACTTAAAAGCGATTATATTAAACAATCACTTGAAGCACAAACAATCTTTAAAGAAGAAGTTACAAAATTAAAATTAATTAATAATTACATTAGTAATCCAAAAGATGCTCAACGCATGGTCAATATCAATGCTATTCCAAAAGATGTTCTAATGGAAATTAACTACTATGCACAAGATTTGCTAAATCAAATTCGTAAGCAGGCTGGTACAGGACCAGTCAGACTAACGCAAAATACTATTGATTATGCATCAGCTTTAAGTCGAGCTGGCCGTGAAAATACATTAGTTTGGCATAAAAATAATGGACAGGATTTAACTATTAGAGTAGTAGCTACAGATGAAACAACTGCTAAATTTGGACTTGATAAGTTTGGATACAAAAGATATGGCTTTCCTCAGCTTGATTATTATCCTGTTCTAGATAATCAAGAGAATGTATCTGTTGATTACTTGAAAAAAGTAGTTTATGAGAATGTTAAATTTCAGTTGTTTGATATAAAGGAAAGTACTAGATATGGATTTGGGACAATGCTAGATTGGGCGCAAAAAGTAGTTGGATACAAAATAGGACATGATAAAGTTGCATATATGGGAGTTGATTTTAGCAACAATGGTAAATTTAACCGAATTCAATTTGTTGTTTTTGGGACTTGGGATATCGTCGACCCTTCCAAAATCACGCCAGCCTTAATCAATCCAAATGCCAATAATCAAGATGCAGATGCTGCTCGTAAAGACTTGGCGGTTTCACAAGCTAAGTTGGACGCTGCTCAACGCACGTTGACAAATGCTCAGAACAAGCAGGAGACAGCACCATTACTGCGTGAGGTTGTGAAAACTGCTAAGGACAAGTTGGCCAAGGCGGAACGTACTTACCAAGCTGAACTCGAAAATAGCAAGAATTCGGCTTCTGAAGAAACCAAGGCTAAACTTGCAGTTTTAGCTAAAGCTCAAGCAAGCTTGAAAGAAAAAGAAGCAGCCCAAACAACTGCGCAAAAAACAGCTGAGGAAGCTAATGCCAAACTTGAGGCTTTGAAAGCAGCTACAGCGACCGCTCAAGAAAAGGCAACTGCTGCAAGTGCAGCTCTAGCAGAAGCTCAACGGGCTGTTCAAGCTGCTAAAGACTACGTTTCTCGATTGCAAAATGCCCCTGCTCTTCTAAAAGAAGCAGAAGCGGCTCTCAATGATGCTAAAGCAAACTTGGCAAGTAAGGAAGAAACATATAGAGTTGAAAATGCCAAACTTGAAGCTTTGAAAGCAGCTCTTGCAGCCCTTGAGACAGACGACCCAACTAACCTCGTTTCTAAGAATGAGCGAAAGGTTCTGAAAGTCACTACAACGGGAGTGAAGAACGGAAAGAAACCAGTTCAGACCTATCAGGCTCCGGCAGCTCTTCCAAAAACAGGTTCTACTGAATCTTCTCTAGCACTTGTAGGTCTGGGATTGCTCTCTATGCTGGGACTGGCTTTTGCAAAACGACGTAAAGCTTAAGAGCATTTATTGATAAAATCTCATTCTAGATGAATTACCCAAATTAAAAGTTTGGACAGCACATTTGAAGAAAACTCATACTGAGAGAGGACCAGTTTGGTCTTCTCTTTATTTATTGAGTGATTTGCTAAGAACATCTTTATTGTTAGTACTCCAAGGATTCATAGCTTGTTCTTTGCTATCATGTGAGTTTGTGATAAAATCTAATTGTTCTATGTGGATTAGATTTTTTTATTATAATCTCTACAGTTTTGAACTACTAGAGCTAAAAGAAAGGAGGGGACCATGTATCCGAAAGAAGAAAAAGAGCAGTTCTTTCAGCGATTGCAATCAATCGGTTGGTATCAAACAGCGCTGGAACAAGTTTTTGAAGAGATTGGTGAGCAAGGAAAAACAGTGTCAGAAGAAGGAGATTACCTGCAGGAGGCTCAGCTTTTTGGCGGTCCCTTTTTTCAAAAGCTCTGGCTAGCTGAGGAGGTTCAGAACAGCAGGTTAGGAGCTCAGGAACTGCTGGTTCTAGCTATGAAAGCTGTCGGCATGCCTGAGGAACTGAGTGGAGATAAGTCAGAGACGAATCTTCTACTGGCTCGAATTGCTCCAGACCTAACACCGCATGATTGCTTTTGGAAAATTTTCTCAAAGACCTTGCGCCAGGCTTTTCCGGCAGATGATTTTAGCCAAAGGGATGGTAATCAAAAGCTCAAAAGACAGCTGCATCAGTTTCGCTATGTCATTTCCTGCCAGCAGGCCCAGTGGGTCAGAGAACACTATCGTCAGACTGGCATGACAGATGCTGAAGCCTTGGCCTCTTATCTAAAGGATTGGCCAGCGCTGCCTTATAGCTTTCAAGAATCCTCTCGCTTGCATAATAAAGCCTATATTGATAAGATGTCAGAGCAAGCTATCTATCCAGATGGTCAAGCTAGTCAGGCCAATATAAAAATCCTGATTGATTTTCATACAGAGTTTATTCTGGATCAGGGAGGTCGCTTTCTCAATATTATCGATCCAGAGGGGGCTAGCCAAAATGGTATTGTGAATGGTGCCAGCTTTAACTACGGTGAGCGCAATCGTCCGGTCAACCAGGCTTCTCATACTCGCTACGATGTCAAAACGCCTGCTGTATGGGATCCTCGCTTTCGCAGGCTTGTCATTGAAAATGGCGGCCGCAAGTTCAAGTCACCTCAGAATAATCGTGGTCCGCTGGGCTATCGCTCGGCTAAGAGCCCTTATGCTCGAAAGGGGCGGAGTGCTTATAAACAGGTAAAGGAAGAGATTGCTCGGTTCAAGAAATTGCTGAATCGACCATCCTTTCTCTTGCGTTCCTGGGCTTGCTTCCGTCAGTTTTGGCAGAAGTTTTTCGCACAAAAAAATACGGACTAGCAGGTCCGTATTTTTATCTCTTATAAACTCTTAACTGCGGCGATAGCTGCTTCGAAGTCAGGCTCGGTGTTGATATTGTCGACATATTCAGCATAGGTCACAGTGTTATTTTCATCCAGAACTAGAACTGCGCGGGCTAAAAGGTGCCATTCATTGATGAGGACAGCATAGTCACGGCCGAAAGAATGGTCGAAGTAGTCAGAGAGCATGACAGCATTTTCAATGCCTTCAGCAGCACACCACTTGCCTTGAGCAAAAGGCAAGTCAACTGAAACCGTGATAACAACGGTATTGTCCAAGTCAGAGAGCTCTTGGTTGAAACGGCGAGTCTGAGTCGAGCATACACCAGTATCGATAGATGGGATGATGCTCAGGACTTTCTTTTTGCCAGCAAAATCAGCCAGAGTTTTCTTTGAAAGGTCAGTGGTTGTCAAGCTAAAATCGTGGGCTGTGTCGCCGACTTGCAGTTGCTTTCCAGTAAAGGTTACAGGATTTCCGAGAAAAGTTGTCATAGGAAGTCTCCATTCATGTTTGATAGCTTCATTGTACAGCGAATAGTGATTTTTTTCGAATAATTTGACCGGAAATTTGAAATTGACTCCATGTGAAGCTCCTTCTCCAAAAATAAAGAGGTTAGGATTTTGTCTTCCTAACCTTTTATCATTATTTTGCCAAGCCTTCAGAAATTTTATCTAGATTGTATTTCATCATGCTGTAGTAGCTGTCGCCTTCTTCGCCTTCATCAGCGATTGAGTCCGTGAAGATTTTAGCGTGGATTGGGATGTTGGTGTCTTTAGAAACAGTCTTCATCGGACGGTCGTCCACACTTGATTCGACAAAGAGAGACGGCACTTTTGTCTTGCGTAGTTTTTCAACTAAGCTTTTGATTTGGTCTGGAGTTCCTTCTTCTTCTGTGTTGATTTCCCAGATGTAGGCCGACGGCACGTTGTAGGCCTTAGAGAAGTACTTGAAGCAGCCTTCGCTGGTCACAATCATTTTCTTTTCTTCTGGGATATTGTTGAATTTCTCCTTGGCCTCCTTATCCAAAGCGGTTAGCTTTTCCACATAGGCTTTAAGATTTTTCTCGTAAGTAGCCTTATTGTCAGGGTCTTTTTCAATCAAACGCTTGGCAATGTTTTGCGCATAGATAATGCCGTTTTCCAAGTTGAGCCAAGCATGGGGGTCTTCCTTACCCTTTTCACTTTGACCTTCAAGGTAAATGACGTCAACGCCATCGCTGACAGCATAGTAGTCCTTGTTTTCTTCCTTATTGGCATTTTTGACCAACTTGGTAAACCAAGCATTACCGCCAGTTTCCAGATTGATACCGTTGTAGAAGATGAGATCCGCTTGAGAAGTCTTTTTGACATCTTCAGGCAGGGGCTCATATTCATGGGGATCTTTGCCGACTGGTACAATGCTGTGCAGATCAATCTTATCGCCAGCTATATTTTTGGTAATATCAGCGATAATTGAGTTGGTCGCAACAACCTTGAGCTTGGACGAGTCACTGGACGCGTTCTTCTGATCGGAGCAGGCAAAGAGAGTGCAGACTGCTAGCAAAAGCAGGGATAAAAAACCTAATTTTTTCATGGGATTCCTCCATTAAATTTTATTTTAGTTTAGGTTGGTTTTTAAGTTTTAAATAGCGTTGCTTAGGGGCAATAAAGAAAGAGATGAGAAAGATGAGGGCCGAGGTCAGGACAATGCTGGATCCTGCAGCGACATTAAAGCTATAGCCGATAAAGAGTCCCAGCACAGAAGCCAGAGCTCCCAAACCCGAGGACAGCAGAATCATAGTTTTCAGACTGTTGGCATAGAGGTAGGCCGTTGCTGCCGGCGTTATCAAGAGAGCGACAATCAGAATGGTTCCCACGCTCTGCATAGCTGTCACAGAGACCAAGGTCAAGAGAATCATCAGCAGATAGTGATAGAAGCTGACTGGCATACCCATTGCTTGAGCCAGCAAGGGGTCAAAGGAAGTAATCAATAGCTGTTTGAAAAAGAGGGTGATGATTAAGAGCACAGCTATTCCGACTCCAATACTAATCCACATATCAATATCCTGAACAGCCAAGATATTCCCGAAGAGAATATGAAAGAGGTCAGTGGAGCTATTGGCAACGCCGATTAGGATCACACCCAGAGCTAGGAAGGATGAAAAGGTAATCCCAATGGCCGTATCGCTTTTGATAATGGAATTGCCCTTGATGTAGGTGATAATAATCGAGGCCAAAAGTCCGAAGGTGATGGCTCCGATAAAGAAATTAATCCCTAAAATGTAGGACAGGGCCACACCGGGCAGAACCGCATGAGAGATAGCATCCCCCATGAGCGACATGCCGCGCAGAATGATAAAGCAGCCGACAGCTCCAGCAACAATCCCAATGACGATGGCTGTAATGAGGGCATTTTGCAGGAAGTGAAAGTCCCGCAGCCCTTGGAAAAATTCTAAAATCATTCTAGGCACCTCCATTCATAAAGAGCTGGGAGCCGTAAGTCTTTTTCATATTGTCCTTGGTAAAGCTGGTCTCGGTAGGACCAAAGGCAATCAGCTTACGATTGAGCAGGATAACTTGGTCGAAATAATCAACAACCTTGCTCAGGTCATGATGGACAATCAGAATAATCTTGCCTGCGGCTTTGAGACTGCGCAAAGTCGCCATGATAATCTCTTCACTGACAGAGTCAATCCCGACGAAAGGCTCGTCCAAAAAGATACAATCCGCCTCTTGAACCAAGCAGCGAGCGATCAAGACCCGCTGGAATTGCCCGCCGGATAGCTGGCTAATCTGCCGCTCCGCCAAGTCTGCTAAACCGACAATTTTCAATGCCTCAGCCACCTTGTCCCAATGGGAATTCTTTAGCCCTTGAAAGAGTTTGAGCTGCGGGTAAAGTCCCAAAGAGACACACTCTTTGACTTTGATAGGGAAATGATAATCAATATTAATCTTTTGCTCTACATAGGCGACGCGCTGGAGAGAGTTCTGCAGCGGCTTTTGATCCAGCAGAGTCTGGCCTTGGTGGTCAATAATCCCTAGCATGCCCTTGAGCAGGGTGGATTTTCCGGCTCCGTTAGGACCGATAATCCCAGTAATAGTTGGCTCCTTAATGGTTAATGAAAGGGGCTCAAGAGCCAGCGTATCCTGATAGCTGACAGTCAAATCTTTAATCGTAATCATCTCATACACCTCTATGAGATTAATATACATTAAAATAAAAATTAAGTCAAGTTAATTTTCAACAAATTTCTAAAATTAATATAAGAAACGTTTGAAAAAACAAGTAGATTTTGATAAGGTTATATCAAAAGCATGAAAGCGAGAAGAAGATGACACGACTACAAGATGATTTTTATGATGCAGTTAATGGTGAGTGGGCCAAGACGGCGGTCATTCCTGATGATAAGCCAGTGACGGGCGGCTTCATGGATCTAGCAGATGAGATTGAAGATCTTATGCTTGCAACGACCGACAAATGGCTGGCTGGCGATGGAGTGCCAGAAAATGCAATTCTGCAGAACTTTATTGCTTACCACCGCTTGGCAGCGGATTATGACAAGCGGGAAGCGGCTGGGATTGAGCCTGCGCGTGCTTACATTGATGAAATTCGCAACCTAACATCTTTTGAAGAATATGCTTCTAAGATTGCTGATTTTGAGCTGGCTGGCAAGCCGACTTATTTCCCCTTTGGTGTGGCGCCTGACTTTATGGATGCCCGAATCAATGTTCTCTGGGCAGACGGACCGGGAACGATTTTGCCAGACACGACCTACTATGCTGAGGACCATCCGCAGAAGGCGGATCTCCTTGCAAAATGGCGCAAGACACAGGAAGATTTGCTGGCAAAATTTGACTTTGCAGAAGAGGAAATCAAGGACCTTTTGGATAAAGTCTTGGAGCTGGATGCTGTCTTTGCTCAGTATGTTCTGTCTAGTGAAGAAAGCTCTGAGTATGCTAAGCTCTACCATCCTTATAAGTGGGAAGATTTCAAAGCCTTGGTGCCGGAGTTGCCTTTGGCGGATATTTTCACCAAGTTGATCGGTCAAGAACCCGACCAAGTTATTGTTCCTGAGGAACGCTTCTGGAAAGCAGCTAAGGATATCTATACAGCCGCTAACTGGGACAAACTCCATGCTCTGCTGATTCTCTCTGCGGTCCGCAATACAACCCCTTATCTAACGGATGATATCCGTGTCTTGGCAGGAGCTTATCATCGTGCTCTATCAGGGACTCCTCAGGCTCAGGACAAGAAAAAAGCAGCCTTTTACCTGGCCCAAGGTCCCTTTAATCAAGCTGTCGGTCTTTGGTATGCTGGTCAAAAGTTCTCACCAGAAGCCAAGGCTGATGTGGAGCAGAAAGTGGCGACGATGATTGAAGTTTACAAAAACCGCCTGGCCCAGAATGACTGGCTGACACCAGAAACTCGTGACAAGGCCATTGTCAAACTTAATGTCATCAAGCCTTATATTGGTTATCCAGACGAGTTGCCTGAGCGTTATTCTCGCAAGATCGTGGATGAAAAGCTGACACTCTTTGAAAATGCTCAGAAGCTGAGCCAGATTGATATTGCGTACAGCTGGAGCAAGTGGAATAAACCAGTGGATTACAAGGAATGGGGAATGCCAGCCCATATGGTCAATGCCTACTATAATCCGCAGAAAAACCTGATTGTCTTTCCAGCGGCTATCCTGCAGGCGCCTTTCTATGATCTGCACCAATCTTCTTCAGCTAATTACGGTGGTATCGGAGCGGTCATCGCCCATGAGATTTCTCATGCTTTTGATACCAATGGCGCTTCCTTTGATGAAAATGGCAGTCTTAACAATTGGTGGACGGAGCACGACTACCAAGCCTTCACCGAACGGACTCAAAAGGTCATTGATCAGTTCGAAGGTCAGGATTCCTATGGTGCTAAGGTCAATGGCAAGCTGACTGTTTCAGAAAACGTGGCTGATCTGGGTGGCATTGCAGCAGCCCTAGAAGCGGCCAAGAAAGAAGCTGATTTCTCTGCAGAGGAATTCTTTACCAACTTTGCCCGCATCTGGCGAATGAAGGGACGCGAAGAGTATATGAAGCTCCTGGCAAGCGTCGATGTCCATGCGCCGGCTAAGCTTCGGACGAATGTTCAGCTGCCAAACTTTGACGACTTCTTTACGACCTTTGATGTTCAAGAAGGAGACGGCATGTGGCGGAGCCCAGAAGAACGGGTGGTCATCTGGTGATGCAGAGATAAGACGCTTATCGCATCTTGCTCAGTTCAAAAATAATCGAGTGCATTTCAATAGTCTGCTTTTGTTTGTGAAAGCAGACTATTTTGTCAAAGAAAATATAAAGCGTTTACATTTCTATGACCTTGTGCTATACTGTATTTGATAACAAAAAACAAACAAAATATCCAAATAGAATAGATTTCAAAGTGTTTATTAATGAATAATAAAGAAAAGAGATATTCTTATGGTAAAACGATTCATTAGTTCAAATGCTTCAGAAATTTTAAGTATGACTGCGCCGGAGCTGAAACAGAGCATCAAGGCCAGTGAGGGCCGCGTTATCCTGTCTGAAAACGTAGCTTTTAAAGAATCTTATATCGGTGATGTGACCAATGCAGAGATTGCTCGGTCTTTTGGTGCTGACTTGATTTTGCTGAATGGGATTGATATCTTCCAGCCTTTTGTAGCTGGTCTGGATGCCAAGGAAGATTTTGTTGAGGAGCTGCACCGCTTGGTGGGTCGTCCTATCGGTATCAATCTGGAACCGGTGGACAGTCAGGCCCAGATGGCAGGAGAACGCCTGATTATCGATGAGGGGCGTCAGGCTAGTCTAGCGACCATTCAGCGAGCAGAAGAGCTGGGCGTTGACTTTATCTGTCTGACAGGTAATCCAGGGACTGGTGTCACCAATCAGGCCATTATCGACACTATTCGAGTGGTCAAGGAGAATTTTTCAGGCCTGTTGATTGCAGGCAAAATGCATGCTTCAGGTGTGGATGAGCCGGTAGCAGACCTGGAAGCAATCGCTCAATTTATCGAAGCGGGTGTTGATATTGTCCTAGCACCGGCAGTCGGCAGTGTGCCAGGCTTTGATGAGCAGGACTTGAAGCAGATTGTCCGACTGGCCCATCAAAAGGGGGCTCTGGTTATGAGTGCGATCGGTACCAGCCAAGAGAGTGCTGATGAAGATATTGTCAAGCAAATGGCTATCTGTAACAAAATCTGCGGTGTAGATATCCAGCATATCGGAGATTCCGGCTATGGCTGTCTGGCTCCGGTTGAAAATATCTTTGCCATGAGCAAGGCTCTCAGAGGACAGCGCCACACCATTTCCATGATTTCACGTTCGATTAATAGATAGTAAAATGAGATAGACTTTTTAGGGGGAAGCTCCTAGAAAGCCTGTCTCTTTTTTTGTAAAAAAAAGACCGAGATTCTTGTCTCGGCCTTTATAGGTTTCCTTTTTTATCTAAAAATTCATGATAGACACAGAGGCTGACTGCAGAGCGGGCAATGCTGTATTTAGAGTAGGGGATAATGACAATCTCTGCTTGTTTTTGCTTTGGAAAGAGAGGCACTTCCTGCTCTAACTGAGCCAGGACCTGCTCGGCAATAATCGGATAGGAGAATATTTGGCCGTCCAGATAAATCCTTTCGCTATCAATAAGCTGGCAGAGATTGGAAATGGAAATGGCCAGGTAGCGGCAGGCAGTATGAATCAACTCAATGCTGCCTAAGTCTCCTAAGCGATAGGCGGTCATCAGACTTGTCAAATCAATGTTATTGACGTCCTCTACAAGGGTCTTTAAGAGCGAGGTCTGGGAAGCCTGATACAGGATAGCTGCTTTATCAATCAGAGCGCTTTCGCTGGCATAAACCTGCAAGCAGCCGTGCTTGCCGCAAGGACAGCGCTCGCCTTCAGGATTGATAACAGTATGCCCCACCTCTCCGATAAGATAATTTTCCTGACTGTAAATGCTACCCTTGTACATGTAAGAGCAATGAATACCTCTGGCGACATGATAGACGATAAAATTACTGTCTGTCGGATGATAGCTAAAGAGGCGTTCAGCCATTGTCAAACAGTGGGACTTATTGGCGAAGTAGACAGGGAGGTCAAAGGCTTCTTGAATAGTCCGCAGGTTAATCTGTCCCCAGTGGGGGTTTTTAGAAATGATAAAATCACTTTGAGAGAGATTCACATGTCCCGGTAGTCCGAGGGCAATCGCTGAGATGGAGTATTTGCTATTCTTTTTCAGAAAATCTTGAATCAGCCGGATAATTTCCTGGTCAGACGGGCCGCCTGTCACCTCAACCTGATAAGTCCGAATGCTACTTTCTACAATCTCACCGGTATTATCAGCGATGACCATAGCCAGCTGTTTTTCAGAAATCTCAAAGCCTAGATAGTAGCGGCTACGAGGCGCAATATCTAGCAGGGTTTTCTTGCGGCCTACGCTCTCGTCATTGAGCTCGCCCAGCTCCAGTACCAAGCCTTCCTTGATTAGTTCATTGATGATGCTGCCGGTCGTGGCTGGTGTAATCTTAGTTTCTTTTGAAATATCAATCCGAGAAATCGGTCGTTTGGCATAGAGCTGATCCAGAACAGTTGCTCTTAGCTCGTTTTGTTTTCTAGTTCGTGTCATCTTGTTTCCTCTGCTGCTATACTATCAAAAAAAGCTATAAATCTCAAATGTAAGCGTTGACATAGTACAAAAAAATAGTTATAATGTTTATAGAATATTAATAACATAGTGAAAAATATTCTTTTTTTGGATTTTTGTTTATATATTGAAAATAAATAGCAAGCGTCGTTGCAGGCTAGGTCAGATTCATAAAGGAGGATGCCGATGGAAACAAAACAAATTATGTTAGTCTGTGCGGCTGGGATGAGCACCAGTCTCATGGTCAATAAAATGCAGAAAGCTGCAGAGGAGCGAGGCTTGGCTGCGACGATATTTGCGGTGCCAGTGTCAGAAGCAGAAGACTATCTAAGCGAGAAAAAGGTTGATGTCCTGTTGCTGGGACCTCAGGTCCGCTATCTGTTGGAGGATTTACAGGAAAAATTAGCTTCAAAAGGCATTCCGGTCGATGTCATTCCTATGACGGACTACGGCATGATGAAGGGGGATAAGGTTCTGGATCTGGCAGAGTCGCTCATGAAGTAGGTACTCCTATGGAAAATAAAGATTCCTTAGAGGTCGCTATGACCCTCATTATGTATGGCGGAGAGGCCAAGTCTTGTGCTATCGAAGCCATTGCAGCAGCTAAAAAGCAGGACTTTGACCGGGCGCAGGAGAGGCTGAGTCAGGCTCAGAAGGCCCTGCTGCAAGCCCATCACGCTCAAGCTGAAATGCTGAGCAAGGAGGCGCAAGGAGAAAAGACAGAACTTAGTTTATTTATGGTGCATGGGCAGGATCATCTCATGACCAGTATCGCCTTTGTTGATTTGGCAAAGGAGATTGTTGATTTGCATAAAAAATTTGATGAATAGGAGAAATGCAGATGAGTAGTTTGGTTGATAAATGGCAAGCGCGTCTCATGCCTATTGCCAATAAAATCGGTAACCAAAAATTTCTGGTTGCCCTGCGGGATTCCTTTATTGGAACCATGCCTGTGATTATGACGGGCTCTTTCGCCCTCATGGTAAATGCCTTTCTATCTGACTTGCCAGGACAGTTCGGCTGGACCTGGATTTCATCTACCTTCCAGTGGCTGATTGATATTAACTGGCTGGTATTTAAGGGCAGTATTCCTATCGTTACTCTCTTGTTCCTCTTTACTTTCGGGGTCAATATCGCTAAGATTTACAATACTGATAAGGTATCTGCTGGTCTGGTAGCAGTTGCTTCCTATATCATTACCATTGGTGGATCAGTTACTAAAACCTTTGAGTTGGCTGGCAAAACACCAGGGCTGAGTAAGGCAATTTCAAAACTTCCAGAGCTAAAACTTGACGGCAGTAACCTGTCTGTGACGATTAACAGTGTCATTCCAGGTGATCAAATCAGTGCGCGTGGTTACTTTACTGCCATTCTGATTGGTTTTGTATCTGTTATCATCTTTTGTAAGGTCATGAATCGTAACTGGACGATTAAACTGCCAGATTCTGTTCCGCCAGCTATCATGAAGCCGTTCCTGTCTATCATTCCGGCTGCGATTGCCATGTATGTCGTGGGAATTGCGACCTACCTCTTTAATCTGGTGACAGGCGAGCTGTTGATTGACTGGATTTACAAGATTCTTCAGGCACCGCTTCTCAGCTTGTCTCAAAGCTTCTGGGCTGTGCTACTCATTGTCTTTCTCAATAAGATTTTCTGGTTCTTCGGCCTGCACGGTGGTAATGTGCTGGCGCCGGTTATGGCCAGTCTCTTTGGTGTGACCATGCTGGCCAATCTGGAAGCTTATCAGGCTGGGCATGCGATTCCTTACATGTGGACGGATAATTCTTTCGGTGCTTTTGTCTGGTTTGATGCGATTGGGGTTGCCATTGCCATTCTCTGGCAATCTCGGAACAAGCACTATCGCGAAGTGGCCAAGTTAGGAATTTTCCCAATGGTCTTCAACATCGGTGAGCCAGTCATGTACGGCCTGCCAATCGTTTTGAATCCAATTATGTTTATTCCATACGTCCTGACGCCAATGGTCATGGTGACAGTAGCCTACTTTGCAACCTCTATGGGCTTGGTTGCGCCGGTTACTCAAAACGTTACTTGGGTCATGCCGCCGATTCTCTACGGTTTCTTTGCGACAGCCTTTGACTGGCGGGCAATTATTCTTTCGCTAGTTAACATCGCTATTTCGACCGCTATATATCTGCCCTTTGTCAAGATGGCAGATAAACAGGAGGAGCTTGGATAGATGGCAAAATTTGAAATTAAAGAAGAATTTTACCTGGATGGCCAGCCTTTTAAGATTTTATCGGGAGCTATTCAGTATTTCCGGCTTCATCCAGACCAGTGGCGAGATACCCTTTACAATCTCAAAGCCCTGGGCTTTAATACGGTAGAGACCTATATTCCTTGGGCATTACATGAGCCTCAGGAAGGTCAGTTTCAGGCAGAGGGCATGCTGGATTTTGAAGCATACTTCAAGTTGGTTGAGGAGATGGGGCTTTATCTCATTGTCCGGCCGACGCCTTATATCTGTGCAGAGTTTGACTTTGGCGGCCTGCCGGCTTGGCTCTTGAGATATCCTTCGATGCGCCTGCGGGTCAATCATCCGCTGTTTCTGGAAAAGGTCAGTCATTTTTATGACTGGCTCTTTCCTAAGCTTCTGCCCTATCAGAGTGATCAAGGCGGCCCTATCCTCATGATGCAGGTGGAAAATGAATACGGTTCTTACGCCGAGGACAAGGCTTACATGCGCAGCATTGCGCAGATGATGAAGGTACGTGGCGTTACGGTTCCCCTCTTTACCTCTGACGGGACATGGATAGAGGCTTTGGAGTCTGGAACTTTGATTGAGGATGATATTTTTGTGACGGGGAATTTTGGCTCCCAACCCAAGGAAAATACAGACAATCTACGATCTTTCATGGAGCGCTATGGCAAGAAATGGCCTCTTATGTGTACTGAGTTTTGGGATGGCTGGTTCAGCCGCTGGAGCGAGGAAATCGTTCGGCGAGAGGCAGAAGATTTGGCCCAGGATGTCAAAGAAATGCTGCAGTTGGGCAGTATGAACCTCTTTCTACTGAGAGGTGGGACCAATTTTGGTTTTATCAGCGGCTGTTCGGCCCGCAAGACCAAGGATTTGCCGCAGATTACCTCCTATGATTTTGACGCTCCTATTACTGAGTGGGGACAGCCGACCGAGAAATACTACGCTGTTCAGCGGGTGACCCACGAGGTCTTTCCCGAGCTTGAGCAGATGGAGCCGATTAGCCGACAAGCCAAGGCCTATGGCAGTTTTCCACTGCTTGGTACTGCAAATCTGCTGGATGTGGCAGCGGATATCACAGAGGAAATTCTGCTGGATTATCCGCAGCCTATGGAGCAGATTGGGCAGAATCATGGCTATATTCTCTACCGTTCTGATATCAAAAATCAATACCATGAGGAAAGGCTCAAGGCATTGGAGACTCATGACCGCTGCCATTTCTATGTCAATCAGGAGCACCTAGCTACCCAGTATCGGGAAGAAATCGGTGATGAGATGCTCTTCTCAGCTGATACCGAGCGGATTCAGATTGATGTGTTGGTGGAAAATATGGGACGTGTCAACTATGGTTACAAGCTAGGCGCACCCAGTCAATCCAAGGGAGTCAAGGGGGGTATCATGATTAACCACCAGTTCCGCAAGGGCTGGAAGCATTATGCGCTTAAGTTTGACCAGGAAATGCTGGCCAAGTTAGACTGCTACTCAGATCCACCGGAAAAAGTCAAAGCACCGACCTTCTATCGCTTTGAAGCAGAGTTGGATGATATCGCTGATACCTTCATCGACTGCTCTAAGTATGGGAAGGGCTGTATTTCGGTCAACGGCTTCAACCTAGGCCGCTACTGGAATGAAGGGCCGATTCACTATCTCTATGTGCCGTCTGGCCTGCTTAAGGAAAAGAATGAATTTATCGTCTTTGAAACTGAAAATGTCAAGATTGAAGAGTTGACCTTGCTTGACCATCCAGTCTATAAGAAATGAGGTGTTGCGATGAAATATATGACAGTCGGAAATGAACTGGAAGGAGCCAGTCAGCTGGTTTTGGGCTGTATGCGTCTGGCAGAGCATGCTCCTGAAGAGGTCGTTTCCGTTCTTGAAACGGCATTAGAAGTGGGAATTAATTTCTTTGACCACTCAGATGTTTATGCTGGTGGCCAGTCTGAAGCCAAGTTTGCGCAGGCTCTTCGCTCGGCTAAGATTCCCCGGGACCGAGTTCTCATCCAGTCCAAGTGCGGACTGCGGGATGTTCACACCAACTACCATTTTGACTTTTCTAAGGATTATATCATCAGCTCGGTTGAAGGCAGCTTGGAGCGTTTGCAGACAGACTATCTGGATGTGCTCCTCCTGCACCGGCCAGATGCTCTTGTGGAGCCGGAAGAGGTGGCTGAAGCTTTCTCACAGCTGCACCAAGCTGGGAAGGTCCGTTATTTCGGAGTCAGCAATCAAAATCCTTATCAGATCGAGCTACTGCAGAAGAGTGTGGAACAGCCCTTGATTGCCAACCAACTGCAGTTTGGTCCAGCCCATACTCCGATGTTGGATGCTGGGCTCAATGCCAATATGCTCAATCCTTTAGCAATCGTTCGGGACGGTAGTGTGCTGGACTATTGTCGATTGCATCATATCACGATTCAGCCTTGGTCACCATTTCAGGTCGACTTGAACCAGGGACTTTTTATGGAGCATCCTAAATATGCTCAGCTTACAGAAACTCTGCATGCCTTTGCATCAGACTATAAAGTTTCTTTTGAAGCCTTAGTTCTCGCTTGGATTTTGCGTCATCCGGCACAAATGCAGCCGATTGTTGGCTCCATGAATCCACAGCGAATTCGCTCAATGGTAGCTGCTTTTGATATTGAGCTCTCTCGGGCTGACTGGTATAAGATTTACAAGAGTACGGGGAATCCTCTGCCCTAAGCTTGTTTTTGCAGGGAGATTATTTGTTATTCAGAATCAATGAAGGCTAAGAGCAGTGAATCGGTCTGCTTGTTTCATTGATTAAGCTAGATTCTGTACCTTATGAAAGGAGAATGATATGAATAATAAGTTTTGTTGGCAAGTCCTAGCAAAATCTGCTTCTACTGCCAAGTATGGAAGCGGCTTGCTGCTATGTGCTTCCCTCTTGTCCTTAGCAGCTTTGACGTGCGTCTCAAGAGTTGAAGCAGAAGATGTTGCGCCTGCCCCCGCCGCAGTAGCTGAAACGCCAGCTTCTCCAGCAGCCCAAGCAAGTCCTGAGGCTGAAAATCCAGCTGTGGCTGAACCCCAAGCAGCTCCTGCAAATCAGGTCGAATCGGCTACAGCCGCTAGCGAGTTGCCAGCCAGTCAGGTCATGTCCGATGAGCAGAAGCAGCGCGCCATTGCTCAGATGGGAGCCAATCAAGGGGATGTCTGGGTTTGGTCGGAGGAAAATGTCGTTGAAGAAAATGGGGAGCGTCAAAAGCGCGGTCCTAATGGCGGTCCTGGCCAATTTAATGGCGGAGCTGTCGTGTTAGGCGGCCGTCCGACTTATGACCCAGCAGCTGATTGGTACTACCTAGCTTATAAAGGCGAAGGGATGACTGACGAAGAAGCGAAGGCTGTCTTTGACAAGGAACGCGGCAAATGGATGAACGAATTTGATCCTTGGGGTGTTGTGATGGAAATGACGGACAATAAGGCCAGCAATGCTTGGGCGGATATTCGTAACATGCAGGCTTTCGTCCTTCGGAAGGACTCCAATGTTTGGGAGAAAATTGTGGATCACCCTCAAGGGGTTCAATGGGTTGCTCAATTCAAGGGCAATATGTCCAGCTACGTAGGAGATGCACGGCAGGAAGCCTTGGCTGGTGGGGGAACAGCTATTGAGGTATTACCTAAGCAGGATCGGGTTGCCCACTGGGGTTCTGATCAGGCCCGTGATATTCCGAATCCTCAAACCATTCGGGCTGTTTTAGTTTCCGTAGAAGCTCGTATTTCTGAAAAATCTGACCCGGATGCAAAGCTGGGTATTCAAGTTGGCGGTGACTGGAAGTTTGCTGAGGAAGTGAGTAAGCCGCTCTGGTATCCAGGAGCTGGTCTGGCTGGTATTCAGCGACTGACCAAGGATTGGGCGCGTTACTATTTTGTCAGTCTTACTGGTATTCAAGATGCAGTCGAAGAAAGGGCCATTTCACAAGATGTATTTATGAAGAGTATCGTGCCGTTGGCCGATATGGAGCAAGCCTCTCAAAATCAAGCCCAGCAGGCAACCCCTGCAAGGCTTGCTCCAATGGGTAGCCAGGTAGAAAATCTGACCTACAAAGCAAGCGGCCAGACGGATCCTCAAGCAGCGTCTCAACAGCCAACTCTTGAGCAAGCTTCTTCCAAACAACTACCTAAGACCGGCAGCCAAAGCAGTCTATTGGCCAATTTGCTTGGATTCGGGCTCTTAGGGCTGGGTGCTGGCTTCCTTGGCCTGAAGAAAAAATCTTAGGTTTTGCAAGCTAGAGGAAAAATAATCTACAAAAAAGCAACAGCAGTTTCTAGCTGTTGCTTTGTGTTTGGCTTAGGTTTTACATGACAGGATGTTCAAAATTAGATGCTTGCGCAGCGGGCGGACTGCAGACAGGCTCTTGGTATTTTTGAGTAAAGCGGCATCTTGGGAAGTTGGAGCAGCCCCAAAATTGCTGACCGGCCTTAGAACCTTTGGCTGCTATACGGAGCACCAATCCATGCTGGCAGCGAGGGCAGATCTTTTCTGCTTCTCTACGCTGTTTATTCTGAGCAATGCTGTTAATATGGCGCTCTTTGATAACCTGCTTTCGCTTGGTCAAAGGTAGCAGCATACGATAGAGGTCGTCAATCTGCTCGGGAGACAGGCAGACTGGACTTTGGCAGGCCTGCCGGTCAATTGCCCCTATCACTTGCCAGGTCTGAATAACCTTATGCCTGTCACTGTTCAGATGGATTTCCTTAAGCTGACAGTCATTGCTAAAGACGATATAGGAATATAGATTTGGCGTGTATTGGTTGAGATAATAGCTGAGCCATTTGAGATGGACTTTATTTTGAATAATGGGATTGAAAAAAGAATGTTTGTAGGATTTTCCGCGGCCTCCAGAAAGAACCTGAGTCCAGTATTGTTGATTTTCTGATCCGAAGATCCAGCCCTTGTAGTTTTTGGACTCAAAAATGTAAATCCCAGATGGATGAATCAGCAGGGCATCAATCTCAGTGGTAGTGCCATCTTCTTTGAAGATATAGAGATTGTACAAAATCTTTTTGTAGCCATAGAGTTGGTTCAAGACCTGACCAAGCTGGTACTCTCCCTGTTTTCCCTTGTTGTATTTGAGTTCCCAAGGGGCAGTCTGGGTTTGCTGGAAATAGTCAGGCTCTGGGCTTTGGCTGGACGACCAATCCGAGTCCATATCTTCTCGGTCTTCGAGCAGCTTATAACTGATAAAAAAGACGATGCCAAAGACAGCCACAAATGCAACGAAAAAGAATCCAAACATTTCCTAATCTCCCTTAAAATCCCTAATTCGAGTATAGCACAAAATAAAGGACGGAAGATTTTTATAAGTGTAAAAACACAGCAATTGAACAATAGATTAAAATATGTCTAAAAATAGAAAGCTATCCTTTAAAAACTTATTTTCCAAAAATACCTCACAAACCTAAAAAATCATGTATAATAAAAAGACAGGAAAAGAATAGGAGTTATCATGTCTCAGGAATTAATCAGTGTTATCATCCCTGTTTACAATGTTGAACAGTATTTAGCAGAATGTGTGAACAGCGTCTGTCGTCAGACCTATCAAAATCTGGAAATTATTCTAGTCAATGATGGTTCAACAGATGCTTCTGGCCAGATTTGCCAAGAGCTGGCTGATCAGGATTCGAGGATTCGTCTTATTCATCAGGAAAATCAAGGCTTGTCCGGTGCCCGCAACACAGGGATTGAGCACTCTAGTGCAGACTATTTGATTTTTGTGGATTCGGATGACTGGCTGCCTGAGCAACATGTTGCCCGCCTTTATGAAAAGCTGAAAGAGTACGATGCGGATATTGCCATTGGTCACCACTGTAGTTTCCGTGCAGAGGATTCAGCCTTCCTCTACTATTCGACAGAGCATTTTGAAACCCTCTATACGCGAGAAGAGATAATCGAGGAGTATCCTAGACGGCGCATGCTGGACGGTGTCTTTCTCTGTGCCTGGGCCAAGCTCTATAAGCGTGAGCTCTTTGATACAGTGCGCTATCCAGTGGGCCGAGTGGCTGAAGATGCCTTCACGACTTATAAGCTTTACCTTCAGTCAGAAAAGATTATCTACCTCAATGAACCGCTCTATTACTATCGCTTGCGGCCAAATAGCATCTCCATGACTTGGAATGAGCAGTGGTTCCGAGACTTGATTATAGGTTTTGAGGAGCAGCTAGCCATTTTGGGTAAGCTGGGCTATGACCTGAGCTTCTACTACAAATACTACACTTTCCTGCTCCAGTATTGTCGCGACAGCGCTGCAGCTGTCGGTATGCAGTCCAGTCGGGTCTATCAGGAAATTGAAAGTAAACTCCAACTATTTGGAGAATAAATAAAACAAGCTACCTTTCAACAATAGGGCTGAAAGCGTAGCTTGTTTTTTAGTGTTTGAAAATTAAAGACTAAAAATAACAATTAATGTCATGCTTCAAAAAGACATCTTGGTATTCAAATAAGTCTTCAGGGTGCAAGGCCTTGACATCTTCCATGGCATACTTTCGGCCGAGTAATTTGTATTTATTTTCGCCAAATTGATGGAAAGGCAGCAGCTGGACTTGATCGATGGATAGTTCATTAAACAAAGTCGCAAACCGCTCTGCATCTTCTAAAGAGTCATTAAAATCTGGAATGACTGGAATGCGCAGAACAATCGTCTTTTGATGAGTAAAGGCGTAGTGGATATTCTGAACAATCAATTCGTTTTTTACTCCAGTCACCTTGCGGTGGTTGACAGAGTTATAATGCTTCAGGTCGGTATAAATAAAATCAACGTACTGGATGAGATCCACGAATTTTTCGTGTTCTACAAAGGCAGTTGTTTCAATAGCGGTATGAATCCCTTTTTCCTTAGCCGCTTTGAGAAGGGCCTTGGCAAATTCAAACTGGGCGAAAATCTCTCCGCCAGATAAGGTTAGGCCGCCGCCAGATTCTTCATAAAAATCTCTGTCCTTTAGGACTTCGTTGATAATCTCCTCGACACTTCTTTCCTCCCCCATAGTGATGCTTTTTTTGGTAGTGGCATCCAGCATAGGCTCGGGTCTGAATTGCTGTGATTCTGGATTAGAGCACCAAGGGCAACGCAGAGGACAGCCCTTGAGGAAAACCGTTGTACGAATCCCTGGTCCATCATGAATACTGAAATGTTGGATGTTGAAAATAATTCCTCTTGTTGTTTCCATACTCAGGCCTCCTTTGGATACAATCATTATAACTTATTTTAGAAAGAAAAACAATTACGAATGAAAGTTATTTTTATTTTATTTTTAAGACGTCTTTTGTTACAATAATAGCAGAGGTGATAGAATGGAACGTTTAGATGAAATTGTTAAATTAGTATCTGAATTTGAACGAATCGATGTCAATACTTTGTCTGACCGCTTAAAAGTGTCCAAAGTAACGATTCGCAAAGACTTGGATAAGCTGGAAACCAAAGGTCTGTTGCGCAGAGAGCATGGCTATGCTGTTTTAAATAGCGGCGATGATCTGAATGTCAGGCTTTCCTTTCATTATGATACCAAGCGCCGAATTGCTCAGGAAGCAGCAAAAATTGTTCAGGATAATGAAACCATTATGATCGAATCAGGCTCGACCTGCGCCTTGCTAGCTGAGGAAATCTGCCGAACGAAGAAGAATGTCAAGATTATTACCAATTCTTATTTTATTGCGGATTATATAAAACAAACTGATTCTTGTAAAATTATCTTACTGGGCGGAGAATTTCAGAAAGATTCTCAAGTGACAGTAGGGCCTCTTCTCAAGGAAATGATCCGCTTTTTCCACGTAGAACATGCCTTTGTCGGAACAGATGGCTATGATGAAAATCTAGGCTTTACAGGCAAGGATCTGATGCGGAGTGAGGTTGTTCAGTATATGTCAGAGGCATCTGACCAGATGATTGTCTTGACGGACTCAAGTAAGTTTACCAGAAAAGGAATAGTTAAGAGATTCGGCTTCAAGCAGATTGCTCAAGTGGTGACTGACAAGGCGATTCCTAAAGAGGCTGTTGAGCGCTTGAAAGCTGCCGATATCAAGCTGACTCTGATCTAGCAGAGAAGGAGATAAGATGAAAAATGAAAGAAAAAAACTATTGGCAAAAATTGCTTATCTCTACTATATCGAAGAAAGAAGCCAGTCTGACATTGCGGCTGAGACAGGGATTTATCGTACCACTATCAGCCGAATGCTGGCAGAAGCGAAAAAAGAGGGCATTGTAAAGATTGAGATTGAAGACTTTGATACCCGCTTGTTCCATTTGGAAAACTATGTAAAAGAAAAATACGGGCTCAAGGGAATCGAAATTGTCAGTAATTTAGTAGATGAATCTCCAGCAGACTTGGAAGAGAGGTTGGCTCAAGCTGCTGCGGGTATACTACGCAGCCTGATTAAAGACAATGATAAAGTGGGATTTTCTTGGGGAAAGAGCTTGAGCCTTTTAGTAGAGCACTCCAGCAGCAAGCATTTGACAAATGTCCATTTCTTTCCTTTGGCAGGTGGACCGAGTCATATCCATGCACGCTACCATGTGAACACCCTCATCTATAGCATGGCTGGAAAATACCATGGGGACTGCCGTTTTATGAATTCCACAATTATTCAGGAGAATGAGCAACTGACAAATGGAATATTGGCTTCTAAATATTTTGAAGATCTGAAAAGCAGCTGGCAGGAGCTGGATGTGGCTGTGGTTGGTATTGGAGGGCAGGTTGACACGGGAAATCGCCAATGGCTGGACATGCTGACCTCGGAGGATTTTTTTGCTCTAGAGAGTCAGGATGCTGTTGGAGAAATCTGCTGTCGCTTCTTTAATAAAAAAGGGGAGATGGTCTACCAGCATTTGCAAAATAGAGTGATTGCCATCTCTTTGGAAAATTTGAAAAAAGTGCCGCTTAGCCTAGCCTTTGCCTATGGCAGTCAAAAGTCTGCTGCCATCTTAGCAGTGTTGCGAGCTGGCTATGTTAATCATTTGGTGACAGATGAAGCGACTATTTTGAAAATGCTAGACTTGGATGGAGATAGGAGTTTCTTCACTTCTTGATGTCAGTGGAATCTCATGTGCAAGAGATTTCCAAGACGTAATTTAGGATCCCATTTTTAATAGTGATTAGCACTTATATATGGAGGTGGGTTGTTGATTTGAAAAAGTTAATGAAACGAAAATTGACTAGTTTAGCCACAGGGGAGCTAGTCGCTGTGCTAGTATTTTGGATGAATTTTTTCCTTCTCAAAAAATGGATTCTTACTACTGGAGCTTTGATTTCTATTTCTTTCTCCTTGTTTGTTCTGAGTTTTATTCTGATACAGGGCTCTGTTTTCTGGTGGATTTTGATAAAAAGGATTTCCGATCCAGGATTTGCTGAAAGATATACAGGAAAGATTTACAGAATACTAAAGATCTTAGACCTTATTTTACTAGGTGTAGGGGCCCTGATAATTATTTTAAATTACAGTGAATTTCCCACATCCATAATCTCTTTAGCAATTTGGTTTTTTGCTGTCATCGAGTGGATGAATTATTTTAAATGGCAATTATCCTACAGTCTGAATCCTGCTGTTTTATTGAAATACATCCTCCAGAGGAAATTGCGGAAAAGTAAAATAGCAAAGGAAATTGAGAAGGCCGTATAAAAAGATAAGTTTCGGTTTCTTAAAATAGCATATATGAGGAAGTAGAAGCAAATAGCCGCTGCTTCTTTTTTGTGCCGAATCTGCTTATCGTTCTTATCTAATAGAGTGCCTTTGAATCGCAGATGAATACAGCTGTACAGAACTGTCCTTTATGGGGGGAGTTTTTATTCTGCACAAATGTGCCAAAATAATTTAAATAAGCTAATTTGTTCTATAATATATTGACGGACTGAGATAAAGATGATACATTCTAGTTACAAACAAAAATAAATCACTTTCAAACAAAAGAACAAGTTTTTGTTAATCATAAAGATAGGAGCGATTGTAACATATGGAAATGATTGTAGCAGATCAAATTATCATGGGTCTTATCTTAGACGCTGGTGATGCCAAGCAGCATATTTATCAAGCTTTATCACTAGCTAAAGATGGTAAGTTTTCAGAATGCGATGAGCAGATTGAGCTGGCAGATAAGGCGCTGTTAGAGGCCCATAACTTGCAGACCAAGTTCCTAGCTCAGGAAGCTGGAGGAACGAAAACAGAGATTACAGCACTGTTTGTTCATTCTCAAGATCATTTGATGACTAGCATTACAGAGATTAACCTCATCAAAGAAATCATCGACTTGAGAAGAGAATTACAAGGGGAAAAATAAATCATCAGGAGGATGAAAAGATGGTTAAGATTGGTTTGTTTTGCGCGGCAGGTTTTTCAACAGGAATGTTGGTCAACAATATGAAAATAGCTGCAGCTGAAAAAGGGCTGGAAGCTGAGATTGAAGCCTACTCTCAGGCTAAGTTGGCTGATTATGCAGCGGATCTGGATGTCGCTTTATTGGGCCCGCAGGTAGCTTATACTCTGGACAAATCTACAGCTATTTGCGACAGCTGCCATACTCCGATTGCAGTTATTCCGATGGCTGATTACGGTATGCTAGATGGCGAAAAAGTGTTAAACCTCGCTTTGAGTTTGTTGGATAAACATTAAAATCAAGGAGCTTCGTTATGTCTAAAGTGGATACTCAAAAAATCATTGCGCCGATTATGAAGTTTGTCAATATGCGCGGGATTATCGCCTTAAAAGATGGTATGTTGGCAATTTTGCCCCTTACAGTTGTGGGAAGCCTATTCTTGATTGTAGGGCAATTACCGTTTGAAGGTCTAAATCAAGCCATTGCTGGTGTGTTTGGGGCAGACTGGACAGAACCGTTTATGCAGGTTTATTCAGGAACCTTTGCCATTATGGGGCTGATTTCTTGTTTTTCAATCGGCTATTCCTATGCCAAGAACAGCGGCGTAGAGCCTCTGCCAGCAGGGGTGCTGTCTCTTTCTTCTTTCTTTATCCTCTTGAAATCCTCCTACATACCAGAAAAGGGTGAGGCGATTGCAGATGCGATTGCCAAGGTCTGGTTTGGCGGACAAGGAATCATTGGGGCCATTCTCATTGGTCTGGCAGTTGGCAGTATCTATACGATTTTCATTCAAAAGCATATTGTCATCAAAATGCCAGAGCAGGTTCCTCAAGCGATTGCCAAGCAGTTTGAAGCCATGATTCCAGCTTTCGTTATTTTCTTGCTGTCAATGCTTGTTTACATTATTGCCAAGATAGCGACTGGTGGCGGTACCTTTATTGAGATGATTTACGATGTTATTCAGGTGCCTTTGCAAGGTCTGACGGGCTCTCTGTATGGAGCTATCGGTATTGCTTTCTTCATTTCTTTCTTGTGGTGGTTCGGCGTCCATGGGCAGTCCGTTGTCAATGGTGTCGTAACAGCCTTGCTGTTATCAAATCTGGATGCCAATAAAGCCCTGCTTGCTGCAGATAAGCTGTCTGTCAGTCAAGGCGCTCATATTGTGACCCAACAGTTCTTAGATAGTTTTCTTATCTTATCGGGATCCGGTATCACTTTCGGAGTAGTCGTGGCCATGCTCTTTGCTGCCAAGTCTAAGCAGTATAAGGCTCTGGGGAAAGTTGCTGCTTTCCCGGCAATCTTTAATGTCAATGAGCCAGTTGTCTTTGGTTTTCCGATTGTGATGAATCCGGTCATGTTTCTGCCCTTTGTTTTGGTACCGGTTCTAGCCGCTTTGATTGTCTACATGGCGATTGCGGTCGGCTTTATGCAGCCATTCGCAGGTGTGACTTTGCCTTGGAGTACACCGGCTATCATTTCTGGCTTTATGGTCGCTGGCTGGCAAGGGGCAGTCATTCAAATTGTCATTCTAGCTATGTCTGCCTTTGTCTATTTCCCATTTGTGAAGTTTCAGGATAAGATTGCCTACAATAACGAATTGAAAAATGAAGAATAATCTGATTTTGATGGATAAAAACACAAAAGTTTCTTGGCTCAGATGGCACAAATGTGCAAAAAATCTTTAATTCAGTAATCGCCTATAAATGATTGAATTCTAAGATTTTGCATGTTACAATAGTTACGAAAGAAATAAATTAAATTTCATAAGAAAGGTCGTGACCAAATGATCCAAGTAAAAGAAGTAGAAAAAACAACAATAAAAACAGACTATTTTGGCAGCTTAACAGAGCGGATGGATAAGTATCGGGAAGATGTTTTAAATAAAAAGCCCTATATTGATGCAGAGCGTGCTGTCCTAGCTACTAAGGCCTATGATAAGCATAAGGAAAAACCAAATGTGTTGAAACGTGCTTATATGCTTAAAGAGATTTTGGAAAATATGACGCTTTATATCGAAGATGAAACGATGATTGTCGGCAATCAGGCTTCATCTAATAAAGACGCGCCTATCTTCCCAGAGTATACTTTAGAGTTTGTACTCAATGAACTAGATCTTTTTGAGAAGCGGGACGGAGACGTATTCTACATTACAGAGGAAACCAAAGAGCAGCTCCGCAGCATCGCTCCTTTCTGGGAAAATAATAACCTCCGTGCGAGAGCTGGAGCTTTACTTCCAGAGGAAGTTCAGGTTTATATGGAAACTGGCTTCTTTGGCATGGAAGGAAAGATGAACTCAGGTGATGCCCACTTGGCGGTCAACTATCAAAAACTCTTGGCCTATGGACTGAAAGGTTTTGAAGAAAAAGCTCGCGCAGCTAAGGAAGCCTTGGATTTGACCGATCCGGCTAGTATTGACAAATACCACTTCTATGATTCCATTTTCATCGTAGTAGATGCTGTGAAAGCTTATGCGGAGCGTTTTGTGGCCTTGGCCAATCAGCTTGCTGAAAAAGCAGAGCCTAAGCGCCGTCAAGAGCTCTTAGAAATCGCTAGAATCTGTTCTAAAGTGCCGTACGAGCCAGCATCAACCTTTGCTGAAGCTGTTCAGTCTGTTTGGTTTATCCAGTGTATCCTTCAGATTGAGTCCAACGGACATTCACTCTCTTATGGACGCTTTGACCAGTACATGTATCCTTATGTCAAGGCAGATTTGGAAGCTGGACGTGAGACAGAGGCTAGTATTGTGGAACGCTTAACCAATCTTTGGATTAAGACGATTACCATTAATAAAGTGCGCAGCCAGGCCCACACATTCTCATCTGCGGGCAGTCCCCTTTATCAAAATGTGACAATCGGTGGCCAAACGAGAGATAAGAGAGATGCAGTCAACCCGCTTTCCTACCTTGTCTTGAAATCTGTAGCTCAAACTCATCTTCCTCAGCCGAATCTGACTGTTCGTTATCATGCAGGCTTAGATGCTCGCTTTATGAATGAGTGTATCGAAGTCATGAAGCTTGGTTTCGGTATGCCGGCCTTCAATAATGATGAAATCATCATTCCGTCCTTTATCGCAAAAGGCGTTTTGGAAGAAGATGCTTACGACTACAGTGCTATCGGCTGTGTGGAAACTGCTGTGCCTGGTAAATGGGGCTACCGTTGTACAGGTATGAGCTACATGAACTTCCCTAAGGTGCTCCTCATCACTATGAACGATGGAATTGATCCGGCATCTGGTAAGCGCTTTGCACCAAGCTTCGGTCATTTTAAAGATATGAAGAGCTTTGCTGAGCTGCAAACGGCTTGGGACAAGACCTTGCGCCACTTGACCCGCATGAGTGTCATCGTGGAAAATTCTATCGACCTGTCTCTTGAAAGAGAAGTGCCGGATATCCTCTGCTCAGCTTTGACAGATGACTGTATCGGACGCGGTAAGCATTTGAAAGAGGGCGGAGCTGTCTATGACTATATTTCCGGTCTTCAAGTCGGTATTGCCAATCTATCAGACTCATTGGCAGCTATCAAAAAGCTGGTCTTTGAGGAAGGCAGGCTGACTCCGGCTGAACTCTGGCATGCACTTGAAACGGACTATGCAGGTGAGCGTGGTAAAGAAATTCAAGAGATGCTGATTCATGATGCACCAAAATATGGTAATGATGATGATTACGCAGATAAGCTAGTGACAGATGCTTATGATATTTATGTGGATGAAATCGCTAAATATCCAAATACCCGTTATGGCCGCGGTCCAATTGGCGGTATCCGCTACTCTGGAACGTCTTCTATTTCAGCCAATGTAGGTCAAGGTCGCGGTACCTTGGCGACACCAGATGGCCGCAATGCCGGAACACCGCTCGCTGAAGGCTGCTCTCCATCCCACAATATGGACAAGAACGGCCCAACCTCCGTATTGAAATCTGTTTCCAAATTACCGACAGACGAAATCGTAGGTGGTGTTCTGCTCAATCAAAAAGTCAATCCTCAGACCCTGTCTAAGGAAGAAGATAAAGTGAAACTTATTGCCTTGCTTCGTACATTCTTTAACCGTCTGCATGGCTATCATATCCAATACAATGTCGTTTCTCGGGAAACATTGATTGATGCTCAGAAGCATCCTGAAAAACACCGCGATTTGATTGTTCGTGTTGCAGGCTACTCTGCTTTCTTCAATGTGCTTTCCAAGGCGACGCAAGATGATATTATTGGACGTACGGAGCACACATTGTAAAAGAGGTCCAATTTATGGAATTCATGCTTGATACCTTAAATTTAGAGGAGATAAAAAAATGGTCGGAAGTCCTCCCTTTGGCGGGAGTGACTTCCAATCCGACCATCGCAAAAAAAGAAGGAAAAATAGATTTCTTTGAACGGATTCGCGCCGTTCGGGAAATCATAGGAGAAGGCCCATCTATCCATGTGCAGGTTGTTGCCAAGGATTATGAGGGAATCTTGAAAGATGCTGCTGAAATTCGAAAAAAATGCGGCGATGCTGTCTACATTAAAGTTCCGGTTACACCGGCTGGGCTGGCAGCTATCAAAACTCTTAAACCAGAAGGCTGCAAGATTACAGCGACAGCTATTTATACAACCTTTCAAGGGCTATTAGCCATTGAAGCAGGGGCTGATTACCTTGCTCCTTACTATAACCGCATGGAAAATCTCAATATTGATTCAGATGCTGTAATTAGCCAGCTGGCTCAGGCGATTGAGCGGGATCATTCCGCCAGCAAAATATTGGCAGCTTCCTTTAAGAATGTTGGCCAAATCAATCGTGCTTTTGCTGATGGGGCCCAAGCCATTACAGCAGGACCTGATGTCTTTGCAGCAGCCTTTGCCATGCCGTCTATCGCTAAGGCAATAGATGACTTTGCTGCTGACTGGTCAGCAATTCACAATCAGGAATACATTTGAAAGGCATATATAATGCTCTATCTATAAAAAAGAAAGAGGTGTTCTATGAGAATTTTTGCAAGCCCGTCTCGTTATATTCAGGGAGAAAATGCCCTGTTTGAAAATGCAAAACAGATTCTTCAGTTAGGCAGCCATCCAGTCTTGCTTTGTGATGATATGGTTTACCAGATTGTTGGGGAAAAGTTCAATGACTACCTTACTCGTTATGGTTTTCATGTGCTGCATGTCGCTTTCAATGGAGAAGCTTCTGACGCTGAAATAGATCGGGTCGTTGCTCTGGCTGAAAAAGACGGAGCAGACTTAGTTATTGGCCTAGGCGGTGGAAAAACCATTGACAGTGCGAAGGCGATTGCAGACATACTAGGACGTCCCGTAGTCATTGCGCCAACCATTGCCTCTACAGATGCCCCAACCTCAGCACTTTCTGTTATCTATACAGAAGATGGCGCCTTTGAAAAGTATATTTTCTATAGTAAAAACCCTGAACTCGTCTTGGTGGATACGAAAGTGATTGCTGGAGCGCCAAAACGGCTTCTGGCTTCTGGGATTGCAGATGGTTTAGCGACTTGGGTAGAGGCGCGTGCTGTCCAGCAAAAAAATGGCACTACCATGTTGGGACAAAGACAGAGTCTGGCTGGTGTGGCGATTGCGAAGAAGTGTGAAGAAACACTGTTTGCAGATGGCCTGCAGGCTATCGCAGCCTGTGAAGCAAAAGTCGTGACCCCAGCTCTGGAAAATATCATTGAAGCCAATACCCTTCTCAGCGGCGTCGGCTTTGAGAGCGGCGGTTTAGCGGCAGCCCATGCTATTCACAACGGCTTTACAGCTCTCACAGGCGATATTCATCACCTGACCCACGGAGAAAAAGTTGCCTATGGAACCTTGACCCAACTCTTCTTAGAAAACCGACCTAAAGAAGAATTGGAAAAATATATCCGCTTCTATCAAAAGATTGGTATGCCGACAACTCTGAAAGAAATGCATTTAGAAAATGCCAGCTATGAAGATTTGCTCAAAGTTGGTCAGCAAGCGACGATTGAGGGCGAAACCATCCATCAGATGCCATTTGAGATTTCAGCTTCTGACATTGCAGGTGCCATTCTAGCAGTCGACCAATATGTCAGGGATTTGGATAAATAAAAGCAAAATACAAAACAAGCCACCTTTCAACCGTAGGGTTGACAATGTGGCTTGTTTTTTGGTGAGATTACCAGATGTAAGGAAAAACTCGGTATCTAACCTTTTGGCAATAAGCTTCGTAATTTTTCCCAAAGTGATTGCCTAAAGCTTTTTCTTCTACTCTAAGTCGAATGCTATATCCTAACATGAGTAAAATAAGACTGATAATGATTGTAAGAGGATTTAATGAGGTAATCGATAGGCCAAGGATAGACAAGATACTGCCAGTATAGGCAGGATTTCTTACAATAGAATAAGGGCCATGGTCTACTAATTGTTGACTATCGGTTGTTTGAACGGCCAGTGTGAAGTTTTTTCCGAGATAATTGACTGCATAGACCCGCAATGCGAACCCTGCTAGAGAGATGAGGATTCCAAGATAGATAGTGATGCTGGGTAAGTGGGGGACAAAGTCGAGAAATTGTCCGTTTATCAAAAATAAGCAGCTGATAACACTGCCGATAATGATGTAGCGGCTCCCTTTATCTGCAGAGTCGTTTACATTGTTTGACTTAGTTTTATTTTTAATCCACATTTCTGTGCTAATAAAAATAACAAAGAAAATATAAGTGAAAATAGTTTGTAAATTCATGATTATTCCTCCGGTCAGAATTATACAACTTTTAATTTTAGAGGTCAATCAGAGATTAACTCTTTAGAAGTGAGTTATAGTTTTTGTCAGTGAAAACTGGATTCCGTCTTTCAAAATCCCTTGAAAATGGTATAATAGAAACAGTACAAAAAATGGAGAAAAGAATGGCTTATTATAATCACAAAGAAATCGAACCCAAGTGGCAGAAATATTGGGCAGAGCACCATACATTTAAGACAGGTACGGACAAGGCCAAGCCTAACTTTTATGCGCTGGATATGTTTCCTTACCCATCAGGAGCGGGGCTCCATGTAGGGCATCCGGAGGGTTACACGGCGACAGATATCCTCAGCCGCTACAAGCGAGCTCAGGGCTATAATGTCCTGCATCCTATGGGCTGGGATGCCTTTGGTCTGCCTGCTGAGCAATACGCCATGGATACAGGCAATGACCCGGCTGACTTTACAGCGGAAAATATTGCCAACTTTAAGCGTCAAATCAACGCTCTTGGCTTCTCCTATGACTGGGACCGGGAGATTAATACAACTGACCCTAACTACTACAAGTGGACCCAGTGGATTTTCACAAAGCTTTACGAAAAAGGCTTGGCTTATGAAGCTGAAGTGCCAGTAAACTGGGTTGAAGAGCTGGGAACGGCTATCGCCAATGAGGAAGTCCTGCCAGACGGAACATCTGAGCGCGGTGGTTATCCAGTTGTCCGAAAGCCTATGCGTCAGTGGATGTTGAAAATCACAGCCTATGCAGAACGTTTGCTCAATGACTTAGAGGAGCTGGACTGGCCAGAGTCTATCAAGGATATGCAGCGCAACTGGATCGGCAAGTCAACCGGTGCCAATGTAACCTTCAAGATTAAGGATACAGACAAGGACTTCACCGTCTTTACGACTCGTCCGGACACCCTTTTTGGTGCGACCTATGCTGTTTTGGCTCCAGAGCATGCTCTCGTTGATGCCATTACAAGTGCAGAACAAGCCCAAGCAGTTGCAGACTACAAACATGCAGCTAGCCTCAAATCCGACCTAGCTCGGACTGATTTGGCTAAGGAGAAGACCGGTGTCTGGACAGGAGCTTATGCTATCAATCCTGTCAATGGCAAGGAAATCCCAATCTGGATTGCCGACTATGTACTTGCAAGCTACGGAACAGGGGCTATCATGGCCGTTCCTGCGCACGATGAGCGCGACTGGGAGTTTGCTAAGCAGTTTGATTTAGAGATTATTCCGGTTCTAGAGGGTGGCAATGTTGCTGAAGCTGCTTATACAGAAGACGGTCCGCATATTAACTCCGGCTTCCTAGATGGCTTGGACAAGGCTGCCGCGATTGACAAGATGGTTGCTTGGCTGGAAGCAGAAGGTGTCGGAAATGAAAAAGTCACCTATCGCTTGCGCGACTGGCTCTTTAGCCGTCAACGCTACTGGGGTGAGCCGATTCCCATCATTCATTGGGAAGACGGGACTTCAACAGCAGTTCCTGAAAATGAATTGCCGCTAGTCTTGCCTGTAACCAAGGATATCCGTCCTTCTGGTACCGGTGAAAGCCCTCTGGCTAATCTGACTGACTGGCTGGAAGTGACTCGGGAAGATGGTGTCAAAGGACGCCGCGAAACCAACACCATGCCTCAATGGGCTGGTTCTAGCTGGTATTACCTGCGTTACATTGACCCACACAACAATGAGAAATTAGCAGACGAAGAGCTGCTCAAGGCTTGGCTGCCAGTTGACATTTATATCGGTGGCGCAGAGCACGCTGTGCTCCATCTCCTCTATGCTCGCTTCTGGCACAAATTCCTCTATGATATCGGAGTGGTTCCGACCAAAGAGCCTTTCCAAAAACTCTTTAACCAAGGAATGATTCTGGGGACTAGCTACCGTGACAGCCGTGGTGCTCTTGTGGCGACAGATAAAGTAGAGAAACGCAACGGTTCTTTCTTCAACATCGAAACGGGAGAAGAACTGGAGCAAGCACCAGCCAAGATGTCTAAATCTCTGAAGAATGTGGTCAACCCTGACGATGTAGTAGAGCAGTATGGTGCCGATACACTGCGTGTCTATGAAATGTTCATGGGGCCGCTGGATGCTTCCATCGCTTGGAGCGAGGAAGGTCTGGAAGGCAGCCGTAAGTTCCTGGATCGGGTCTATCGTCTCCTTAACTCTAAGGAGCTGGTCTCTGAAAATAGCGGAGCTTTGGACAAGGTCTACCATGAAACAGTCAAGTCTGTCACAGAGCAGATTGAGGAGCTCAAGTTTAACACAGCCATTGCCCAGCTCATGATCTTTGTTAACGCAGCCAACAAGGAAGAAAAACTCTATGTCGAATATGCTAAAGGTTTCATTCAATTGCTTGCGCCTTTTGCACCGCACTTGGCTGAAGAACTCTGGCAGGCAGTAGCTCAAACTGGCAAGAGCATTTCCTACGTAGCTTGGCCAACTTATGACGAAAGCAAGTTGGTTGAGGCAGAGGTCGAAATCGTAGTGCAAATCAAGGGTAAAGTCCGTGCTAAGCTAGTTGTAGCTAAGGACTTGAGCCGTGAGGAATTGCAGGAAATCGCTCTGGCAGATGAGAAAATCAAGTCAGAAATTGCCGGCAAAGAAGTTGTTAAAGTGATTAGTGTGCCGAATAAACTAGTTAATATCGTGGTGAAATAATTAGTTTGTTTATTGCATTTGCAGGAGATTTCAATCAAGTCCTCATTAGACAACAAAATGCTATTGCTATCAACTACAAAGAAGACCTTGAGAAAATTTTCTCAAGGTCTTTTGTTAGAACAATTCCCAATTAGGTGTTGAGAATTTCTTGGTTTGGGTCATATAAAAATATGTGAAATGGATTTCCATTGCCAAGGTCATCAGGGTTGCGATAGCAATGACGATGGTTGGGTTGTCTGAGAACAGAAGGGAAAGAAGCAGTCCGATAAGGAAGAATGTAGCTTGTAAGCCATAATAGATTTTGTCATACTTGAGGTAACTCTTGTTGAAGCGACCATTTGACAAGACCGTAGCTTGGAAGAGCCCGATACCAGCATAGAAGAAGCTAGTCGCAAAGAGGTGGTGAGCTTCAGGATTGACCAAGAAACTCATAGAAACAGTGACCATAATCAAACCAATGAAAATCGGATAGTGGCTATAAAGATGATGTAGCCTATCTGCTGGGCTATTCGGAAGTGTCCTCCTTCTCACGAGCCTTTAAAAAGTGGACAGGAAAGACCATTTCAGAGTATCGAGAAGAGATTTAGAAACAGCTCTAAAAGCAATAGCTATCCATTATAAGCATCAGATAATAATATCTGGTACTTTATTTTTAAAAAAATTCAGATTTTTTTCTTGACAAGTGAGTGATTACTCACTATAATAGGTTTATATTTAGTAAGTAAGTAATCACTTACCAAGGAGGAAGTAAATGAAAACATTACTACATTTACAAGATTTAGTAAAATCTTTTGACCATCAAATAGTTCTGAATCATGTCAGCTTTGAATTGCAGACAGGAGAAATTATAGGATTAATTGGTCCGTCTGGTGCTGGTAAATCAACTATGATTAAGACCACGTTAGGAATGGAAAAGGCTGATGGAGGCGTAGCTTTAGTGTTAAATCACACTATGCCCAATCGCTATATTTTAGGAGATATTGGCTATATGGCCCAATCAGATGCCTTATATGAGGCTTTGTCAGGTCAAGAAAATCTGGAATTTTTTGGTCAGCTAAAAGGGCTATCCAAAAGAGATCTGACAGCTGAAATTGCCCATGTGGCTCAAGTTGTGGATCTGACAGAGCATTTGAATAAAACTGTATCCGGTTATTCTGGAGGGATGAAACGACGCTTGTCTTTAGCCATCGCGCTTCTGGGAAATCCTCAGCTCTTGATTTTGGACGAACCGACAGTTGGAATTGACCCTTCTCTTCGGAAGAAAATCTGGAAAGAATTATTCGCGCTTAGAGACAATGGGGTTGGGGTATTAGTTACTACCCATGTTATGGATGAAGCAGAGTTAACGGATAAGGTCGGCTTATTATTAGGTGGAAAAATCATTGCTTTTGATACACCGCAACACTTAAAAGAAAGTTATCAAGTTTCAAGTATTGAAGAAGTATTTTTGAAAGCAGAAGGAGAGTAAGATGAGAACCATTGCTATTGCTAAAAAAGTTATCAAAGAATTGCTTCGTGATAAACGAACCTTGGCTATGATGTTTGTAGCGCCGGTATTTATTATGTGGCTGATGAACCTCATGTTTTCAGCTAGTACAACCGTGAATGTCAAGTTAGCGACACAAGATCTACCAACTGGTTTGGTAACGAAAATGGATGAGCTCGATCATGTGGACATCGAGACTTATCAAGACTTATATCAGGCCAAAGAAGCGCTAGCAAATGAAAAAGTCGATGCTGTGATTTCTTATAAAGATGGTGAGTATCAGGTCGACTACGCAAATACAGATGCCTCCAAGACATCTATGATACGACAAGTGTTACGAACAAGTATCGCCAGTGAAGGCACCGATCAGTTACTATCTCGTGTCAAACAAGCTCTTCCACAATTGAAATTAGATGCAAAGGCGCCTGAAATCAAAGAATCTTACCAATATGGAGATAAAAATACTGGATTCTTTGCACGTATGATTCCAATTTTAATTGGCTTTGTGGTCTTCTTCTTTGTCTTTTTGATTTCTGGTATGGCACTTTTGAAAGAGCGCACAAGTGGAACCTTGGATCGCTTGTTAGCAACCCCAGTGAAACGTTCTGAAATCGTCTATGGCTATATGTTGTCTTATGGTATTATTGCGATTTTTCAAACGGCAGTTGTCGTCTTAGCAGCAATTTGGCTACTAGATGTAGAAGTTGTAGGAAATATTTTAAATGTTATAATAGTTAATGTGGTACTGGCTCTTGTAGCACTAGCTTTTGGGATTCTCTTGTCTACTCTAGCAAAATCAGAATTCCAAATGATGCAATTTATTCCTCTCGTGATTATGCCTCAACTCTTTTTCTCAGGGATTATTCCATTGTCATCCATGGGAGAATGGGCTCTAACTGTGGGAAGATTTTTGCCATTAACCTATTCTGGTGATGCAATAAGCCAGATTATTCTTTACGGACACAATCTTGGTGATATTTTGTCAAATCTTGGTGCTTTAATGATTTTCCTGATCATTTTAACAATTCTCAATATTGTTGGATTGCGTCGTTATCGTAAAGTATAATAAGTGATAGATAAGAACAAAAGAGGAAGACGTGAGGGAACGAAATGACTGAAAATATTTTTGACTCTTTTGAGGATTACTTAGAGGGAGCTGCCTACCCCAAGGGAAAAAAGAAAATCATGCAAGCAGCAGTTGATCTCATATCAACAAAGGGCTACAATGGAACTTCCACTCTGCAAATTGCGGAGTATGCTGGACTCAGTCAGGCGACTCTGTTCAAGTATTTTAAAACTAAGGAAGACCTTTTAACAGCTATTTTGCATCCTGTCCTTCCTAGTCTGTTTGGAAGTTTTTTAGACCAGCTGTTGATTTTACAGACAACCGAGGAGAAAATTCACTATTTAGTCCATGATCGAATGGCTTACCTCAAAACAAATCAAGCCTTGTTGAAAATAATTTTGCAGGAGATGTTATCAAATAATAAATTGAAGCAAGAACAGACACTTATTTGGAATCTTCTTCAGGATAAAATTATAGAGCTTCGTACTCAATTAGGGATCGATGCACGTGTCAATCCAGAAATCTCAATTGAACAAATGATTCGGATCTTTACAGGTCCTTTAATAGCTTACTTTGCTCAATTATATATCATTGGGGACAATGGCGAAATAAGGGAAGAAGACTTAGATTTGTTAGAAAAACAGATCTTAGGTGGCTTGTGGAGATGATACTTGCATTATATTAATGAAGTTTAAGATTTATCTTTGAGAAATATTTTTATTAATCTATTCTTTCTCTTAAATAGTAGAACTTTTCTCATTTTTCTATTTTCTCTTGTATTAGTTCTAGACTTTATTTATAATCATTATAAATAAAAAGAAAGAGAAAATTTAAATAGTGGAAGAACATAAAATTGATACGAACTTTAGTGGTCGGTTGAATATATTGCGGGCCGGGGTTTTAGGAGCTAATGACGGCATTATTTCCATAGCAGGTGTGGTTATTGGGGTGGCTAGTGCGACGGACGATGTCTGGATTATCTTTCTGTCTGGTTTAGCGGCAGTCTTTGCGGGTGCCTTTTCTATGGCTGGAGGAGAGTATGTTTCTGTTTCTACTCAAAAGGATACAGAGGAAGCTGCTGTTGCCAGAGAGCGGGAGCTTTTAGAGAAAAATCCGGATATCGCTAGGCAGTCTCTCTATGCTGCCTATGTTCAAAATGGCGAGTGTGAGACTTCTGCCCAGCTCATGACCAACCGGGCTTTTCTCCAAAATCCGTTGGAAGCCTTAGTGGCGGAAAAGTATGGCATCGAGATTGAGGAGTTCACTAATCCTTGGCATGCTGCCGTATCAAGCTTTTTAGCCTTTGCTGTTGGTGCGCTTTTTCCTATGATTACGATTATCCTGCTTCCTGCCAGCGTCCGTATCTGGGCAACCGTTCTGATTGTGGCCTTGGCCCTTTTGGGAACAGGTTACACCAGCGCTAGATTGGGCAAAGCACCGCTCAAAAATGCCATGATTCGCAACCTCGTGATCGGTCTTTTAACCATGGCGGTCACCTATGCAGTAGGGCAAGCTTTTGCAATTTAGTAATGAGAAGAGTTAAAGTCAGTAGTTTTACTGGCTTTTTGAGTTGTCAAATCTAGAGAAAAATCCAGCTTTAACTATTGTCTGAATGAGTTCAGAGCCCTTCTTCTCATTCTCTAATTACAACGTTCGAGAGAAAGAAGTGCGTGGCACTTCTTTTTTGTGAAAATTTTCCTTATATCAAGAAAACTTTTGGAAAATATGATATAATAGTTGCGTATAAAATATGAAAAGGAGTTTTTGTAACATGGCAAAACTTACTGTTAAAGATGTTGATTTGAAAGGTAAAAAAGTCCTCGTTCGTGTAGACTTTAACGTACCATTGAAAGACGGAGTGATTACAAATGACAACCGTATCACTGCTGCTCTTCCAACTATTAAATACATTATTGAGCAAGGCGGTCGCGCAATTCTCTTCTCTCACCTTGGACGTGTCAAAGAAGAAGCGGACAAAGAAGGTAAATCACTTGCACCAGTAGCTGCAGACTTGGCTGCTAAATTGGGTCAAGATGTTGTTTTCCCAGGTGTCACTCGTGGTGCTGAATTGGAAGCAGCTATCAATGCTCTTGAAGATGGACAAGTTCTTTTGGTTGAAAACACTCGTTTTGAAGATGTTGACGGCAAGAAAGAATCTAAAAACGATCCTGAACTTGGTAAATACTGGGCATCTCTTGGAGACGGTATCTTCGTCAACGATGCATTCGGTACAGCTCACCGTGCACACGCATCTAACGTTGGTATCTCAGCAAATGTTGAAAAAGCTGTTGCTGGCTTCCTTCTTGAAAACGAAATTGCCTACATCCAAGAAGCAGTTGAAGCTCCAGAACGTCCATTCGTGGCGATCCTTGGTGGTTCAAAAGTTTCAGACAAGATCGGTGTAATCGAAAACTTGCTTGAAAAAGCTGATAAAGTCCTTATCGGTGGTGGTATGACTTACACATTCTACAAAGCGCAAGGTATCGAAATCGGTAACTCACTTGTAGAAGAAGATAAATTGGATGTTGCCAAAGCTCTTCTTGAAAAAGCCAACGGTAAATTGATTCTGCCAGTTGACTCAAAAGAAGCAAATGCATTTGCGGATTACACTGAAGTGAAAGACACTGAAGGTGAAGCAGTGGATCCAGGCTTCCTTGGTTTGGACATCGGTCCTAAATCTATCGCTAAATTTGATGAAGCCTTGACTGGCGCGAAAACTGTTGTCTGGAATGGCCCTATGGGTGTATTTGAAAACCCAGACTTCCAAGCTGGTACAATCGGTGTCATGGATGCTATCGTGAAACAACCTGGCGTAAAATCAATCATCGGTGGTGGTGACTCAGCTGCTGCAGCCATCAACCTTGGCCGTGCAGGCAAGTTCTCATGGATTTCTACTGGTGGTGGAGCATCAATGGAACTTCTTGAAGGTAAAGTATTGCCAGGACTTGTAGCACTGACTGAAAAATAAGCAGTCCGCTTAGAAACTTTGATTTTGTAGATAACAATTACAAAACTGTAATAAGGAAAGACTAGCGAAAGCTGGTCTTTTTCTTGTATTCTCATTGTCCAGCTGTAGGGAAAAGTCCTACAATAAAAATACGTTTTTCCTTGGATGTCTAAATCTGCATAAAGGTAAATAAAACGAGCATAAAATGCTTGCAAAACTGAGAAAAACTTGTTAGGATATAAGATATATATATTTATTCTGATGCTTAAAGAGGGTCAAAATGAGAAAGAAACTTCCGATTGGTGGTTTCCATTACTTTTTGATTTTCTGAAGGCATGAGAAAACTGCATACTGTAAAAGTTAGCAGAGGGAGGAGAAAAATGAAGAAAAAAGAAGTTTTTGGTTTTCGGAAAAACAAGGCTGTTAAAACTTTATGCGGTGCTGTTCTAGGTGCGGCTTTTTTAACGTCAACGATGCAAGTAAGAGCAGATGAAGTGGTATCTGATACCAATAGTCCTGTCAATACTGAAATGGTGGGCACTGGAAATGCAGCGACTAATCTGCCTCAAGCTCAAGGGCCAGCCAGTCAGGCATCTAAAGAGAGTCAGGCGAGAGCAGGTCAGGCAGATGGCGGTGTGACAGTGACTGTTCCAACAGCTGGTTTAGATGAAAGCGTCAAAAAGGCTCAAGAAGCTGGACTGACAGTGGTCAAAGACCCAGCTGTTGACAAAGGAGTAGCTCAGACTGCTCAAGAAACTGCAGACAAAAAAGCGGAGATTGCAGCAGATTATCAAGCGCAAGTAACCGATATTGATGCCAAGGTCAAGGAGTACAAAGAAAAAGTATCAGCCTACGAGGCGGAAGTAGTTCGGATTACAGCAGAAAACAAAGCGGCTGCAGACCAATACGCTAAAGATTTGGCTGCTCATCAAGTAGAAGTGGCTCGGATTACAGCAGAAAATGCTCAGCTGAAAGCAGATTATGAAGCAGCACTGAGCAAGTACAAAACAGATTTAGCAGCGGTTCAAAAGACGAATGCGGATAATGCGGCGGCTTACCAAGCAGCTAAAGCGGCCTATGATGCAGAGTTGGCCCGTGTTCAAAAACTGAATGCGGAAACAAAGGCTAATTATGATGCGGCTCTGGCGGCTTATGCTAGTGAGCTAGACCGTGTTCAGAAGGCGAATGCGGCGGCTAAGGCACGGTATGAAAAAGCTTTAGCGGATACTGAAGCTGCAAATGCTAAGATTGCTGCTGATAATGAAGCTATTAAACAGCGGAATGCGGCTGCAAAAGCGGCCTACGAGGCAGCACTTGTCCAATATCAAACAGATTTAGCAACTGTCCGAAAGACCAATGCTGATAATGAAGCGGCATATCAAGCGGCTCAGGCAAATTATCAGGCAGAATTGGCCCGTATCCAAAAGGAAAATCAAGATAAAAAAGCTCAATATGAAGCAGATTTAGCAGCTTATGAAGCGAAAAAGACTCAAATTGAAGTTGCAAATGCAGCAGCTCAAAAAGAATATGAGCAAAAGCTAGCAGAGAATCAAGCTAAGAATGCCACTATAGCAGCTGAAAATGAAGAAATCAAGAAGCGTAATGCTCAAGCCCAAGCAAATTATCAAGCTCAGTTGGCCCAGTATAATGCAGATTTGGCTGTCTATAATACAAAATTAGCTAAGTATCAGCAAGATAAGGCTAAATATGATGCTGAACAGGCCAAGATTAAGGCTGGACTGGCTCTTGCAGAAACAAAGAAGACTGAAGACGGGCATTTGAGCCGTCCAATTGCGCAAAGTCTGGTCTTTAAATCAGAGCCTAATGCCGACCTGTCACTGACTACAACTGGTGAGTTCGTCAGCTATGCTGGCATGGAAGCCGCTGTGAAGAACACTGCAGAGTTTTCTAAGAAATTCTTCCAACTGGACAACTTCAAAGTAACAGATATTCAAAATGCTAACTATCAGACCAACCAGCAGGAAAGCTTTGGTACCGTTGGCAAGTATGCAGACTACAGTTCTAACGTAACAAGCGGTAAAGGACCGACTGAATGGTCTTCTGTTTTGTTGAGCCGCGGTCAGTCTGCTACAGCAACCTATACAAATCTCCAGGGGACTTATTATCGAGGGAAAAAAGTTTCTAAAATTGTCTATACTTATACCCTTGATCCAAGCTCTCAATTCCGCAATGATAAGGCCTGGTTAGGTATTTTTAAAGACCCGACAATGGGAGTGTTTGCTTCAGCTTATACAGGAAATTTTGAAGATGCAACCTCTCTCTTTGTGAAGACGGAATTTGTCTTTTATGATGATAAAGGCCAACCGATTAATTTTGACCAGGCCTTGATGTCCGTGGCTTCCCTCAACCGTGAAGCTAACTCTATCGAAATGGCCAAAGATTATACCGGAACTTTCAACAAGATTTCGGGTTCATCTATTGGTGAAAAGAACGGCCAAATCTATGCGACCGAGTCTGAAAACTTCAAAAAAGGAGTTGGCGGATCTCGCTTTACCATGTATAAGAATGCTCAGCCGGACTCAGGCTGGGACACTACAGATGCTCCTAACTCATGGTATGGGGCAGGAGCGGTAGAAATTTCTGGTACAACCAACAGTATGACGATTGGAACAATTTCCTCTTCTGAAGTGTTAGGCCAGCCAGAAGCTACTGATCCACGTAGGGCTGACAAACTAGCTCCTAAGAAACCAAATATTTGGTTTGCGATTAATGGTGATGTCCGAGCGACTGATCTGCCAATCATCACAGTAGAAGAACCGGAAGCGCCCGTAGCTCCTACAGCTCCTGCAGTGCCAAGTGAAGAAGCACTTAAGCCTTTGGATCCAGCTCCAACTGCACCAACACCGAAGGCTCTTCCAACCCCTCCGGCAGCACCGACTTATGAAAAAGAACCGACGCCACCGACGCGTACACCGGAAACACCAGAGCCTAGTAAGCCTTCTGAGCCAAGCTATGAAGTAGAAAAAACTGTCCGGCCAGCAGTGGTAGAACCGACCTATGAAAAAGAGCCAACCCCTCCGGCAGCACCGACTTATGAGAAGGAGCCGGAAGCGCCAACTCCTACACCAGATACACCGGAGCCTAATAAGCCGGTAGAACCAACTTATAGCCCGCTGCCAACCTCACCAGCAGAGCCTGTTTATCAAAAAGAGCCAGCAGCACCAGTAGCTCCGACTGTGCATTATCATTATCATCTCTTGCAATCTCAACCGCAGATTAATAAAGAGATTCAAAATGACCAAGGCACCAATATTGATAAGACTCTGGTGGCTAAGCAGTCCGTCGTTCAGTTTGCCTTAAAGACAGAAGCTCTTCCAGCTGGACGCAGCGAGACGACTTCTTTTGTCATTGCTGATCCGTTGCCAAGTGGTTATGAATTTGACTTAGAAGCTACAAAAGCTGCTAGCGCAGGTTTTGACGTCAGCTATGATAAGGCTAGTCACACAGTGACATTTAAAGCAACTGCAGCAACCTTAGCTACTTATAACGCTGATAGGACCAAAGAAGTTGCTACGCTCTTTCCAACAGTGGTTGGCCGAGTACTCAATGATGGCGCAACCTATACTAATAATTTCACTCTGACAGTCAATGATGCCTATGGTGTCCGCTCAAACGTAGTACGCGTGACTACGCCAGGCAAGCCTGATGATTCAGATAATCCTAGCAATAATTACATCAAGCCAACCAAGGTCAATAAAAACAAGGCAGGATTGGTGATTGATGGCAAGGAAGTCTTGGCTGGCTCGACCAACTATTATGAGCTGACTTGGGATTTGGATCAGTATAAGGGTGACAAGTCATCTAAGAGCACGATTCAAAAAGGTTTCTACTATGTAGATGACTATCCGGAAGAAGCGCTTGAACTTCGTCCGGAATTAGTCAAGCTAGTAGATGCGGATGGCAAAGCTGTGGCGGGTGTGACAGTGACCCACTACGAGAGCCTTGAAACAGCCCCTGCAGCAGTTCGAGAGCTCCTTCAAAAGGCCAATATCACTGTTAAAGGTTCTTTCCAACTCTTCGCGGCAGAAGATGCCCAAGCTTTTTATGACCAATATGTCGTAACAGGTAAGTCTTTGACGATAACAAGCCCTATGGCTGTCAAAGAAGGAATGGGCCGCACAGGCGGTAAATTCGAGAACCGGGCTTATCAAATTGACTTTGGAAATGGTTATGCGACAGACGTAGTCGTGAACAATGTTCCTAAAATCAGTCCTGAAAAAGATATTACCCTGAGCCTTGATCCAGCAAGTGCAGAGAACTTGGATGGCAAGGAACTGACTTTGGGACGGCACTTTAACTACCGTCTCATCGGCGGCTTAATCCCTGCTAACCACTCTGAAGAGTTGACAGACTATAGCTTTGTGGATGATTATGATCAACGAGGCGATGAGTACACGGGGGCTTACAAAACCTTTGCCAAAGTAGACATCACGCTCAAAGATGGTAAGGTGATAAAGGCTGGTACAGATTTGACTGAATATACAGCTGCGAATGTTGATCTTGAGAAAGGCTTGATTTCTATTCGTTTCAAGGAAGAATTCTTAGAGACTATTTCTCTGGATTCAGCTTTTCAGGCTGAAACCTATCTACAGATGAAGCGGATTGCTGCGGGTACTTTTGAAAATACCTACATCAATACCGTCAATCGTGTGGTCTATGCTTCAAATACAGTTACAACAGTCACTCCTAAGTCACAGCATCTGATTGTTTCAGATGTAAACGATCCAAGAAGAGCCAATCCAACTCCAGTGGCTAAAAAGATTCCTGTTTCTCTTCTGCCAGAAACGGGAGCCAAAGATGCAGTCTATCTGCCATATCTAGGTTTAGCAGCCATTATTGGTGCTTTAGGTCTAGTAAAATTGAAAGGTAAAGAAGACTGATAATAGATGAGGCTAGGGAATCCCTAGCCTTTTTATCTTTAAAAATACTGCAAAATCTCATGTAGCAAAAGTCTAAATCATTTGTAACATGACAAAAACATAACTCTAAAAAAACTGACATGTAAATGAGGTATGATTTTTTTATCATCAAATAATACGGAGAAATTCAGTTATGAAAAAAGCATTTGCTAAAGCAACTCTTGGTTTAACTTCTACAGCTTTTTTGGCGACAATCGGCGCTCAAGCTGTCAATGCAGATTCTTACGTTGTCCAGCAAGGGGACTCTTTTTTTGCCATTGCTAGCGCCAATGGGATGAATCCTTACGAACTTGCTGCCAATAATGGAAAATCAATTTTTGATACGATTAACCCAGGAGATGTGCTGCAAGTAAATGGTACAGCTTTGGCACAGACTTACAATCCATACAGTGCTCCAGCTTATGAAGCGACAAGCGATGCTGCTTTGGTATCTGATACCGAAGATGTTGTCTTAAATACACCAACTGACTATGGCAATTCTTACCCAATCGGCCAATGTACCTGGGGCGTGAAAGAAATGGCTCCTTGGGCGAGCAACTGGTGGGGCAATGCTAATACTTGGGCAATCAATGCTGGTGCTCAGGGTTATGCAACAGGAAATGTCCCAGTAGCAGGCGCTATTGCAGTTTGGGATGGTGGCGAATACGGACATGTTGCTTATGTGACAGATGTGCAAAGCGACAGCTCTATCCAAGTCTTGGAAGCGAACTACAATCACCAAAAGCAGATTAACAACTATCGTGGCTACTTTAACCCAAATGAATTTATGGGTGGCGTTACTTATATTTATCCAAACTAAAGATAATAAAAACGAGGCTGGGACAGATAATGTCTCAGCTTTTTTTCAGAAGAGACCCTGCCGCGCTAGCTGATAGGGCTTTTTCTTTGTGTGGGAAATCTCCTAAGCAGAAAGAGTTTTTTTGAGGCGAAATATGTTAAAATGAAGAGAGGGAGGATTTCCTGGAAGGAGACTAATGAGTTATTTCAATAAGTACAAGTTTGATAAATCGAAATTTCGTCTGGGCATGCGTACCTTTAAAACCGGTCTGGCTGTTTTCATCATTCTACTGCTCTTTGGGCTTTTTGGTTGGAAAGGCCTGCAAATCGGTGCTTTGACTGCAGTCTTTAGTCTTCGTGAGGATTTTGATCAGAGTGTCCACTTCGGGACATCGCGAATCTTGGGAAACAGCATCGGTGGTTTTTACGCTCTGCTATTTTTCATTGTCAATAGTGTTTTTAAGGAGCAGTATTGGGTCACCCTCCTTTTGGTGCCGGTCTGTACCATGCTGACAATCATGACCAATGTCGCCATGAACAACAAGGCTGGAGTCATTGGCGGAGTATCAGCTATGCTGATTATTACCCTGTCCATTCGGCCGGAAGATACCATCTTGTATGTCTTTGCCAGAATCTTTGAAACCTTTATGGGAGTCTTTGTTGCAATTCTGGTAAATTCTGATATAGATCGGCTGCGAGCCATCTTTGAAAAGAAAAAATAAAATCCGTGTAAGAAAATCTGACATTATTTCTTGACATAAGATTTATTTCGTCCTATAATAGTGCGTAGAGAGGAATTTGAATGAAGGAAAAAGAGTTTCGCCGAAACATGGCAGTCTTTCCCATCGGCAGTGTTATGAAACTGACGGACCTATCTGCCCGTCAGATCCGTTATTATGAAGACCAGAATCTGATTACCCCTGCTCGGAATGAGGGAAATCGTCGGATGTATTCTTTGAATGATATGGACCGCCTTTTAGAAATTAAGGATTATATTTCGGAAGGCCATAATATCGCTACGATTAAGAGGAAATATGCTGAGCGTGAAGCCAAGTCCCGCAAGACCATTAGTGACAAAGATGTCCGCCGTGCCCTGCATCATGACATCTTGCAGCAAGGCCGTTTTGCTTCTTCTCTGCCAACCTTTGGTCAGATGCGTCGACCATAGCTATTTTGTTTGAATTACAAGGAGAAATTTAATGTCTATTACAGCAGCTGATATCCGTCGCGAAGTAAAAGAGAAAAATGTTACCTTTATTCGTCTTATGTTCTCTGATATTTTAGGGACTATGAAGAATGTGGAAATTCCTGCCACGGATGAACAGCTTGACAAGGTCTTATCCAATAAAGCCATGTTTGATGGTTCTTCCATCGAAGGTTTTGTCCGTATCAATGAATCAGATATGTATCTTTATCCTGATCTGGATACTTGGACAGTCTTTCCCTGGGGAGATGAAAACGGCAGTGTAGCGGGCCTGATTTGTGATGTTTATACGACGGATCATGTACCGTTTCTAGGGGATCCTCGCAGCAACCTCAAGCGTGCCCTCAAGCATATGGAAGAGCTGGGCTTCAAATCCTTTAACCTCGGACCAGAGCCAGAGTTCTTCCTCTTTAAGTTGGATGAAAATGGGGACCCGACGCTGGAAGTAAATGACAAGGGTGGTTATTTTGACTTGGCGCCGACAGACTTGGCAGATAATACTCGTCGGGAAATCGTCAATGTCCTGACCAAGATGGGCTTTGAAGTAGAAGCTAGTCACCATGAGGTAGCAGTTGGCCAGCACGAGATTGACTTTAAGTATGACGAAGTGCTTCGTGCTTGTGATAAGATTCAGATTTTCAAGCTGGTTGTCAAAACTATTGCTCGTAAGCACGGTCTGTATGCGACCTTTATGGCTAAGCCGAAGTTTGGTATTGCGGGATCTGGTATGCACTGTAACATGTCCCTCTTTGATCAAGACGGAAATAATGCCTTCTTCGATCCAGAAGATCCAAAAGGTATGCAGCTGTCAGAAACAGCCTACCATTTCTTGGGTGGTTTGATTAATCATGCTTATAACTATACAGCTATCATGAACCCAACGGTTAACTCATACAAACGTCTGGTTCCTGGCTATGAAGCGCCAGTATATATCGCTTGGGCAGGACGCAATCGTTCACCGTTGGTGCGCGTGCCGGCTTCTCGTGGTATGGGTACTCGCTTGGAGTTGCGCTCCGTTGACCCGATGGCCAATCCATATATTGCTATGGCTGTTCTCTTGGAAGTTGGACTGCACGGTGTCGAAAATAAAATCGAAGCTCCAGCACCAATCGAAGAGAATATCTATATCATGACTCCAGAGGAGCGGAAGGAAGCTGGAATTACAGACCTGCCGTCTACTCTTCACAATGCCTTGAAGGCCTTGACAGAAGACGAAGTCGTTAAAGCGGCTCTTGGCGAGCATATCTATACAAGCTTCTTAGAAGCTAAGCGTATTGAGTGGGCTAGCTATGCAACCTTCGTCTCTCAATGGGAAGTGGATAATTATCTAGATTTATACTAAACGTAGAGCAGGAGGATTGGCATATCCCCTGCTTTTTCATGGAGGAGGAGAAAGATGGAAGAATTTCATGATTTTATTAAGCGGGTTTTTGATGAGCAATATGAGGCTTGTTTTGGTCCAGATATGCTTGAAAAACTTGAACCTCAAGATTATTATCTAAGGCGGGAGAAAGATGGCCGGTTAATTGCCTTGCTCCATGCTCAACAGGTGTTGGAAAACATTCATATCAAGGCTTTGGTGGTGGATAAAGAACATCAGAAAAAAGGCCTAGGAGCCAGTCTTTTGGCAGAATTAGAAGAAAAGGCTGCAGAAGCTGGAGTAACTAGCATTACCTTGTCCACTAAATCTTATCAGGCCAGGGATTTTTACATCAAGCAAGGCTATGAAATCTACGCCAGTCTAACAGATGTCCCACAAAAGGGCATTACCAAATATCATTTTATCAAGCGATTAAACGAAGCCATTCTCAAATAGACGGAAGCCAATTTGGCTTCTGTTTTTTAATATTAATTTGCATACATTCAGTATGTATGTTAAAATAAAACTTAAGAAAAGGAGAACAAATGATTACCAGTTTATACCCCGTTTTAATGAGCGAAGATGTCCATCAAGCTGCACAATTTTTCATTGACTATTTCCAATTTCAGGAAACCTTCCGTTCAGATTGGTATATTAGTTTAAAGAATATCGAGAGTGGTTTTGAGCTTGCTTTTATTGATAGCAAGCATGGGACAGTGCCACAAGCCTACCAGTCTAAGGCGAGTGGTCTAATCATCAATATCGAAGTTGACAATGTGGATTTTCTTTATGAAGAATTGCGTCAGCAAGGAGAAATGGAGTTCCTTCTTCCCATTAAGAGTGAAGATTTTGGCCAGCGCCATTTCATTGTGGAAGCGCCTGGTTCTGTTTTGGTTGATGTCATTCAAGTCATTCCACCTAGCGCTGAATTTGCGGCAAATTATTTGGAGAGTGAAGATGAATAAAAAGCAGCAGGCTTCTCTAGAGACAAGCAAGAAAATATTAGCTATCGCACGGAAACATTTTTCTTTAAAGGGTTATGCAGAAACTTCCTTGGAAGAAGTTGTAGATGAATTGGGAATGACAAGAGGCGCGCTTTATCACCATTTCGGGAATAAGAAGACTTTATTTACCGCCGTACTGGCACAAATTCAATCCGAACTGGGATCTTATGTAGAAAAAAACGCCCTGGAAGCACAGGATTCTTGGGAGCAGTTGGTGGAAGGCTGTGTTGCTTTTGTTCGTTTTGCGACCTTGATCGAAAATAAACGCATTCTCCTGCTTGATGGTCCCAATGTCGTTGAGTGGAAAGAGTGGCGTCGTCAGGACGAGGCTAATTCTTTCTTTCATTTGAGAGAGCAATTAGACATTTTATCTAAAGAAGGAAGACTTATCTCTATTGATCTGGATATGGCGGCTCATATGATTTCAGGTGCCTTGAATGAGTTGTCTCTTTTTCTAGCTGAGAAAGAGGGAGAAGCAGAAGTCAGAGGAGCAGTGAGAAGTCTGTTAAGGGGATTTAAAAATCATGGCGAAAAAGGTTAAGGATTATTATGATTTGGTTTATGCGGAGGATTTGAGTCGTCGTTTGCAAGAAGCCACAGATAAATTTGATGCTCAGCATTTTATGTCTCTAGTTGAAAGCGACTTAGAGTCTTTGGAATTTACTCAGCGTCAAGAGCTGTTGGCCAAGAGTATCAAAGAATGCTTGACGTTTTCTTATGCTGATTCTCTTAAAGTTTTTGAGCAGATACTTGGTCCAGAGTTAGAGGGCGGCTTAGGGATGTTTTCAGAGGGGTACTGGTTGTGGCCGATTGGCAAATACGTAGAACTTTACGGAGGTCAGGAATTCGAGTTAAGTGCAGCCTTTAGTAAGGAATTAACCAAGCGATTTACTGGAGAATTTTCCATGCGGCCCTTGCTGGCTAATTATCCTAAAGCTACGATGGATTTACTGCTAGAGTGGAGCCAAGATGAGAATATGCGTGTCCGCAGGTTAGCCAGCGAGTGTATGCGTATCCGGCTGCCTTGGGCTAAGAAGCAGACTGTGGTCTTAGATTATTTTGATGAATTTACCGCTATTTTAAGGAATTTAAAGGATGATAGGGATAAATCAATCCAAAAGAGTGTCGCTAATAATCTGAATGATTTATATAAAGAAGCTCCTGAAAAGTTTGAGTGTATCATTCAAGCTTGGCAAAAGGAAGAATTGAGTCCGAGTTGCGCTTGGATTATCAAGCATGCCTCTCGAACAAAAAATAAAGCAGAAAAATAAGCCTCGCTAAATCTAGCAAAGCTTATTTTTAGTTTTCTTCGTCTGGTGTAAGCACCATCGGAATAATAATGGGTTCGCGCTCGGTGCTTTCGTAGAGGAAAGGACGCAAGGCGTTGACGATAGCGCCGCTGACAGATTGGACGCTTGCGTCTTTATTCTTGAGTGCAATGCGAATGGCATTGAAGAGGATACGCTGGCTTTGGCGGATGAGATCGCCTGATTCGCGCATGTAGATAAAACCGCGGCTGAGAATGTCTGGACCAGCTAAGATCATCTTGGACTCAAAGTCAACTGTTGCGACAGCCAGGACAACACCGTCCTCTGACAGGTCTTTACGATCGCGCAGGACTGCAGCTCCGATTTCACCAATGCGGTTCCCATCAACATAAATATCCTGAGCGTTGAAGCTGCCGGCAATACGAGCTGAGTCAGCTGTCAGAGCCAGCACATCACCATTGCTCATGATGAAGATATTGTCTTTTGGTACTCCAGTATCAACGGCTAGACCTGCATGGACTTTCTGCATACGGTATTCACCATGGACTGGCATGAAATATTTAGGCTTGATCAAGCGAAGCATGAGTTTCTGCTCTTGCTGGCCACCGTGTCCAGAGGTGTGGATGTTGTTAATCTTACCGTGAATCACTTCTACACCAGCCTCGGAAATGATGTTAATCAACTTGTTAACGCTGGTCGTATTTCCAGGGATAGGACTGGATGAGAAGATGACTGTATCTCCAGGTTGCAGCTGAACCTGACGGTGAGTACCATTGGCAATCCGAGACAGGGCTGCCATCGGCTCACCCTGACTTCCGGTACACATAATCAGTACTTCGCCAGCTGGATAGTCCTTGAGCTCATTTGGCTCGATGAAGGTATCTTTGGGAACCTTGATATAGCCCAGCTCAATCCCGTTGACAATAGCCTTTTCCATGGATCGGCCAAAGACCGCAATCTTACGGCCGGTCTTAACAGCTGCATCTGCTGCCTGCTGGAGCCGGAAGATGTTTGAAGCAAAAGAGGCGAAAATAATCCGTCCGTGGATGCCTTCAATAATCTTCATAATAGACTGTCCAACCACTTTTTCGGAATTGGTAAAGGTCGGCACTTCAGCATTGGTCGAGTCAGATAGGAGACAGAGAACGCCTTCCTCACCCAGAGCAGCCATACGGTGCAAGTCTGCCGGCTCACCGACTGGTGTAAAGTCAAACTTGAAGTCACCGGTACAGACAATCTTACCCTGCGGCGTATGGATGACAATTCCCAAAGGCTCTGGAATAGAGTGGGTTGTCCGGAAGAAAGTAGCTTTCAGATGCTTGAACTGCAGTTCTGTGTTTTGATTGATTTCATAGAGCTTGGCATCGCGCAAAAGTCCATGCTCTTCTAGTTTGCCGCGAATGAGGGCCAGAGCTAGAGGACCAGCATAGATCGGAACATTGGCTTGCTTGAGCAGGAAAGGGATACCGCCGATATGGTCCTCGTGCCCGTGGGTGATGAGGACAGCTTTTACGCGGTCAATATTTTCCACGATATAAGAGTAGTCGGGAATGACATAGTCGATTCCTAGCAGGTCGTCTTCTGGGAACTTGATGCCGGCGTCTACGATGATAATTTCGTTTTGGTATTCAATCCCGTAGGTGTTTTTACCAATTTCGCCTAACCCACCAATCGCAAAAACGCCAACTTCTTTGGGTTTTAAGGTATATGCCATGGGTTAGAACTCCGTTAATTCAAAAGTGCCTGACTCTTTTTCGTATTCGAGGTGTTTGTCAGACAAGAGCTCGATAAATTCAATATTGTAAGGGGTATTTTCTTCGATGAGCTTACGAGCCTGAATGCGGCCTTCCAACTCACTGTCAGCTTGAATATCCAAATAGAGGGCGCGTGTCTTTTCACGGCGCGGGCTGCGCTCTTTTGTTTCCTGATAAAAAACTTTGTAAATCATTACATTTCCTTTCATATTTTCATGATTAACCTGCAGAAAACAACAGCTGATTAGCTGTTTTCTTTTATTTAATTCTGAGTAGTAGATTAATCCTGATTCGTTACAATTATAATGATTATAACATAAAATAAGGGAATAGTAAAAGGTGTAAGTCAGAAAAGTATTGAAAGCTTTTTCTGGAATTTCTTGACTTATCTAGGTAGTTTTCTGTCCTGAGTCTATGCTTGTCGCTGCTTTTATAGTATAATAAGAGGCAAACAATCGAGTAAGGAAAAGAATGATGAACATTTTAGCGATGGATACGTCCAACAAAGCTCTGTCCTTGGCCCTTTTGCATGATAAGGAGCTCTTGGGACAGGTGACGCTCAATATCAAGAAAAATCATAGCATTACCCTTATGCCAGCTATCGATTTTCTGATGAATAGTCTGGACATGAAACCGACAGATTTGGATCGTATCGCGGTGGCGCAGGGTCCAGGCAGCTACACAGGTCTGAGAATTGCGGTGGCGACAGCCAAGACTCTGGCTCATACTCTCAAGATTGAGCTGGTCGGTGTGTCTAGTTTGCTGGCTTTAGTCCCAGAGCAGGTGGAAGGTTTGGTCATTCCTGTCATGGATGCCCGCCGCAATAATGTCTATGCTGGCTTTTATCAGTCTGGTCAGTCTGTACGGCCGGAGGCTCATCTGCCATTGGCAGAGGTTTTGGAAATAGCTGGCGTTGCTGATCAGCCAGTCACCTTTGTCGGAGAGACTGCAGTGTTTGCGGAGCAGATTGAAGCTGCTCTTCCTGGGGTATCGGTTCAGCCGACTTTACCAGATGCGGCAGTTATTGGTCGTCTCGGTTTAGACCTGCCAGCCCAGTCTATTCATGACTTTGTTCCTAACTATCTCAAGCGGGTAGAAGCCGAGGAAAATTGGCTCAAGACCCACCAGGAATCCAGTAATTCTTACATTCAGCGCCTATGATTAAGTTGAGAAAATGGAGCGACAGCTCGGATGTGGACGTGGCAGTTCTAGCAGAAGAGCTGGAACAGCTCTTACTTGCAGTCTATGCGGTCAGCCCTTGGACTGTGGGTCAATTGGAAGAGGTCCTGCTCTCGAATGTGAATAGATGTGCGCTAGCAGAAGATGGGAGTCAGCTTGTCGGCTTTTTAGTCTGGCAGGATACAGACTTTGAAGCAGAAGTTCTGCAGATTGCTGTATTGCCTAACTATCAGGGGCAGAAAATTGCGACAGCCTTGTTTGACTTTTTGCCAGTAGACAAAGAAATTTTCCTCGAAGTGAGGGAGTCCAACAAGCCAGCTCTGCTATTTTACAAAAAAGAAAAATTTGAAGAAATCGCGCGGCGAAAGGCCTACTACCATGCGCCGGCGGAAGACGCGATAGTCATGAAAAGAGAGGTCCATGAAAGATAGATATATTTTAGCTTTTGAGACGTCCTGTGATGAGACCAGTGTGGCGGTTCTGAACAATGAGGCTGAGCTTTTGAGCAATGTCATTGCTAGCCAGATTGAGAGCCACAAGCGTTTTGGCGGAGTGGTACCAGAAGTGGCCAGCCGTCACCATGTGGAGGTCATTACGGTTTGCATTGAGGAGGCCTTGGCAGAAGCAGGGATTAGCGAGGAGCAAGTCACAGCAGTGGCCGTTACCTATGGTCCTGGTCTGGTTGGGGCCCTTTTGGTCGGCTTGGCAGCGGCTAAGTCCTTTGCTTGGGCTCACGATATTCCCTTGATTCCAGTCAATCATATGGCCGGGCACCTGATGGCAGCTCAGAGCGTGGAGCCCTTGGAATTTCCCTTGCTGGCTCTTTTGGTCAGTGGCGGCCATACTGAGCTGGTCTATGTTAGTCAGGCTGGTGACTATAAGATTGTGGGGGAAACTCGCGATGATGCGGTCGGTGAAGCCTATGATAAGGTCGGTCGAGTCATGGGGCTGACCTATCCAGCAGGCCGGGAGATTGATCAGCTGGCTCATGAGGGACAGGATATTTATGATTTTCCGCGGGCCATGATTAAGGAAGACAATCTGGAATTTTCTTTTTCCGGTCTCAAGTCAGCCTTTATCAATCTGCACCACAATTCCCAACAAAAAGGAGAGGTTTTGTCTAATCAAGACTTGTCTGCTAGCTTTCAGGCAGCGGTTATGGATATTCTCATGGCCAAGACTAAGAAAGCCCTGGAAAAATATCCAGTCAAGACTCTAGTCGTGGCGGGCGGTGTTGCGGCTAATCAAGGCTTGAGAGAACGCTTGGCTGCTGAGATTCAGGATGTTAAGGTGATCATTCCGCCTCTGCGGCTCTGCGGTGACAATGCTGGTATGATTGCTTATGCTAGTGTCAGTGAGTGGAACAAGGAGAATTTTGCCAGTTTGGACCTCAATGCTAAGCCAAGCCTGGCTTTTGAAACCATGGAGTAAAGGAGAAGAATGCGCGGACAGACATTTAAACAAGGTGCAAAAGCAGCAGTGCCAACAGCTCTGGGCTATATTGGGATTGGCTTAGCCTGCGGCATCATGGCGGCGCCCTATATGAATCCCTTGGAGATGGGGCTGATGAGTATTCTGGTTTATGCGGGCAGTGCCCAGTTTGCCATGATTGGTTTATTTACCCAGCAGGCGCCGGTCTTAGCCATTGCACTGACTGTTTTTCTCATCAATATTCGGCATCTTCTGCTTTGTCTGCATGCGTCAACTCTTTTTCGTAAGTCTAGCTTAGCTCAGAACATTGTCATTGGCTCTTTTTTGACAGATGAATCTTATGGGGTCTTGATGGGAGAGCGGGCACATACAGAGGAAATCGCTGCTAGCTGGATGATGGGTAACAATTTCATGAGTTATACTGCTTGGATTTTGGGGTCTATTTTGGGAACTGCCCTCGGTGCCCTTCTGCCCAATCCTGAGAGCTTCGGCCTGGACTTTGCCCTAGTCGCCATGTTTATTGGCATTTTTTCTTCTCAGTTTACAATCATGCTGCGCCGGGTCAAGATAAAGAAGCTCTTTTTGGTCTTGGGCGTGGTGGGTCTTGCCTACTTGCTCCTGACCATGCTGCTTCAAAATTCGCTGGCGGTGCTTTTTGCAACCTTGCTAGGCTGTACAGTGGGGGTGCTTTTGGATGATAAGTAAATATATTTTGCTGGCTATTCTTTTGTCAGCCCTGGTCACTTGGATTCCACGGATTTTGCCTTTTATCCTAGTCAAGTACAAGGGTCTTCCGCCTATGGCAGAGCGTTTCCTCAAATATCTGCCAGTTTCCATTATCTTTGCCCTTATTTTATCCAGTGTCACCAATGCTAAAACAGGTCAGTTGCCGAGCTTTAAATGGCTGGATTTAATGGCCGTTTTTCCGACTAGCTATGTGGCTTTTAAGTATAAGAACTTAATTACAACTGTTGTGTTTGGTGTAGTCTTGGTGGCCTTGCTGCGCTATCTAGCTGGATTTCTTGGCTTGTAAAGAAGACACAAGACAGATTGAATCGGTCGATTCGGTCTTTTTTTTGCTAAATTCTAAGAATTATCTGAAAATATAATATTTTATGCTATAATGGAAGCAATAAAAATCATGGAGGTTCGGAAATGGCAGAAGCAGGTCATAAATTTTTAGCAAAATTAGGAAAGAAACGCCTTCGTCCCGGTGGCAAGCTGGCAACGGACTGGCTGATTGAGCAGGGGCATTTTTCCAGCAAAAAGAAAGTTCTAGAAGTTGCCTGCAATATGGGGACCACAACAATCGAGCTAGCTAAAAAATATGGCTGCCAAATTACTGCAGTTGATTTGGATAAGGCTGCGCTGGCTCAGGCTAAGCTTAATGGTGACAAAGCTGGTGTTAGTGAACTCGTCACATTTGAGCAGGCTAATGCCATGAAGCTGCCTTATGATGACAATTCTTTTGATATTGTTATCAATGAAGCTATGCTGACCATGCAGACGGATAAGGGGAAAGCTAAATGTATGGATGAGTACTACCGGGTGCTGAAGCCAGGTGGAGTGCTCCTCACCCACGACGTCATGCTCAAGCAAAAAGATGAGAATGTCCGAGAAGAGCTATCTCGTGCGATTAATGTCAATGTTGGTCCGTTGACAGAAGGTTCTTGGATTAAGCTGGCACGTTCTCATGCTTTTGACCGTGTGGACACCTTTGTTGGCGAAATGACCTTGATGAGTCTTCGAGGGATGATATATGACGAAGGGCTGGGTGGCACTCTGAAAATCTGCTTCAACGCCCTTAAAAAAGAGAACTACGGCCAGTTTATGAAGATGTTTAAGATGTTCCAAAAGAATCAAGAAAAACTGGGCTTTATTGCCATGATTTCTCGTAAGTAATTGCTAGCCACTTTGGAAGAACTACGGCGGTTAAAAAAATTTTTAAAAAAGTTTGACCCTGACCTTAGGTCAGGGCTTATACTATAGTGGTAAGGAGGTCTATCATGTACCATATCAAAGAAGCTGCGCAGCTTTCGGGAGTCTCTGTCAAAACCCTGCATCATTACGACAAAATCGGACTTTTAGTCCCTGACAAATCAGAAAATGGCTATCGGACATATAACCAAGCTGATTTAGAGCGGCTGCAGGTCATTCTTTACTATAAGTATCTAGGCTTTTCCTTAGAGAAAATAGCAGAGCTGCTGAGTCAGGATGATCAGGCCTTATTGCCGCATCTGGTTAGGCAGTTAGAGTATTTGCAGCAGGAAAGAGACCGCTTGGACACCTTGATTTCCACCTTACAAAAAACCATCCAAGACGAAAAGGGAGAAAGAAAAATGACAATGAAAGAAAAATTCGCAGGCTTTACCTACGAAGACAATCACAAATATCATCAAGAAGCCGTCGAAGAATACGGTCAAGAAGTCATGTCAGAAGCATTGGCTCGTCAAAATGGACGGGAAGAAGAATCTACCGCAGCCTTCAATCAAGTTTTTCAAAGTATGGCAGAGAATATGCAGCAAGGCTTGCCAGTTGAAGCAGCAGAAAATCAAGAGCAGGCAGCGCGTCTCTTGCAAGCCATTCGTACTTACGGTTTTGACTGCTCACTGCAAGTCTTTGCCCACATCGGTCAGGGCTATGTCCACAATCCAGAATTCAAGAAGAATATCGATCAATTTGGATCAGGAACTGCCCAGTACACAGCAGATGTGATTGCTGCTTATGTGCAGACAAATGTGAAATAAATAGGCTAGGAATTTCCTAGCCTATTTTATTCTACTTCAAGTCATAAAGCCAGTCGTCATCGTCTTTATAGTAAAAGAATTCACTTAAATCATCTTCTAAAAAAACACGCAGCATATCAGACATGTCACTGGTTGCCAGCTTTAAATGGGACAGATTTTTAAAATCTTCCCACCAGACCTTTCCTTCATTTGAGGATTGCAGTACACCAGAATAGTGCCTTGTCTTATAGAGCAGGACGACATAACGAAAATCTTTATCATCATACCAATCCTTTATGCCGCAAAGTTGAGGCTTAGATATGGTTAATCCAGTTTCTTCTTTGACTTCTCTGATAACTGCATCGGTAAAAGATTCTCCACGCTCTACATGCCCGCCAGGAAAAGTGATGCCGGGCCAGTCAGACTTCACTCGTTCTTGGACGAGAACTTTTTCTCCGTCATAAATCATGCACATATTGACGAATTCTACATTTTCCAGTCGATTCATTTGTTTCTTCCTTTTGTTTGAGATGAATGGTGGAATCTAAACAATCACTCATACTGCAAGCTCCCTGCCACCCAGCCGGTGCAGAGGGCAGATGTGATATTGAAGCCACCCGTGTGGGCATTGATGTCTAGGACCTCTCCAGCGAAGTGGAGGCCGGGAACGAGTTTGCTTTCCAGGGTTTTAGGATTGATTTCCTTGAGACTGATGCCACCCTTGGTGACAAAGGACTTGGCCAGGGACATTTTGCCAGTGACAGGGATGGGCAGTTCTTTGACTTGCTTGATGAGGTCCTCTTTTTCACTGATATGGAGTTGTTTGACTTTCTCGGGAAAGGGCTGGGCAAAAAAGTCTGCCATTCGTTCGGGTAGGAGGATTTTCAGACAGTTCTTCAGAGATTTTTCCCGATGTTCTTCTAAAAAATCTGCCAAATCCTGCTTCCTCATCTGCGGCAGAAGATCCAGATAGATAGTTTCGCCGCCTTTGACAAAGCTAGACAAGCGCAGGGCTGCCGGACCTGATAGGCCAAAGTGGGTAAAGAGCAGGTCGTGGGTAATGACATGCTTTCCGTAGCTCAGGGTCACATCGTCTAGCGAAATCCCCTGAAGCGCTTTGTGAGGAAAGTCAGTCAAAAGAGGACTTTCAGCAGCTTCCAGGTCAGTCACTGTGTGCTTGAAGTGTCGGGCAATATCGTGGCCAAATCCTGTCGAGCCAGTTGAAGGGTAGGACTTGCCGCCAGTCGTCACAATCAATTTCTGGCAGGTCCAAGTCTGGTCGCTGGATCTGACAGTAAAAAGCTCATCAGTTTTTTTGACGGAGACAATTTCAGTATTGGTGATGACAGTGCCGCCCAGCTCTGCAATTTTCTTTTCCAAAGATTCGATAATGGTGCGGGACTTGTCTGTCGCTGGGAAAACACGGCCGTGGTCTTCGACCTTGAGTTTGACACCGTTTTCTGTAAAGAAGTTGATGATATCATGGTTGTCAAACTGGGAAAAGACGCTGTAAAGAAAGCGCCCGTTGCCTGGAATACCGGCCATGAGGTCATCTAGGTTTCCGTTGTTGGTCACATTGCAGCGCCCGCCACCTGTACCAGCTAGTTTCTTGCCCAGTCGTTTATTTTTCTCGAGGAGCAGGGTCTTCTGCCCGTGGAAAGAACTGGAAATGGCAGCCATCATGCCAGCCGGTCCTCCTCCGATGATGATTGTGTCGAAATACTTCATTGGTCTTTTCCTTTCGTGGAGAGTGGTTTCTATCAGTTAGTCAGAAATCTTGTGCTTCCTTGGTGAGCAGGATTTGCTATCTTGTAGACGTTCTTGGAAGGTTGTAGCTGAACATCTCTAGGCTTCTAAATTCATTTGATTTTTTCATTTCTTTTACTAGACTAATCTGTCTCATTGTATCATAAAAAAGGGCTAAAAAGATAGGAGTCAGGCTCAAAAAATATTGTGAAATTTGACAGTTAAGGCTTGATATGATAAGATTTAGGTATCTACAAACTAGAAAAAGTTTTTGAGGAAATTATGGCAATTGAAAAGACAGTCAGCGAGTTAGCCGAGATTCTTGGAGTTAGCCGCCAGGCGATTAACAATCGTGTCAAGGCACTGCCACCAGAAGATACGGAAAAGAATGAAAAAGGAGTCACGGTGGTGACCCGCAGCGGCTTGATTAAGCTGGAAGAGATTTATAAGAAAACTATTTTTGAAGATGAACCTGTCAGCGAAGATGTGAAGCAACGCGAGCTGATGGAAATCTTGGTGGACGAAAAAAATGCTGAGATTGTGCGGCTCTATGAGCAGCTTAAGGCTAAGGACAGCCAGCTGGCTAAGAAAGATGAGCAGCTACGCATTAAGGATGTCCAGATTGCTGAAAAGGATAAGCAGTTGGACCAGCAGCAGCAGCTAACAGCTAAGGCTATGAATGAGCGTGAAACCTTGCTGTTGGAGTTGGATGAAGCCAAGGAAAAGGTGCAGGAGCAGGAAAGCAAGGGCTTCTGGGCACGTTTATTTGGAAAATAAAAATAAGGTTGGGACATCTGTCTCAACCTTGTTTTAAATAAGAATCGCTTTTAAGCAAGTTTTGTATCGTTCACAACATAAAGGAAGAAAATGAAATCACAAAGACTGGGACTTTTACGTCTCTATCGCAATCTTGATAAAATTCTGTTGCTCTTTTTCACAGTCTTTATGCTCATGGAGCTGGCCTGGGTGCCTTTCAACTCCTTTGCAGCAGAGACTCTGCTCAAGCAGACAGGCTACCTCTTCTTATCTTATACGAATGCCCTGAAAGTTCTGACTTCAAATGTCTGGGTTGGCTTAGCCTTTCTAGCACTTTTTGCGGCCAACCTCTTTGTAGCTTATTTTCAGATTGGACTGATATTTATGGGGCTCCGCAATCTTCTGGACGAGGAGGAACGAAGCGCCTTTCAGTTTATTAAGAAAAGTTTCAAAGACAGCGGCTCGCTGATTCGCTACGCCCGACCCAGCAAGGTCCTCTTTATTGCACTGTATATGGGCTTTATCTTTCCCTTTCTGCGGCAAATTCTCAAAATCTACTACTTGAATAAAATTCTGATTCCAGAATTTATCGTGACCTATCTCAAGACGGTCTTATGGATGAAATTATCAATCTATGCTTTAGGTTTTCTGTTTTTTTTGATAGCTGTCCGCCTGATGTTTGCCCTGCCCAAGCTCTTTTTTGAGCATTTCCGCCTACGAGATGCGATTAGGTATAGTTTGGAGAAGACCAAGGGACACTTGATTCGCTATACTTGGCAGCTATTTTGGATACTGGCCAAGAGCTTTCTCTTCTTTCTTTTAAGCAGCATTCCGATTTTAGTGTTGCAGCAGTATGCGGATGGCCAGTCCAATCAGATAGCCTTGACAGCAGCGGTTGTCAATTACTGCCTCATAAAGCTGGCTTATTACTTTATGGTAGCCTACTTTCTGATTAAGTTTGTGGCTTTTCTGACAGACAGTAAGCTGTCTGAATACCGCTACAGAAAAGGCCTGCCTCTCATGCGCTGGTTTATCCTTTTGGTCACTAGCTCTGTCTTTGCCCTTGAAGGATTTGTCTATCTCAATCTGCCCTTGGAAAACGTCCCTCTGACCATCTCGCATCGTGGAGTTTCGCAGGGAAATGGTGTCCAGAATACAGTTGAGTCGCTTGAGAAGACAGCTCTGCTCAAGCCAGACTATATCGAAATGGATGTACAGGAGACCAAGGATGGCCAGTTTGTCATGATGCACGATGCCAATCTAAAAGCCTTGGCCGGCGTTGATGCTAAACCGCAAGAGCTGACTCTGCAAGAGCTGACGGCTTTAGATATTTCAGAAAATGGACACACTGCCAAAATTTCAAGCTTTGATGCTTATCTCAAACGAGCCAATCAAATGGGCCAGCGACTCTTGATAGAAATCAAGACCAGCAGCTTGGATTCAGACGATATGATGGACCGTTTCCTGAGCCAATACGGAGCCAATATCAAGGTTTATGGCCACCAGATTCAGTCCTTGGACTACCAGGTTATTGACAAGACAGTCCAGTATGATGAGAGCATACCGACCTTCTTTATCCTGCCCTACAATACTATTTTCCCACGAACACAGGCTTCCGGCTATACGATGGAGTACTCAACCCTCGATGAAAACTTTGTCGATAAGCTATGGACGACGGATAAGAAGCTTTATGACTGGACCATCAACGATGCAGACAGCATTGGCAAATCCTTCCGTCTGGGTGTTGACGGCATGATTACCGATGATTTAGAGCTGGTGCAAAGCTCTATCAAGGAACTGCAGAACAATCCTGACTATGCCCTGCTTTTGATGAGTAAGGCAGCGGATTTGCTTAATTTTGTGTAGTGGGCTAGTGAGGAAACGACTATAAATCAAAAAGACTGAGATTCTTCAGTCTTTTTTGCTGGTTCGAGTATCTCTTGATTTATGTTTAGTCAAGAGGTAAGGTTATTTATCTTGCTTAAAAAGGCAATTTGCCTGCGAAAGCGCCCATTTTCTTCTGAGTAGCCTCATCAATCTGAGCCAGCGCGTGATTCAGAGCTTGCGCAGTCATATCTGACAGAGTTTCTACATCTTCAGGATCCACAACGGCCGGATTGAAGTCAATGCTGACTACCTTTTTATCGCCTGTCAGTTTAGCAACAACTAAATCTTGGGCTGATTTGCCAGTGAATTCTGTTGCAGCTAGTTCTGCCTGTCCTTTTTCCATTTGTTTTTGCAGCTTTTGTGCTTGCTTCATCATGCTTTGCATGTTCATCATAAGATTTTCTTTCCTTTCTCTCGCAAGGGCTAAGCCCTCGGTAATCTTCACTCTTCAAATTATATCATTTTTTGGAAAAGTGGCAAGAAGAACATTTCTAAGAGGTTTGACAAAAATTTAGCATTTATAGTAGAATGGTCATGAATCTATATATCAAGGAGAAGACAACTTGAAAAATAAGAAGATAAAAGCTTTGCTGTTGATAGTGCTCTCATCCCTCTTCATCCTAATTGGCTGTAGCGGCAGCCCCAAAATTCAGGGAAAATGGAATGTACAGGACGCTAGCGGTGAACAAAAGACCATTGAAATAAAAGACAAGACTATCATTGTCAACGAAGAAGAGTATGAGTACACTCAAAATGCAGTTGGTTTTAAGAATGGGGTGAGTTATTATAGCCTGACTCGGAAAGATAATGGCGGAACATTTTCTATCGTCTTTCCTGAGAAAGATAAAAACACTGCTATTATGTTAATTCCTGATTCAGACGATGACTATCTCACAGGCAGTATGCTCTTTGCTATGAACCGCAAGGAAAAGCCGGATTATAAAAAATATGCAGAGGACTATCTCAATCTACGATAAAAGAAAAGGCGCTGAATTTCAGCGCCTTTTTCTTTTATTAATGTGATGTCATGGTCGGCAAATCTAGACTAGATTGCTTCAAATCTACCGTCAGCTGATAATCGGTCTTATCACGGACGGTATGTTCAAAGTCTGTAGTGTAGAGGACGAGGCGCAATTGATCTCCTTTTTTCATCTTATAGATGGTTGGTTGCAGTTCAAAGGAAAATTCCAGCCATTGGTCAGGAGTGACTTCTTCGACCATCAGTAGGTTGGTCCGGTTTTGCAGGTTGATGAATCCTTTGGTGATGACGCGATGAGGCGTTTCGGCAAAGGGCAGTTCAACCAGATTGTCCAGCATATAGTAGCGGCCGTTGTCCATGACTCTAGGCTCAATAGGCGTAGGAATCGGTGTGAGGCGCTTAGCTGGTCCGAAGTCCAGCAATTGAGCAGAAATCAGTCCTTTATCAGTGCTGGATTTGAGGCGAAGATTGAGCTGGCTCGCTCCGTTGAGAAAGAGGTCCTTTTCCAAGGTCCAGTCCAGAGTAATCTGGTTGACCTTATCTTCAAAAAGCTCAGTTTTAAAGCTTTGGTAGTTTTTAGCAAAACGATTATAGTCTTCTTCTGGGTATTGATTTTGGATAGATTGGCAGTCTTGGCCTAGTTGGAGATGAAGATTCTGCTCTTGCCCTCCGAAGTCTTCCAAGGTCAGCCAGCTTTGAGCTTGGCTGTTGTCCTGCCAGATGACTGTAGGCAGTTCGAAGTCTGATTCACAAGCTAGTAATTTCTTGCTCAGCAGAGCATTGATAGACTCACGGAAGTCGATGGACTGCCAGTTGTTCATGTAAACATGGGCACCGTTATGGAAGAAGAGATGCTTTTTGATGTGGGGCGGTAAGGCTCGGAACATATTATAGACATGGAGGGGCTTGACATTCCAGTCTTGAGAGCCGTGGGTAAAGACGACTTCGGCCTTGACCTTATCTGCATGGAGCAGGTAATTGCGGTCATGCCAAAATTGATTGTAATCGCCAGTTTGCCGGTCTAGGTCTTTGCGCTGCTGCTCTAGGCTTTGCTGATAAGCGTCGTTGTTACGCAGGTAGTCACCAGCCCTCAGGTTGCGGGAGTAGGTCAGTTCGGTCAGGGATTCAAAGTCCTCTCCTGGGTAGCCGCCAGGGCTTGTGACAAGGCCGTTTTCGCGGTAGTAGTTGTACCAAGAAGAAATCCCAGCTTCGGCGATAATGACTTCCAGCCCGTCTACGCCAGTCGTTGCCAGCCCGTTGGACATGGTGCCCAGATAGGAGATGCCGGTCGTAGCCACTTTTCCGTTGGACCAAGTAGCCTTGATTTCCCGCTGGCGTATGTGGTCGGTGAAGGCTCGGCAGCGGCCGTTTAGCCAATCGATAACGTTCTTATAAGCCTCGATCTGCTGATAGTCGCCACTGGTCATCAGGCCTTCAGAATCTTTGGTTCCCACACCAGACACATAGAGATTGGCAAAGCCGCGGGGCAGCAAATAATCATTGAGCGTGTAGGTGCCGATATGACCCAATTTTTCCTCGGCTTCAGAGACTTCTTGGGCAGGAACTGGCAAATCCAGCTGGAGCAATTTGAGCTCAGGATCTTGTACTTTGATTTGATGAGGCTCTTTTTTTACTAAGTCTACATTCATGTCATGGAGAGCCTTGTCGCTGGCAGGATCATTGGTTCCTTGATGATAAGGAGAAGCAGTCATGACGGCCGGAATTTTCCCTTGGTAACGAGGACGGATAATGCTGACCTTGATGAGATCCGGACGACCGTCTTGATCAGTATCCACGCGTGATTCCACGTAAACCACCTCTCGGATAGCATCATGGCTGGAAAAGGTTGCCAGGCTCTTACCGTTGAAGTAGTGGTGGGTATTGTCCTCGGGAATCAAACCCTCGCTGACTAGCTTATCAATTAAGAGGTTGCCATTTTTTGTCCGAGTGTTGAGCAGCTGGTAGAGATTTTCCAACAAGTCTCCAAAGGTAATGGGAAATCCTGTTTTTTTGCGAAAGGCCTCAACATCTGTAAAATCAATAAAGGGCGAGAACTCAAGCAGTTGAAAAGCCACAGTGTAAAAGATAGACGCCGTCAGTTCTCTGTCAGACTGGAAAAAGCTCAGCAGGTCTGTTTGGCTGTCAGCAGCCCAGGATTTCAAGGGATAATCTGTATTTTTATAAGTGAAAAAGCTGGTGCGGAGAAAATCTTCAAGATTTTCCTTATCAGAGCGATTGCTGTCATAAAAAAAGCCTAATTCAGCTAATTCTATCAACTTATTTTCCCGTTTTGTTCTTGCATAACTATACTGATTAAAACGCATATTCTTCCCTCTTTTTCTTATTTTTATTAAAAATGACCTTTACATTATCCATTATACTTGATAAAATAGACTTTGTCTAAAAAATATTTAAGGAGTATCACTAAATGGATTTCGAATGGGTCGTTAAATACGCCACAGAATTTTTAGGGACAGCTATCCTCATTGTCTTGGGGAACGGAGCTGTTGCCAACGTTGAATTAAAAGGAACTAAGGGACATCAGAGCGGTTGGTTAGTCATCGCTGTCGGTTACGGTATGGGGGTTATGATTCCAGCTTTGATGTTTGGTAATGTGTCCGGTAACCATATTAACCCTGCCTTTACTTTGGGACTTGCTGTCAGCGGTTATTTCCCTTGGGCACAGGTTGCACCATACATTGCAGCCCAGCTTTTAGGAGCTATTTTCGGACAGGCCTTGGTCGTTGCGACTCATCGCCCTTACTATTTGGGAACAGAAAATCCTAATAATATTTTGGGTACTTTCTCTACCATCTCTAGTCTAGACCATGGCACGCCTGAATCACGTAAAGCAGCCTTGTTCAATGGTTTTATCAATGAATTTGTTGGTTCTTTTGTTCTTTTCTTTGCTGCTCTTGGCTTGACCAAGAACTTCTTTGGAGCAGAATTGTTGAGCAAAGCTGAAGCGACTATCAATTCACAAGCTGCTCAGATGGCAGCACAAGGGACTTCAGTTCCTAAAGAACAGATTGCTGCTGCAATATCTCAGGCTAAAGACCAAGTTGCACCATTCCAAGTTGGTAGCCTTTCAGTCGCTCACTTGGCACTTGGTTTCTTGGTAATGGCTTTGGTAACCTCTCTGGGAGGCCCTACTGGACCTGGACTGAACCCAGCTCGTGACCTCGGACCTCGTATCCTCCACTTCATCCTGCCAGAATCTGTTTTGGGCAAACACAAGGGTGATTCGAAATGGTGGTATTCTTGGGTTCCAGTTGTGGCACCGATTCTTGCAGGTATCACAGCGGTCCTCTTGTTTAAAACAATCTACGGATAAGCACATAAGATCAGAGTTGGGGGATTTCCCCAGCTCTTTTTTCGAACGATAGAGAAAGTAAAGATGGAGATGCAAGTATCAAAATTTCATAAGGTCAGTGGCCGCAGAACCTTACTCTTTGGTTTTTTAGCCCTTGTTTTTGGCCTGATTATCATTGTCAATGGCTTCAGATTTACCCAGCTGGCCTTCGATTTTATTTCGCTTTATCTGACGGTTGTTGGCTTGGTAAATATTGTTCTTCATGTTTTTACGCGCAAGAAAGAAGGGGCTGTCTGGCATAGTCTGCTTCAGATTGCAGTCGCTATGGGTATCAGCTGGCTCAACCGAATCAGTGATGTGCCTGTCAATATCGTGATTATCAGTTTGGGTAGCTACCAGCTCTTGACTGCCGGTATTTACGGAATGACCTATCTGCTTTATCGGCAAAATCATGTCAAGGGAGGTTTGCGCTATCTATTTGATACCATTCTCTATGGTGGGATTGGACTGACCAGTATTCTTTCGCCTGCGACTGACGGACACTTACAGTTTTTGATTTTAGGAATCTATTTGATGATGCTGGGAATGTCCAATATCCGAGATGGTCTCTTTTTTGATAATGACCGGGAAAAACATCGGCTGCGTAGGCAAATTCGTATTAACCTACCTATTATTTTTGCAGCCTTTATTCCGGTAGAAAATCTGGAGCGCTTTAATCGACTGATTCAGGGAGATGTAGCTTCTGATCGTAAAAATGTTTATAGTCTTGTTAAGAATAGAGAGAAAAAGGCGGACTTGGAGGTCTTGGTCCATACTTCAAAGACAAGTTTATTAGGGGGCATTGGTCATGTAGATATTTGTTATCAGGGACAAGTGATTTCTTATGGCAGCTATGATGTTTTTTCTGAGCGATGCAAGGGCATGATTGGAGACGGTGTTCTCTTCAAGGTTCCTAAAGACGTCTATATTGAGCTTTGCAAAAAAGAAAGCAAGAAAACACTCTTTGGTTATTCTCTGGCTTTGACAGATAAGGAGAAAGAGGCGGTTGAGAAGCGCCTGGCTGAAATTGATCAGCTATTAGTAGAATGGGAGCCGCCAGCAGAACTGAAAAATGGCCAGCCAACATACTCCTACAAGTTGAAGCATGGACTAGGAGCGCAGCTATATAAGTTTAAAACCAGTCGTTTCAAGACGTATTTTGTCCTGTCGACCAACTGTTGCCTGCTAGCAGATTCGATTATTGGGCAGGCTGGGACAGATATTCTGGATATTCGTGGTATTATCGCACCTGGTACCTACCAGTCCTATCTGCAGTACGAGTTTGAGTCCGCTAGGGGTTTGGTCATTGCTCAGACCATTTACCAATAAATCCAAGGCCTTCTTGTTTTAAAAATTGTTTATTTGCGCATAATTTCTTGTCAAAAAGATGAAAATCCATTACAATAAAATGGTTTGGAGGAATTATGAGCGCGAATCATATTATTAGAATTATCCCTGTATTAAAAATCAATAATCGTCATTTAAATCAAGAATTTTTTGTAAATCAGCTGGGTATGAAGGCTCTTTTAGAGGAAGCTGCTTTTCTGTCCTTGGGAGATCAGACTAAGACAGAGAAACTGCAGCTGGAAGAATCACCCAGTATGCGGTCGCGGCGAGTAAAAGGTTCTAAAAAATTAGCCAGAATCGTTGTCAAGGTTGCAGATGCTAAAGAGATCGAGTCGCTATTGGCTCAAAAGCCTACTTGGACAAAGCTGTATCAAGGAGAGAAAGGCTATGCTTTTGAAGCCCTGTCACCAGAAGGCGACCTAATTCTCCTGCATGCAGAAGAGAATAAAGTAAATCTGCAAGAAGTAACGGCGGTGCCTGACTTTGAAAAGCAAGAGGGCTTTATCGGTCTTAGCCAATTTGAGATAGAGACAGTAGAAATTCGTGTGCCTGATGCCAATGCAGCCCAAGAATTTTACAGCAAGATTGAAAATGCGCTGGATTTCCTGACCTTTGCAGAAGCAGAGGGACAAGACTTGCAGGCAGACAATGCCCTAACTTGGGACTTGACTATGCTCAAAGCTCAAGTCAATCGTTTAGAAACCGTTGCGCTGCGTCCTATCTTTGAAGGACGTGAGGTCTTTGTACCCAAGTCAGATAAGTTCCTGCTGAGTCAGGATTCTAGCAAGATTGAATTGTGGTTTGAAGCATGACTCTAGAAAAGATCATCGGTAAAATCAAAGAGCAGCTAAAAGACGGTATCTATCCCGGTGCTAGTCTGGCCTTGTATCAAGCTGGCCAGTGGCAGGAATTCTACTTTGGTCTAGCTGATCCGCAAGAAAAAAAGGCCACTCAAGCGGGTTTGGTCTATGACTTGGCTAGTGTCAGCAAGGTGGTCGGAGTTGGTACTCTGGCAGCCTTTTTGTATGAGCAAGGCAAGCTGGAGCTGGATTTACCCTTGCAACACTATTATCCGGCCTTTCATCAAGAAGATGTGACCTTGCGTCAGCTCTTGACCCACACATCAGGACTAGATCCCTTTATTCCTAATCGTGATCAGCTGACAGCTCCCGAGTTGAAAGAAGCACTCAATCATTTGACAGTGCTTGAAGATAAGACCTTTCGCTATACGGATGTGAATTTTCTGCTCTTGGGTTTTATGCTGGAAGAGATCTACAGTCAGGCCTTGGATCAGATTTTTCAAAGTCAGATTTTCCAGCCCTGGGGTTTGGCTGAGACAGGTTTTGGACCAGTTTCAGGAGCTGTGCCGACCGTTCGCGGTGTCAAGGATGGTCAGGTTCATGATCCCAAGGCGCGTGTTCTAGGCATCCATGCTGGCAGTGCTGGCTTATTTTCAACCCTCAGGGATTTGGAAATATTTCTGGAACATTATCTGCAGGATGACTTTGCGGCCAATCTGACCCAGAATTTTTCCAAAGAGCCTGGCAAAAGACGCAGTCTAGCTTGGAATCTGGAGGGCAGCTGGCTGGATCACACTGGCTACACAGGAACCTTTATCATGTATAATCGTAAGGAGCAAAAGGCAGCTATTTTCCTATCCAACCGGACCTATGAAAAAGACGAGCGGGCTCAATGGATCTTAGACCGTAACCAGCTGATGGACCTGATAAGAATAGAACTTTAAAAGACTCCGGCTGCAAGCCCCGGGGTTTTATCATGTCTGCATATATAAATATCGGTCTCTAGCCCCAGTGATTTTCTCTTAATAAAAATCGCTTTTTTTGCCAAAGTATATTAAAATAAGATAGAGAGAATCTACAGACAAGAGAAGAATATGACAAAAGAAATCGGTGTCGGAAAGGCACATAGTAAAATTATTTTAATGGGAGAGCATTCGGTGGTCTACGGCTATCCGGCCATTTCCCTGCCCCTTAATCGTATTGAAGTGACCTGTCAGGTCTTTCCGTCTGAGCGGGCCTGGACCCTCTACGCCGAGGATACGCTGTCTATGGCTGTTTTTGCCTGTCTAGAACATCTAGGTCGGCAGGGGGCTAAGATTCGCTGTCAGGTGGAGTCCATGGTCCCTGAGAAGAGGGGGATGGGGTCTTCAGCCGCAGTTAGTATTGCGGCTATTCGGGCGGTCTTTGACTACTTTGAGGAAGAACTGGATGACCAAACACTAGAGATTCTAGCCAATCGGGCAGAGATGATTGCCCATATGAATCCCAGTGGCCTTGATGCCAAGACTTGCCTTAGCGATGTGGCTATCAAATTCATCCGCAATTTTGGTTTCAGTGAAATTGAGCTGGATCTGGATGCTTTTTTAGTGATTGCAGATACGGGCATTCACGGTCATACCCGCGAAGCTATCCGTGCTGTAGAAATTCAGGGCCAAAAGGCTCTTCCCTTGCTGCAGGAATTGGGGAATTTAACGAAAATCCTTGAGAAGGCCATTTCTATCAAGGACCTGATGACGATGGGACAAGCTATGACCAAGGCTCATGAGAAGCTAGCCAAGCTAGGAGTGTCTTGCCAGAAAGCGGATGAGCTAGTAGCGGCAGCTCTTGAAAATGGAGCTTTGGGAGCTAAAATGAGCGGCGGTGGTCTGGGCGGCTGTGTCATTGCTCTTGTAGGAGAAAGAAATCAGGCGGAGGCCTTAGCCGCCTTATTGAGAGAGAAAGGGGCCATTAACACATGGATCGAAAGTCTGTAAGTGTCAAATCCTATGCCAATATTGCAATTGTCAAATATTGGGGGAAGAAAGATGCAGAAAAGATGATTCCGTCTACCAGCAGTATCTCGCTGACACTGGAAAATATGTATACTGAGACGCAGCTGAGCCCTTTGCCGGCTACAGCGACTGGAGATGAGTTTTATATTGACGGTCAGCTGCAAAGCCCGACAGAACATGCCAAAATCAGTAAGATAATTGACCGTTTCCGCTCTCCAGAAGATGGTTTTGTCCGCGTTGATACCAGCAACAATATGCCAACTGCAGCAGGGCTGTCTTCCAGCTCCAGCGGTCTATCTGCTCTAGTCAAGGCCTGCAATGCTTATTTTCAGACGGGCTATCAGACGCAAGAGCTGGCCCAGCTGGCTAAGTTTGCTTCAGGATCATCTGCTCGGTCTTTCTTTGGTCCGCTAGCGGCCTGGGATAAGGACAGTGGGGCCATTTATCCAGTCAAGACGGATTTGAAACTAGCCATGATTATGCTGGTTCTGCACGATGAGAAAAAGCCCATTTCCAGCCGCGACGGTATGGAGCTCTGTGCCAAAACTTCCACGATTTTCCCAGATTGGATTGCCCAGTCTGCCTTGGATTATCAGGCCATGCTAGGCTATTTGCAGGACAATGATTTCACCAAGGTTGGTCAGCTGACGGAAGAAAATGCTCTTCGGATGCATGCTACGACAGAGAAAGCTTATCCGCCGTTTTCTTATCTGACAGAGGAGTCTTACCAGGCTATGGATGCTGTCAGAAAGCTACGGGAGCTGGGCGAGCGTTGCTACTTTACCATGGACGCAGGGCCAAATGTCAAGGTCCTCTGCTTGGAGGAAGACCTAGACCATCTGGTTGCTATATTTGAGAAAGACTACCGGCTTATCATCTCCAAAACAAAGGACTTGTCTGATGAAAACTAGTGCAAGAGTCCAAACATGCGGCAAGCTTTATCTGGCAGGTGAATATGCAGTGCTGACGGCCGGTCAGCCAGCCATTATCAAGGCCATTCCTATCTATATGACGGCGGAAATCCAGACAGCGCCTGACTATCACTTGACATCAGATATGTTTGAACACAGCTCTAACCTAGAGCCAGACCTTGATTATGTCTTGATTCAGGAGACGGTAGGGGCTATGAACACTTATCTGCTAGCCTTAGGCTACCAACTTCAGCCCTTTTCTCTAAAGATTAGTGGCAAAATGGAAAGGGACGGTAAGAAGTTCGGGATTGGCTCCAGCGGTAGTGTGGTTATTCTGACTCTCAAGGCCATGGCAGGACTTTATGAGCTGGACTTAGAGCCAGAGCTGCTCTTCAAACTGGCTTCCTACGTCCTCCTAAAGCGAGGGGACAATGGCTCTATGGGAGATCTAGCCTGCATTGCTTATGAAGACCTGATTTACTACCGATCTTTTGATAGAGAGCTGGTCCGCAAGCGTATGGACAAAGTTGATTTACAGCAATTACTAGCAGAGGATTGGGGTTTTGAAATTCGCAGTATTAAGCCTTGCTTAGCCATGGATTTTCTAGTTGGCTGGACCAAGCAGCCGGCTATCTCTAAGGACCTAGTCAATCAGGTCAAGTCAGCTATTTCAGAGTCCTTTTTGACAGGTAGTAGGACGCAGGTTGATGCCTTGGAGAGAGCTTTATTAGCAGGAGATAAGCTTGCTATTCAATCTAGTATGGAAAAGGCTAGTCAGCTCTTAGAAACACTCAGTCCAGCTATTTATACAGACAGGCTGAAAGTCTTAAAAGAAGCGGCAGAGGGACTGAACTGTGTGGCTAAGAGCAGTGGTGCCGGTGGTGGCGACTGCGGGATTGCTCTCAGCTTTGATGTCGCATCTAGCAACCAACTGATTCAAGCCTGGCAAGAAGCTGGCATTGAGCTATTATACAGAGAAAGGATGGGCCATGATGAGCCAGAATCGTAAGGACGACCATATCAAATACGCTTTAGAGCAGCGTCCGGGTTACAACAGTTTTGATGAAATGGAACTGGTTCACCGTTCTTTGCCCAAGTACGATTTGGCAGAGATTGACCTATCTACTCACTTTGCTGGTCGTGATTGGGACTTTCCTTTTTATATCAATGCCATGACTGGTGGCAGCCAAAAAGGCGGTCAAATCAATGAAAAGCTGGCTCAAGTAGCTGAAAGTTGCGGCCTTCTTTTTGTGACTGGATCTTACAGCGCAGCCTTGAAAAATCCTTCTGATCCTTCCTATCAGGTGGCGGCTGGTCGGCCTAATTTATTGCTGGCTACCAATATCGGCTTAGACAAGCCTTATCAAGCCGCCCAGCAGGCAGTAGCTGATTTGCAGCCCCTCTTTTTGCAGTTTCATGTCAATCTCATGCAGGAATTGCTGATGCCAGAGGGCGAGCGGGAGTTTCGTTCTTGGCGCCAGCACTTGACTGATTATAGTCAGCGGCTGGATCTTCCCCTAATTCTTAAAGAAGTTGGCTTTGGCATGGATCGCTCTACTGTCGAAGAAGCGCGCTCCTTGGGGATTCAGACTTTTGATATTTCAGGACGTGGTGGAACTAGCTTTGCCTATATTGAAAATCAGCGGGGTGGCAATCGTGACTACCTCAATGATTGGGGGCAATCTACTCTGCAAAGCCTACTAGCTCTTCAGCCACTTCGCGATGAGGTCGAGCTCTTGGCTAGTGGAGGTGTCCGCCATCCTTTGGATATGATCAAAGCCCTGGTCTTAGGAGCCAAGGCGGTCGGCCTCTCTCGCACCATGCTGGACTTGGTGGAAAATCACTCTGTGGAAGAGGTTATTGATATTGTAGAAGGCTGGAAATCGGATCTGCGCCTCATCATGTGCGCCCTGTCCTGCCGAAACTTGCAAGAATTAAAGAGTGTACCCTATCTACTCTACGGTCGGCTAAAAGAAGCTCATGAACAGATTAAATAGCATAAAGACATAAAAAAAGGCCATTAAGGCCTTTTTACTTGTCCTGTTTTCGTAAGTCAGCTAGTATTTCCTGAGCAGTAGCGAGGTTGAAAGTCTTCTTGACTGTTAAGCGACTGACTACAGCAGCAATTTCTTCGTCCTGGGCTCCAGCTTGCAATGCTAAAGATTTGGCTTGCAATTTCATATGACCGGCTTGAATGCCAGTGCTGACTAGAGCTTTGAGGGCAGCGAAGTTTTGTGCCAATCCGACTGATACGATGAGGGAAGCCAATTCCTTAGCCTGAGGCTGCCCCAGCAAGTCAAAGCTAGCTGCCACTGCGGGATTGAGACCAATGGATCCTCCCTTAGTTGCAATGGGGCAGGGCAGGGTCATCTGACCATGAAGCTGGCGTTTGTCTGGGTCTGCCGTCCAAGTAGAGAGGCCGCGGTAGCTTCCTTCTCGGCTGGCATAGGCATGAGCACCGGCTTCTATAGCTCGCCAGTCATTTCCAGTAGCCAGCACCAAAGCATCAATACCATTAAAGATACCTTTATTGTGGGTAGCTGCTCGGTAAGGATCGACCTGGGCTAATTTGCTAGCCAGCTGCATTTTATCCGCAAGAAGTTCCGCCTCAGCCTTATCCCGACTGAGAAAGCGATAGTCAATGACACAGCGGGCCGTTACCAGGCTATCTGTTGCATAGTTTGACAGGATAGCCATCAGACTCTTACCGCCAGTCAGCTCTTCCAGAGGAAGGGTGAGAGCTTCCAGCATGGTGTTGAGCATATTGGCTCCCATGGCTTCCTGCGTATCCACGGATAGATAGAAAATGAGGAAGTCATCCTTTTGCTCCAGCCAGAGATCTCTAGCACCGCCACCACGGGCAACAATTGATGGATAGGCTTGGTTGGCTTGTTCTAGCAACTCTTTCTTTTTCTTGAGAACATCTTTAATGGCTTGGCCGACCTTCTCAACCTGATAGAGGGCGATTTGCCCAATCATCTGGCGTTTGTGGACCTCTGTCTCAAATCCGCCTGAACGATTGATAATCTTAGCCGCAAAGCTGGCCGCTGCTACCACAGATGGCTCTTCTGTCACAAAAGGAACTTGATAGCTTTTGCCATCCACCAGAAAGTCGGGCACTAGAGAGTAGGGCAGGGCCAGAGTGGCCAGTACATTTTCGCTCATCTGGTTGGCCGTTTCCAAAGGCAAAGTCTGCTGATTGTCTAGCAGCTGCCAGTGTTCATCTTGTAAAAGTCCCTTTTCTCTCAGCATCTGCAGCCGTTCAGCAGGAGTTTTTTTGGAAAATCCAGTCCAGTTTATTTTCATGATGATTTCTCAACTTTGATATATTTACGCTGGTGCTCTGCAATTTCTGCCAGAGCAAAGCTTTGGTCTTCATAGCCAGAGAAGCTGGCATTGCCCTCCGCATCCAGCTTAGCTTCTTCAAAAAAGATGCGCTCGTAGTCTGCGATGGAAAGAGCCTGACGCTGGTCTAATTCCTCTAGGCGTGTTTGGGATAGATGCTTTTCATAGCCTTCTACCAAATTGGCACTGAAGATTTCAGAGACAGCTCCGCTACCATAACCAAAGAGAGCAATTCGATCGCCGGCCTTGAGGTTGTCAGAGTTTTCTAAAAGAGACAGAAGACCAAGGAAGAGGGAGCCTGTATAGATATTTCCAACTTTTTGACTGTAAAGAATGGAGGCTTCAAAGTTTTTCTTGAGTTGGTCTTGCTGCTCTTGGGGCAGGCTTTTATCCATGATTTTATTGAGACCTTTAAGGGCCAATTTTGGATAGGGCAAGTGGAAGCAGTAGGCCGCAAAATCTTTGAGAGCCAGCTTGTGGCGCTTCTGGTACTCCGTCCAAGTTGTTTTTAAGCTATCCAGATACTGCTGGGTTGAATAGAGCCCGTTGACATAAGGAGTTGTCGAGTAATTTGGACGCCAAAAATCCATGATATCGCGTGTCTGAGCTACATTATCATCATTGAAAGCGAGGATACGAGGATTGCTGCTAATTAGCATAGAAATAGCTCCCGCTCCCTGGGTTGGCTCGCCAGGTGTGTTAATGCCATACTTGGCAATGTCGCTAGCTAACACCAAAACTTTGCTGTCTGGATGTTTTTCGATATGGAGCTTGGCATAGTCCAGTGCAGCAGTAGCTCCATAGCAGGCTTCCTTGATTTCAAAGCTGCGGGCAAAGGGCTGGATGCCCAAAAGGCCGTGGACAAAAACGGCTGCCGCCTTGCTCTGGTCAATCCCTGACTCAGTGGCCACGATGACCATATCAATCTTTTCTTTGTCCTCTGTTGTCAGGATGGGTTCTGCTGCCGCCGCTCCCAAGGTAACAATATCCTCGGTCAGAGGAGCAATGCTTAGTTCCTTGAGCAAGAGCCCCTTGCTAAGCTTTTCTGGGTCAGTCCCACGGGCTGCTGCTAAATCATTTAATTTTAAAACATAATTACTGGTCGCAAAACCGATTTTGTCGATTCCGATTGTCATTATAAGACCTCTTTAAATCCTTTTATTCTAGTATATTCCGAAAACTATTTTACCATACTTAGGAATAAAACTCTTACAAAAAACATCTAATCTCAGCTAAATCAGGCTTAAGATGTATTTTCCAAAATAAAAACAGCAGATGACTCTACTGTTTATTTACTGTGAGTTTGGTTTGGCGCTTTTTCAAGTAGTGGTAGAGCTTGAGTACGACGGTGCCGCTGGCCATGCCAATTGAGATGACCAAGGCTAGAATGACTACCAGAGTGGCGTGAATCATAGCCTGGCTGTAGTCACCAGTGACAAAGAAGGCAGTCGTCCGATAGGAAATGTAGCCTGGGACCAAAGGCGCTAGAATGGCCAAAACAAAAACAACAGCGGGCGTTTTGTAGATGATGCTGAGAATTTGGCTGACGCAGGAACCAATGATAGCAGCCACAAAGGTTGCTATGATGACGTTGGTCGGTCCTTTGAGCAGGAGATAGAGTAGCCAAATAGCCATACCCAGTACTCCACCGGGAATCAGCATACTGCGCTGGACATTTAGAACGATTAAAAAAGTAATGATAGCCAGTAGGCTGGCAACTGCTTGCAGTAAGAATGTCAAGATTGTCATAGGCTTATTTCATAATAAGGAGGGCAACAGAAGTGCCTGCACCGAGAGCAAGAGTGATGAGGAGCGATTCAAAGAGCTTGCTCATCCCAGAGTTGATATGGTTGGTCATGATGTCACGCACAGAGTTGGTCAGAGCAATGCCGGGCACAAAAGGCATGACAGAACCCGCAATAATCAAATCATCTGTGGAGTTAAAACCAGAATAACGCGTCCAGATATGAGCCAACAGTCCGAAGACGAAGGCTCCAGCAAAAGCTGTCACAAAAGGAATGCGGATATATTTGTCCACATACAAAGAGAAAGCAAAGCCAAAGAAGGTAGCAATAGCCGCACCCAAAGCATCGTAGAAATTTCCGCCAAACATGATGGAGAAGAAGGGAGCACTGAGCGTTGCGGCAGCAATCAGTTGCTTGTTGTTATAGGGCAGCTCCTTGACTTTAAGGCGATTCAGCTCATCAAAAGCCTCCTGAAGGCTGATTTCTCCTGTTACCAACTGACGGGAGACTTGATTGACGTCGCAGACCTTTTCGATATTGTAGTTGGTCTTGAGATTGCGCTTCATCCGTGAGACATTTGTATTTTCAATCGAAAAGAAAATAGCCACTGGCATTGCTAAGGCATTGCAGTCGATGATCCCTTGCGAATGAGCGATACGAATCATGGTGTCTTCCACCCGATAAGTCTCGGAACCGCTCTGCAGCAGCAGTGTCCCAGCCAGCATGATGACATCTACCGCCAGATTGAAATCTTTGGCTTCTTCCCTGATACCTTTCTCTGTCATTTCCCCAGTCCTTTTCCTAGTATAGCAATAGAACCATTATATCATAAAGCCTCTGAAAAATATCATTAAGTTGGCAGTCATTTGGACTCATAGATGTAAAAAAGAAGATTGGGGATTTCCAATCTTCTTTCAAATGGTTTGTAAGTCCGTAGTCGTTTATTAGCTCAAAGCATCGTCCATAGAAAGCACTTCGTGGAAGACACGTTGAGTCAATTCAGTCTTTTGCTCTGGAGTCAAGTACTTAGTGTTTACACAGTAACCTGAGATACGAACGATAACATCTTCGCCAGACATAATCTTGTCGTAAACATCCTTCAAGTCCATAACGTTCAAGTTAACGTGCTGACCACCGTTTTCGAAGTAGCCATCCAGGATAGTAACCAAGTTGTCTACCTGTTCGTCGTGAGTCTTACCAAGCGCACGAGGCGATACTTGAGTTGTCAATGAGATACCGTCAGCTGCGTAACTGAAGTCCAAGCTAGCAAGTGAGTTCAAGTTTTGCAACCAGCCACCTTTTGCCTTGTTAGATGGGTTAGCACCTGGTGAGAAGAATTCCAATTTAGACAAGTTCACGCTACCATCTTCGTTGAGGTACACTCCTTTGTGGACTGGTGAGTTACCAGTTTGTTTAGAGTAAGCAACGTTAGATGTGATAGTCAAGAGTGATACTGTTGCTTCAGCGTTCTTGTAAAGTTTGTGGCTGCGCAGACGAGTTGTATAAGCTTCAACCAACCATTCAGCTAGTTCGTTAGAGCGAGGATCATCTTCACCCCAACGTGGGTATTCTCCGATTGTTTCATAGTCGTAGATATAACCATTTTCGTCGCGGATTGGCTTAACAGTTGCATACTTGATAGCAGACAAGGTATCAACAGTGTTGGCAAATCCACAGATACCGAATCCCATGTTAGCACGTTGGTAAGTTGGCAAGAAGGCCATTTGAACAGCTTCGTAGTTGTACTTGTCAGTCATGTAGTGGATGATGTTCAAGGCATCTACGTAAGTGTCAGTCAACCAGTCCAGAGATTTTTCAAAGTTTGCTTTAACTGATTCGAATTCAAGAACTTCGTCACGAATAGGCTCGATGTCAAATACCTTGTAGTCTTTATGAACATCGTCGTAACCACCGTTGAGACCTGTCAGAAGGGCTTTCAGTACGTTTACACGAGCACCAAAGTATTGGATGTTGTGGCGTTGTTCTTCATTTTCAGGATCAAGTGGAGACACACAGCAAGAGATACAGCTCATTTCACCGTAACCGTCTTTAGCCATAGTTGTTACACCTTCGTATTGGATAGAAGAGTGCTTGTGGCTCATGTGCATACAGTAGCGACGGAATGAGTATGGAAGTTTGTCAGTCCAGAGAACAGTCAAGTTTGGCTCTGGAGAGTTACCAATGTTGTCAAGTGTGTTAAGGAAACGGTAGTCCATCTTTGTAACACGGTGACGGCCGTCGTTACCCATACCTGCCATAGAAGTAGTGATGAAGGTTGGGTCACCAGAGTAAAGTTGGTCGTAAGCTTTCGTACGAGCAAACTTCACTGTACGAAGTTTCATAACGAAATCATCAACAAATTCTTGGATTTCTGATTCAGTGTAAGTACCGCGAGCCAAGTCACGTTCTGCGTAGATGTCAAGAACGATAGGCACACGTCCGAGAGAAGTAGCAGCACCGTTGATGACACGGCAGACAGCCATGAAGGCGATGTTAGTCCATTGGATAGCTTCTTTAACGTCAAAGGCAGGACGGCGAACATCTACTCCGTAAAGGTCACCAAGTTTTACAACTTCACCAAGTGCTTGGTATTGCAGGTTGATTTCTTCGCGCAGACGGATTGTTTCTTCGTCAATATCAGTCAAACCATTCCAGTCGCGAACTTTTTCAGCCATGAGGTAGTCAGCTCCATAAAGAGCAAGACGTGCGTAAACACCGATGATACGTCCGCGTGAGTAAGCATCTGGAAGACCAGTTACAGTGTGGGCGTGACGAGCACGGCGGATGTTAGAAGTGTAAGCACGGAAGATACCGTCATTTACTGTAGTAACATATTTAGTAAAGATTTCATGAACAGCAGGATCTGGTTCGTATCCATTTTCTTTCAAAGTAGTTTCAGCCATGCGGATACCGCCTTTTGGCATGAAGTTCAATTTGAAGAGTTCGTCGTTTTGGATACCGTAAATCAGTTCGTTGTCCTTGTCAATGTAACCAGCGTCAATATCAGCGATAGATGCTGGACGAGTGTCCATTGGGAAACGAGTTTCTTCGTAGTGAGCTTTTGTTTCTTCTACGATTTTCTTGATGTGGAGTGAGCGCTCAGTAGGACCTGCCAAGAAGCTTTCATCTCCATCATAAGGTGTGTAGTTAGCTTGAACGAAGCGAGAAACACTTGCTTTCTCTTTCCAGTCTTCACCTTTGAAGCCTTCCCAAGCTTTGTCAAAAATATCTTGAGCTTCAACAACTGTTTTTACAACCATTTGATTTTCCTCTTTATTCTAGCAACATAAACTGTTACATTTATAAGTAAAGTATATCATACGGTAATCGGTTTCACAAACCATTTTCGGCAGAAAGAAAGACTTTCTTTTATAATACAGAAAGCAAAAAGTCGCGGATGTGTACTATAGATTTGAAAAACATAACTCTTTTCAAATATTTTGGAAAAATGGGTAAAAAAGTTATAATAAAAGTAATTAAAATGTCATACAAAAATTACTGACGAAGAATCTTACGTTTAAAATACTTTTTACAAGAATGAAAAACTGTTTCAGATTTATTTGAGCAAAAAGGACTGACTTTGTGAAAGTCTGTAAGCTAAGATTGATGGCAGGAGAAAGGAGGAGGGCATGCTGATTTTTCCACTGATTAACGATACATCTCGGAAGATTATCCACATTGATATGGACGCTTTTTTCGCTTCGGTGGAAGAGAGGGATAATCCTAAGTTAAAGGGGCATCCGGTCATCATCGGCAGCGACCCACGCTTGACTGGCGGTCGTGGTGTCGTCTCCACCTGTAATTATGAGGCCAGAAAGTTCGGAGTTCATTCGGCTATGAGCTCCAAAGAAGCCTATGAGCGTTGCCCCCAGGGGATTTTTATCTCTGGGAATTACGAAAAATATCAGGCGGTCGGCTTGCAGATCCGAGAGATTTTCAAACGCTATACGGATTTGATTGAGCCAATGAGCATTGACGAGGCTTATCTGGATGTGACAGAAAACAAGTTAGGAATTAAATCCGCAGTCAAAATAGCCAAGCTGATTCAGCACGATATCTGGAATGAGCTGCAACTGACGGCTTCGGCAGGCGTTTCTTATAATAAGTTTCTGGCCAAGATTGCCAGTGACTATGAGAAGCCTCATGGTCTGACTGTTATTTTACCCGAAGAGGCTGAGGCCTTTCTGGCGCCTATGGATATTGCCAAGTTTCATGGAGTTGGTAAGAAAAGCGTTGAAAAACTGCATGAAATGGGAGTTTATACTGGTGGAGATCTGCTCAAGATACCAGAAATGACCCTGATTGATAAGTTTGGTCGCTTTGGTTTTGATCTCTATCGTAAAGCGCGTGGCATCAGCAATAGTCCAGTCAAATCCAATCGTATTCGTAAGTCGATCGGGAAGGAGCGGACCTATGCCAAACTACTCTATAGTGAGGAGGATATCAAGAAAGAGCTGACCCTGCTGGCACAGAAGGTAGAAAATAGCTTGACTAAGCATGACAAGAAAGGACGAACCATCGTTCTGAAAATCCGCTATGCAGATTTCTCCACCTTGACTAAAAGAAAAAGTTTGGCTCTAACCACTCAAGACAAGGAGCAAATCGAGCGAACTGCGCATGAGATATACGATAGCTTGGAAGAACAACCACGAGGTATCCGGCTGCTAGGACTGACAGTGACGGGGTTTGAATAAAGATAAAGGCTTGGTTCATTACCAGGCTTTTTTAGATATAGTTTTTAGAATGAGAGATTTGCTTGTGACGAGTTTCTAAGTTGGCTGATAATTTTCATTAACTAAAAATAATCTTTTTTGAAAAAATACTGGACAAAGTTTTCTGTGTCTGTTATACTGAGTTTATAAAATAAAAAACCGTCTGGTCGGTTTTTAAAAAGAAAGGAGCAGAAATGAAGAAATCTGTAGTAGAAAAAACAAGCGATCACATCCTCAAGTTTAATCAGGAGCTGGATCGGCAGCTGGAAAGTCAGAAAGAGTTTTTGCAGCAGCAGGCAGAAAAACGTAAGGTGTGGCTAGAAAAGATAACACAGGGTGAGAATCTCATACGCTATTCTAAGTGGGGAGTCAAAGCTGGATATGCTGTCCTTGCTGGTGGCTTGCTGACTTCTGTCTTTAGCCCATGGCGAGGACTGGGTATTATGGCAGTAGGGGGTCTGAGCATTGCCTCCAATCTCTGGCAAATTCGGCGATTGCAAAATAAAGAAAGGAGCAAGTAGCAGAGAAATGGCCTGTCTTAAGCATCAGAGTCAGGACAACTTAGAAACTAAAAGCAGCAGGCAGTAGCTAAACGGTGCTGACATAGCTTTTAGCATTATTTAGTCTATCTTTGCTTTTTATTTTAGGCAAAGACTAAAAGACTACGTTTTCTATTTGGCGCAGGTCTTTATTTTTTATAATAAAACAAACCGAATGGTCGGATTTTAAAAATCTGCGTTTCAAAACAGGTAATCATCTGAAAGACTGAGAGTAAAGGATGCCTTTGTCCAGTTTTCGGATGACTTTTCACTATTCTATATTTGATAAGGAGTTATCGTATGAACAAACAAACACATGTAGAGCCAGAGACAAGGCATATCCTGCCCTTTCTGGCCTGGACTTTTGGCATTACCTGGGGAGCCTGGCTGCTTCAGTATATTTTAACCGCCCTGAAGCTGACCAGCGGGGCTGAGCCTTTGGGCTTTGCTCTCAATTTCATCGGGGGCTTCGGACCGACCTTGGGAACTTTTATCAGCCTCAAAATTTCTCATCCTAAGAAGATGCTGGACTTTATCTTCTCCCATGCCAAAGGCTGGTGGATTTACATGCTGGTCTTCTGTCTGGTTCGGGTTTTGACCCTTTTTATCGCTAATCCAGCCTTGCCGCCCCTGAATGCGATTATAATGTTTCCCTTAGGCTGGCTCTTTATCACTTTTGCCGGCGGCGGGAACGAAGAGCTGGGCTGGCGGGGAGTGCTGCAGCCGGCTCTGGAGAAAAAATTCTCCTTCCCTCTGGCAACTGTCATCACGGCTCTGGTCTGGGTGGCCTGGCATCTGCCCCTCTTGCTGATTCCGGGAACGAGTCAAAGTCAGATTTCTTTGCCCTTCTATCTCTCCTTTGGTATCTTGCTCTGTTTCTGTCAGGCGGTTCTCTACAAGCAGACGGCCTCTGTCTTTGCCTGCATGGTCTTTCACGGCTGCATTAACTTTGCTCAGGCGACGATTATCGGCAGTGCTACAAATGGCGGAAGGTATCTCAGCTTCCAGGCTGCTAATCTGGTCATGACCGCCCTGCTGGTCGGCTGGTGGTATTGGAAGGGCAATCGGAAAGGGGCTGAGAAAGATGCAGGCTAAAAATCTTGGCAATCGCTCTTCTGCCAAAGAAAAAGGAGTAATCATATGAAAACACAAACACATGTTGGGCCAGAGACAAGGCATATCCTGCCCTTTCTGGCCTGGACTTTTGGCATCAGCTGGTCTGCCTGGCTGGCTTCGGCTTTCCTGAGGATTCCTATTATTTCCCAGGTCCTAACCATCGCTGGTGTTTTTGGCCCGGCCATTGGAGCCAAACTGGTCTTAGGAAAATCGTTCAAGGAGCTCTTGGCTTCTATCGGATCGGCCCGAAAAAGGACTTGGGTCCATCTCTTGATTTTGACAATTCTTTATACCCTTTCCATAGTCTTTTGGAGCCCGCTCCTGCCTGGTTTTAGCCTTCTCAGGATTGCCCTGATTTTTCTCATGACGACTCTTCTGACAGGCGGCAATGAAGAGATTGGCTGGCAAGGTTTTCTGCAGCCGACTCTGGAAAGACTTCTGCCCTTTCCGATAGCGACTGTAACAACTGGGTTAATCTGGGTTGTCTGGCATCTGCCCCTCTTCTTTACCCCCGGCAGCAGTCAGGCAGGGACTTCTTTTCTAGTCTTTACTGCCGCCTGCCTACTCGCCCGTTTCTGGCTGGCGGCTCTTTACAAGGTCAGTCAGTCCATCCTTTACTGTGTTCTTTTCCACGGGGCCATCAATACCATTGGTGAAGGCATTTTCCTGGGGAAGGGGACGGAAAATCCGCTCTTTTTCCTAGGCTATATCTTGATGGCGGCTTACAGTATCTATCTTTGGTATCAAAGGGATCAGCAAGACAAGGCTTAAAGATATTTTTATGATTTTGTATTTCCCCGGCTTTTTTGGTAGAATAAAGCTATATTAGAAACAAAGGGGAACAGAATGGCGCAGCGAAAAGACAAATCCCAGGCCATGAGAGAAAAAATTTTAAATACAGCAACCCAGCTCTTTATCCAAAAGGGGTCCGAAAAGACCAGTATGCAGGATATTGCTCAGACGGCGGGCATCTCCAAGGGGGCTATCTATCATCATTTCAAGTCAAAAGATGAGATTGTCCTGGCGGTGATGAGGAGCCGGCAGGAGCTGATGGAAGAAGAGATGAAGCAGTGGCTCAAGGCTACGGAAAATCTGACTGGCAGAGAGCAGCTGCAGACCATCCTCAAGTCTAATCTGGAAAGTCAGACAGCCCGAGCTACGGACGGCATTTTGGGTGAGTATGAGAAGGACGCGGGCTTTATTTTGACCATGATGCGGGACAATCTGTGGATAAGCGCCCCTCTGGTCAGTGACATTATCAAAAAAGGGATGGCAGATGGCTCCCTTCAGACCCAGTATCCGGACCAGGCTGCGGAAGTCTTTCTGCTGCTGGTGAATTTTTGGATGCATGGGACCGTTTTTGAAAGCGATCCTGAAAAACTGCCAGAACGCTTCCATTTTCTGCAGTTTATGATGACCTCGGTCGGTCTGGATATCTTTACTGACGAGCTCCTGCAGCTCTTTAGCCGGAAAAATAAGGCATAAAAAAAGGCGATAGGACAGAACTAAAAAATTTAATTCTGTTCCAGCCTTTTTATTTATGTGCTGAATATACTGTGGATATCTTCCTCGGTCAGGCCGATTAGGGGGTCGATTTTCAGAGAAAAGTTTTGAAAAGCAGGCTGAGCGTCTCCGCTTTATCCGCTTTATGCTGGAATCTATTGGCATTGATATTCTTAGTGACGATCTGATGGAACAGACTCTGACATACTTAAAACGAAGCTAAGCGATGATTGGTACACCGAATTTTCCAAATACAATTGTAGAAAGTTAATATAAAGAGGACAGAAAACTGTCCTCTTTATAATTCAATATTTGGAAATTTTTCATGGATTTGATTTTTTAAACGAGTTAAAGCAAGATCAGTTTTAGAAACGTTTTGATGTCTTAGAGGCAGTTTCTCTTCGTTGCCATCAGAAAGGACAACCCGAATCTCATTTTTTCTGATGATTGGAAAGATAGAAATCATGAATGAATTGCTATGATGATAAATTGTTAGCGCGTCATGTATGTCACATGTTTTAAAGCTAGATTTGTAACTGACCAGATGATTCTTGTAAAAGAAGACACGGATATCTGGGTCAACATAGCCACCATTGTTTTCAATCTGATCCAGCGTTTCATTCAACTCGGGATAGAGTTTGAAAAAATCATTCAATCTTTTATGGTTTAAGTAATAACGGATGAACCCGATCAAAATGCAGAATATAGCAATATAGGTGAAGAAAGTGAAGGAAGTTGTTCCACTTTTTTGGAATTCTTTGTCATCAGAGAGAGTGATGTAGTATTTCAGTTGTTGGTTATTTTCATCATTAAATAGATACGAGTTCATGATTTTAGCGTAATCGGGAATATCTGAAGCAGATTCTACTGAGGCAATCAACCATTTTGGCTCTCCTCCTAAATTATCCGCTTTTTCTAGTTCATCTACGAAGCGGCTAGTTGAAGAATCATTGCGCAGGCCAACATCGGCTTCCCTACCATTTTTATCTATATAAGTTACTCTGTAGAAATAGGTTGAGTCATGATCTTCTTTTAACTCAGCAACCGGTCCATCAATATGAGTAATTTGTATTGCTTGGCTGTAGGAGGTGTCAGAGATTTTTGCAGAAAGAATTTTTCCTTCTTTTCGCAAGGTTTCCACACTGATATCCTTAATTCTTGTTGATGAACGGGTACCAAATAAAATGAGACAGCATCCTACAAGCACCCATTTTATTAGAGAGGCATATTTATTGTATTTCATTAATATCTCCTTTGAAGAAAGTTAATTGTTGTTTTGTCTGGTCGTATAGCCACATTTTAGCATTATACACAGAGCAAAGAAGGGAGTCAAGGATTACTTAAAGATTCCCTTTATATCTTCTTCTCTTATCCCAATCATAGGGTCAATTTTCTGGAAGTTTTCCTCAGTTAGGACATAGTTTTCCACAGGTGTTTTCATTTTATCCACAGGATTGTGGATAAGTTCCTGTGGGGCTTCTAGGTCAGCAAAACGCTCGACCAGATAGGTTTTGCGGGCGGTGCCGGTGTTTTTGACGGCATAATTAAAGGCAGCTTTTTCCCCAAGCAGGATCAGCTTGCTCTTGGCGCGGGTGATAGCGGTGTAGATGAGGTTGCGCTGCAGCATCCGATGACTGCTCTTGGTGATGGGCAAGATAACCACCGGAAATTCACTTCCCTGAGACTTGTGGATGCTCATGGCATAGGCCAGACGAATCTTATACCACTCGCTACGCTGATAAACAAGTTCATTGCCGTCAAAGTTGATGGTCAGCTCATCCTGCTTGGAGTCGGTGTACTTAGCAGGCAGAAGGTCGCTGATATAGCCTAAGTCACCGTTGAAGACATTGCTTTCGGCATCATTGACCAAGTGGATAACCCTATCTCCTTGGCGATACTGACAGTCGGGAGCTTCAAAGGTCAATTCATCTTTCTTTACAGGATTGATGAGATTTTGCATAAGATTATTAATCTGGTCAATGCCGGCTGGCCCCCGATACATAGGTGCTAATACCTGAACATCTTGAGCTGGGATGCCGCTGCGAATGGCTGCGCTAGCGATTTTCTCAATCATAGGCGGGATATGCTCATTTCTAGCTTCAAAATAAGAGCGGTCCGCTTTTTTCTCTGTAAAGTCTGCTGGTAGAATGCCCTTCTGAATCTGGCTAGCCAGTGTGACGATTGTAGACTCTTCGCTCTGCCGATAGATGGTTTCCAGCTTGGTCTGTGGAATAGTCGGTATCTGCAGCAAATCTGCCAGAACCTGACCCGGACTGACAGAGGGCAGCTGGTCGGCATCTCCGACAATCAAGAGTTTGGTCTGAGAGGAGATATTGCTGAGGAGCTGATTAGCCAACCAAGTATCCACCATGGAAAATTCATCCACAATGATAAAATCAGCATCCAGATAATCATCCAAATGACTGGTGTCATCATCTCCAGTCATCCCCAAGTGGCGGTGGATAGTGGCGCTAGGAAGACCGGTCAATTCGTTCATGCGACGAGCAGCACGTCCAGTGGGAGCCGCTAGCAGAATAGGCAGATCATTGACCTTTCGCAGATCCAAACCACGAAGTTGGGCGTAGACTGCGATGATACAGTTGATAACGGTAGTTTTTCCAGTACCCGGTCCGCCGGTTAGAATAAAGACCTTCTGATTGATAGCCTGACGGATGGCTTCTTTTTGGATACTGTCATAGAAGATACCAGAGCTTTCTTCCACTTGCTGGATAGCCGCAGTAATGTTATCTGTGTCAAAGCAGTCTTGCTCTCCTTTTTCCAACAGACGGACCAGATTGCTCTTAATCCCTTCTTCAGCAAAAAATAGACTGTTTTCAAAGATTTTGGTCTCTACATTCTGGACCTTATCTTCCTCAATTAAATGAGCCAGCTCATCAGCGACTAGACTAGGGTCCAGCTCCACTTGGCGTGAGCTTTCTAAAAGCTCGATGGTATGTTCTAGTAAATCACGAGCTTCGACATAGGTATCTCCCCGCTCCATGGACTGGGTCAGCAAGGTGTGGACAAGGCCAGCCCGAAAACGCTCGGGGGCATCACTTTGGATACCCAGCTCTTCTGCCAGATGGTCAGCGATTTTAAAGCCGATCCCCTGAATATCCTCTACCAGCTGATAGGGATATTTTTCGACAATACCCAGCGTTTCTTCCTTGTAGGTATCCTGGATTTGAAAAGCCAGCTTATTGGGAATGCCGTAGGCTGCCAGCTTGGCTAGTACCATCTCAGTTCCGTAGTTGAGTCTGAGCTTAGCGACAAAGGCCTCGCGGTTCTTAGCTGCTAAGCCGTTTATCTGGGTTAGCTTTTCTGGCTCTGCTAAAATCTTGTCAATGGTGTCCTCGGTATCTTCTCCGTAGAGTTGGACAATTTTTTGAGCAGTCTTGGCCCCGATGCCCTTGAAATGGTCACTGGAGAAGTATTTTACTAGGCCTTTGCTGCTGGGTTTTGCTCGCTCATAGCGGGAAATTTTCAGCTGCTGGCCATATTTTGGGTGCTGGACAAGACTGCCCCAGAAGGTGTAGTCTTCGCCTTCCATGACATCTGCCATGGAGCCGGTGACAATGATTTCAAAATCTTCAAAATCTTCGGCATCTGTATCCTCAATATCTAAGAGCAGGATACGGAAAAAATTGCTGGGATTTTCAAAAATAATGCGTTCAATCGTTCCTGAAAAGTAAAATTCCATAGTTTATAGGTTCTTCTTTTAAAACGAACCCAGTTGACGTTCAACTGAGTTCGATATGCTTAATAGGTCTTAAAAGGCAGCAGCGGCCAGAAGCGAAACTTGGCTTCGCCCTGGATTTGTTCTTTTTGGAAGGTACCGACTTGGCGACTATCCTTGGAAACAATCCGATCGTCACCTAGAAGCAAATATTCATCATCCAGAAGCTTGATGGTGAAGACAGGGCTGCCTTCACTATCAACAGTGAAGGCTTGAGCCTGAGCAGCGAGTTTTCTGAAAAACACACCATTGTCATCATAATCATCCCCAGTATAAGTGGATTGGAGCTTGTCTTCTTTGAATTTTTTGATGTAGTCCGTCAGGTAAGGCTCGTCTGTTTTTTTGCCGTTGATGTAAAGAGTATCATTTTCATACTGAATAGTATCACCCGGCATACCGATAACCCGCTTGACAATCTCCTTGGTCGTTCCGTCATTATCTGTCTCAGTGGCGACAACGATATCAAATCGGTCAATAGACTGATATTTAAGCACAAGTAGATATTCCCCATTGGCCAGCGTAGGGTCCATAGAGTGGCCATCTACCTTTACAGGGGACCAGAGATAGAGCCGTGATAGGATAATGATAGAGATAAAGATGATAAAGAGCCCCCATTCTTTGAGAATGACAACGGCAGTATTTGATTTTTTCATAGGTTACCTTTCTAGAAGTTTTTGTGCTTTTTCAGTATTTTTAAAGTGGAGTTTAGCAGAATGCTGCAGACCGGCCATTCCATAGGCTTGAAGAATCTGGCTGGCAACATGATCGCTCTTGCTTCCGGCCCCGCTAGGCAGGGTATAGCCTAACTCTTGGCTGAGGTTTTCTAGATTTTCCAGAAAGAGGTCACGAGCGATAATAGAGCTGACCGCAACAGCTAGGAACTTTCCTTCAGCCTTTTCAATCAGACTTACTGGATTTGGAAAATGATTTTTTTCCTGCTTTAGGTATTTATTATAGTTTTGCTGGCTGGTAAAGGCATCGATGACGATTTTTTCGGGATTGATGCCTTTCTGCAGCAGCAGGTAGATAGCTTGATTGTGCAGAGCTACCTTGACAGAGACGGCATTGTAGTCAGAAGCGATGACTTCGTTGTACTTCTCTGGCGATAGGAGCAGAGCTTGATGAGCAATCTTTTCTTTCAAGACAGGTGCCAGTTGGCGAATCTTGCTATCGTTCAAGGTTTTAGAATCACCGACATCCAGTTTTCTCAGAAAGTCATGCTGGTCTGGAGTGACGAAAGAAGCTACGACGGCTAGACCTCCAAAGTAGGAGCCGTTTCCGACCTCATCTGTCCCAATGAGGGCGAAATTCTGAGAAGCAGGACTAGAACTGGTCTTGGTCACTTGATGGCCAAAAAAGCCAGCGTAGTGAGCAGCTTTTGCCCCTTGAAAGAGAACTTTTCCGGAGCTAAAGACACTGACCGTCGCCTGATCCAGCCGGAAGAAATATTGAATATGCGGGTTCTTGCTGGGAGCCAGCTGGCTCTGATATTTCTCAACAAAAGCCTGAATTTCTTGCTGTTTGGGACTGAGGGTGATAGTTTCCATACCCCCTATTGTACCATAAAAAGGAAAAGTCGAAAGTCATAAGATTGAAAATCCTACAAAAATTTTGTAGGAGAGCACCGCTGTTTACAATGTCAAAAAAGATGAAAAAGAAAGTCCCTGTCTAGTTCCAAGTGTTTTTATAACTGACAAAGGGCTTCTTTTTTGATATAATACAATGAGGTGATTTTATGGCAAATTTGAATCGATATAAATTTACGTTTGGAAACAAGACCTTAACTCTAACAACAGAACACGATAATCTCTTTATGGAAGAAGTAGAACGGGTAGCAAAGGAAAAATACAAGGCTATCAAAGAGCAGATGCCTGCGGCAGATGATGAAGTCTTGGCGATTTTGCTGGCTGTCAATAGCCTGTCTACCCAGCTCAGCCGCGAGATTGAGTTTGATGACAAAGAAAAAGAACTAGAAGATTTTCGTCACAAAATGCTCAGTGATTTGAGAGAAAAGTCGGGTAAATAGAGGAGAAATAATGTTTTCTATTATTATTTTACTAATATTGGCCTGGAGCTTTTATATTGGCTACTCGCGTGGCATTGTTCTGCAGGGATATTATGCTGCTGCGACCATGGTTTCTATGCTGGTAGCTGGAGCTTTTTATAAGAGCTTGGCCAAGTTTATCAGCCTTTGGGTGCCTTATGCCAGCGCGACTCAGGGATCTTCGACCTATTTTTTCCCTAGCTCCCAACTTTTTCACTTGGACCAGGTTTTTTATGCTGGTTTGGCCTATCTTATTATTTTTACAGCTGTCTACATCCTTGGGCGCTTTTTCGGGATTTTTGCGAATCTGATTCCCTATCCCAATAAACTGGATACCAAATGGTACAATGTGACCAGCGGAGCCATCGCTGTTTGCATCTCTATTTTTGTTTTGGGAATGTGCCTGACTATTTTAGCGACGGTGCCGATGGAGATGGTTCAGGAGCGGCTTAACAGCAGCTTTATGATTCGCTTTATTGTCAAGTATACCCCTATCACATCCAATATCCTCAAAGATCTCTGGGTGAATCAAGTTATCGGATAAAAGACGACTCAGTTGGCCTGCTAGCTGGGTTCTTTTTTACTAGAAAAGAAAATTATGAACACAAAAATTTTAGAAACCTTAGAATTTAGCAAGATTAAAGAACTTTTTGCTCCCTATCTTTTGACCGAGCAGGGGCAGCTGGAGCTGGGTCTGCTTTTGCCGACCAGCAAGAAGGAGACGGTGGCCTCGGCTTTTCTGGAAATGACGGATATGCAGCAGATTTTTGTGCAGCATCCGCACTTTAGTCTGGCTGCGACTCAGGATATTACTGCCTTGACCAAGCGCTTGGAGCTGGAAAGCGACTTGAATATTGAGGAGTTTTTGGCTCTCAAGCGCGTTTTGGCAGTGACTCAGGAGCTCAAGTCTTTTTATGATGACTTGGAAAATGTGCACTTGGAAAAGCTGGATCGTCTGTTTGAGAATCTAGTTGTTTTCCCTAAGCTGCAAGGAAGTCTGCAGGCTGTGAATGATGGCGGCTTTATCGAAAGCTTTGCTAGCGAAAGTTTGAGCCGCATTCGCCGAAAAATTCAAGAAAATGAAAACCAGGTGCGGGAAATTCTGCAAGAGATTCTCAAAAACAAGGGAGAGATGCTGGCGGATCAGGTAGTAGCCAGCCGGAATGGCCGCAATGTGCTGCCCGTGAAAAATACCTACCGCAACCGCATTTCTGGTGTGGTTCACGATATTTCTGCCAGCGGCAATACCGTCTATATCGAGCCTAGAGCAGTTGTCAATCTCAACGAAGAAATTGCCAGCAGTCGGGCGGATGAACGATATGAAATTCAGCGGATTTTGCAGGAATTATCGGACCTATTCCGTCCCCATGCAGCTGAAATTGCCAACAATGCTTGGATTATCGGACATCTGGATCTGGTGCGTGCCAAGGTCCGTTTCATGCAGGAGACGGGAGCGGTGGTGCCAGACCTGTCGGAAGAGCAAGACATCCAACTGCTCAGTGTTCGTCATCCCTTGATTGAAAATGCAGTGGCTAATGATTTGCATTTCGGGCCAGACTTGACAGAGATTGTCATTACCGGGCCTAATACCGGTGGTAAGACCATCATGCTGAAGACCTTGGGCTTGGCTCAGATCATGGCCCAGTCAGGATTGCCGATTCTGGCGGACAAGGGGAGCCGCGTCGGGATTTTCAGCCAGATTTTTGCAGACATTGGTGATGAGCAGTCCATTGAGCAGAGCCTGTCGACTTTCTCCAGTCACATGACCAATATTGTCTCTATTTTAGAGCAGGTTGATAGTGAGAGTCTGGTTCTGCTGGATGAGCTGGGAGCTGGGACTGACCCGCAAGAGGGATCAGCTCTAGCCATTGCCATCTTGGAAGATTTGCGGCTAAGGCAGATTAAAACCATGGCGACGACTCACTATCCTGAGCTCAAAGCCTATGGGATTGAGACGGACTGGGTGGAAAATGCCAGTATGGAATTTGATACAGATAGTTTAAGGCCGACCTATCGCTTTATGCAGGGAGTGCCTGGCCGCTCCAATGCCTTTGAAATCGCCCGGCGTTTGGGTTTGTCGGAAGTTATCGTTGGCCATGCCCAAGAGCAGACTGACACAGACAGCGATGTCAATCGGATTATTGAGCGCTTAGAGGAGCAGACGCTGGAAAGCCGCAAGCGCTTGGATAATATCCGTGAGGTGGAGCAGGAAAATCTCAAATTTAACCGGTCCCTCAAAAAACTTTACAATGAGTTTAACCGAGAAAAGGAAACCGAGCTCAATAAGGCACGGTTGGAAGCCCAGGAAATCGTTGATTTGGCTTTGTCAGAGAGTGAGAGCATTCTCAAAAATCTCCATGATAAGTCCAGTCTCAAACCGCATGAGATTATTGAAGCCAAGACTCAGCTTAAAAAGTTGGCACCAGAAACGGTTGATTTATCAAAGAATAAGGTGCTCAAGCAGTCCAAGAAAAATCGGGCACCCAAGGTGGGAGATGATATCCTAGTCACCAGCTATGGTCAGCGGGGAACCTTGGTCAAGCAGCTCAAGGACGGCCGCTGGGAAGCTCAGGTCGGTCTTATCAAGATGACGCTAGAAGAGCAGGAATTCAACTTACTCAAGGCTGAAAAGGAGCAGCAACCTAAGCGCAAGCAGGTCAATGTGGTCAAGCGGGCCAATACTGCTGGACCGAAAGCCAGACTGGATCTGCGCGGCAAACGCTACGAAGAGGCCATGGAAGAGCTTGATGCCTTTATCGATCAGGCCCTCCTCAATAACATGGCTCAGGTAGATATTATTCATGGTATCGGGACCGGGGTCATCCGTGAAGGGGTGACAAAATATCTCCGCCGCAACAAGCACGTTAAGTCTTTCGGCTATGCTCCGCAAAATGCTGGCGGCAGCGGTGCAACGATTGTGATCTTTAAGTAAGAATTATAAAGAAAAATGGCTGGTTAAGCCATTTTTTGTGCTATAATGTAGGCGTATAATAGATTGGAGAGATAAGCCATGAAATTTAATTATTTATCAGATTCCTGCACGACTATTTTGGTGGGGAAGAAGGCCAGTTACGACGGTTCAACCATTGTGGCTCGTACAGAGGATTCACAAAACGGGGTCTTTACGCCCAAGAAATTTGTTGTAGTGGAACCACAAGACCAGCCACGCCATTATCAGTCAGTTTTGACATCTTTTGAGATGGAGTTGCCAGATAATCCAGTCCGCTATACGGCAGTGCCAGACGCAGTTCCCAAAGATGGAATTTGGGGAGCAGCCGGGATTAACAGCTACAATGTTGCTGTCAGCGCAACGGAAACGATTACGACTAACAGCCGCGTACTGGGGGCTGACCCTTTGGTAGAGTCAGGTATCAGCGAGGAAGATATCCTTACGCTGGTCTTGCCCTATATCAAAACAGCTCGAGAAGGGGTTCTTCGTCTAGGGAAAATCTTAGAAGAATACGGCACTTATGAGTCCAATGGGATTGCTATTTCGGATGTCAATGAGATCTGGTGGCTGGAAACCATTGGCGGCCACCATTGGATGGCGCGGCGCGTGCCAGATGATGCCTATGTGACCAATCCCAATCAGCTGGGCAGCGATTATTTTGAATTTGATAATCCTGAACATTTTCTCTGTCATCCAAATCTCCAAAACTTTATCAAGGAAAACCATCTCAATCTGAATTACTCGGACGAGGGTTTCAATCCACGCTATGCTTTTGGCAGCCAGAAGGATAAGGACCGTCATTACAATACACCGCGTGCTTGGGATATCCAGCGTTTTCTCAATCCAAAAGTGGAGCAAGATCCAAGGAGCTTCTTCATCCCATGGTGCCGCAAGCCATACCGCAAGATTACGATCGAAGATGTCAAGTATGTCCTGAGCAGTCACTATCAGGATTCACCTTATGATCCTTACGGAGCAGAGGGGGACCACCACAGCAGACGGGCCTTTCGGACTATTGGGATCAATCGGACCAGTCAGACAGCCATCTTGCAGCTGCGCCCTAATCAACCGCAGGAAACGACTGGTATCCAATGGCTATCCTACGGCTCCATGCCTTACAATACAGCCGTTCCTTTCTTTACTCAAGTCTCAACAACGCCAGACTACTTTGCAAATACGACGGATAAGGTTTCGACGGATTCTTTCTACTGGGCCAATCGCTTGATTGCTGGGCTGGCTGATGCTCATTTTAGCAGTCATGTCGGAGACTTGGATGATTATCAGGAAAAGACCATGGCCTGGGGGCATGAAATGATTGGTCGGGTAGACCGAGCTCTGGCGAAGGGCGAGGATGTGGACTTTGAAGCTGAAAATCAAGCCATGAGCGACAAGGTGCAAGAAGCGACAGACCAGCTCTTGGAGAAAGTTCTCTTGGATGCCAGCAATCTCATGATCAACCATTTCTCACTGAGTGACTAAGGTCCTATCCGTAGCAAATATTTTTCTTTCTCTTGCTTTTGGTGTAAAATGTTATCAAAAGTAAGCTATTCAAAGGAGAAAATTTATGGTAGCAGCAGTTACAGATGCAATATTCGCAGAAGAAACAAAAGATGGATTGGTTCTGATTGACTTTTGGGCAACTTGGTGCGGTCCATGCCGTATGCAGGCGCCTATTCTGGAGCAGTTGGCAGGGGAAGTTCATGAAGACGAACTGAAAATCCTTAAGATGGATGTGGATGAAAATCCAAATACTGCCCGCGAATTTGGCATTATGTCCATTCCGACCCTTCTGTTCAAGAAAGACGGTCAAGTCGTTAAGCAAGTCGCAGGTGTTCACACCAAAGACCAGCTCAAGGCTATTATCGCTGAATTAAGCTAAGTAAGAAGCCTCAGGGCTTCTTTTTTGTGTTGAAAAACGTTTACATGCTCAAAAATTTTCATAAAATATTGACAAAAGGCGAATGTTCTTTTAGAATAATATAAAATTAATAATCAACACCGAACGAAGTTTTTCAGAAAGAGGCGGACGCTTCTGACTGTGAAATGGACGGAACTCTGGAGAGACCATGAATGGCACCGAAGGGGCAAGGCGGTTTAGAACCGCTCAAACTCTCAGGTAAAAGGACAGAGCGAAGAGGCAGGGATTTCCCTACTCCAGCACATCCAGAGTACATGTTTTGCATGTACTCTTTCTTTTTCTCGGTGTGAAAAGGAGCTTATATCATGTTGGAAATATTGAATCAATTAGATTCTTTTGTTTGGGGTCCGCCCCTGCTCATTTTGCTGGTTGGTACCGGTATTTATCTCAGTCTGCGTCTGGGCTTGCTGCAGATTTTTCGTCTTCCGCGTGCCTTTCGGCTAATCTTTGTATCAGACGAGGAGCATCAGGGCGATGTCTCCAGCTTTGCGGCTCTCTGTACAGCTCTGGCCGCGACTGTGGGAACGGGAAATATCATCGGAGTGGCAACGGCCATTAAAACCGGTGGACCGGGGGCACTCTTCTGGATGTGGGTGGCTGCTTTCTTTGGAATGGCGACGAAGTATGCCGAAGGCCTCTTGGCTATCAAGTACCGCCGCAAGGATGCCCATGGAGCCATGGCGGGCGGTCCCATGCACTATATCCTATTAGGAATGGGCGAGAAATGGCGCCCGCTAGCTATCTTTTTTGCGATAGCTGGTATCTTGGTGGCTCTCTTGGGGATTGGGACTTTTACGCAGGTCAATTCCATCACAGAGGCTATGCAGAATACCATTCAGCTGCCTCCAGCTGTGACAGCTTCTATCTTGGCTATTTTGGTGGCTCTGGTTATTTTCAGCGGCATCCAGTCTATCGCTCGAGTGTCGACCAAGGTTGTGCCCTTTATGGCAGCTATTTATATCTTGGGGACTGTGACTGTCTTAGCGGTCAATCTCGATCGATTGCTGCCCACACTCCAGCTGGTCTTTAGCTCAGCTTTTAGTCAGACGGCTGCTGTCGGTGGCTTTGCCGGTGCGACCATCCAGATGGCAATTCAAAACGGGGTCGCGCGTGGAGTTTTCTCCAATGAATCTGGCTTGGGATCAGCGCCCATTGCAGCGGCGGCAGCTCGGACTAAGGAACCGGTAGAACAGGGCTTGATTTCCATGACCGGAACCTTTATTGACACCCTGATTATCTGTAGCCTGACAGGATTGACGATTTTAATCACAGGGGTTTGGGATGGCAATCTCAATGGTGTATCCCTGACTCAGGCAGCCTTTGCGAGTGTTTTTGCTAATTTTGGTCCAGTTCTGCTTTCAGTCTTTCTAGTTCTCTTTGCCTTTACGACTATTTTGGGCTGGAATTACTATGGTGAACGCTGTTTTGAATTTCTCTTTGGGGTGCGCTATATCCGCGTTTATCGTCTGCTATTTGTCCTGATGATTGTACTCGGTGGTTTTGTAGGTCTAGAGGCGGTCTGGATTCTTGCAGATATTGTCAACGCCCTCATGGCTTTGCCAAATTTAATCGCTCTTCTGGTGCTTTCTCCTATTGTTATCAGTGAAACGAATAAATATTTTGACAAGCATCGAAAGAACTAATTTTCGCACATAAAAAAGCCTCTAGCTTTCTGTAATGATGGAAGTCTAGAGGTTTTTTGTCGAATTAATAACGTTTTTCTTTTGGCCAGCTGCTCATCTCGGCCACAGCTGTAAAGAGGACATCAGTAGAAGAGTTGAGGGCGGTCTCGCAGGAGTCCTGAATGACACCGATGACAAAGCCGACGCTGACTACCTGCATGGCCAAATCATTGGAAATCCCAAAGAGGCTGCAGGCGACCGGAATGAGTAGGAGAGAACCGCCAGCTACGCCGGAAGCTCCGCAGGCAGAAATTGCCGCTACAATACTGAGAACTAGAGCTGTGCCAAAGTCAACCCGGATACCCAGCGTGTTGACAGCAGCCAAGGTCAGGGTATTGATAGTAATGGCAGCTCCTGCCATATTGATAGTAGCTCCCAGAGGAATAGAGACCGAGTATGTCTCTGGATTGAGCTCCAGATCCCGACAGAGTTTCATGTTGACGGGGATGTTAGCCGCTGAGCTGCGCGTGAAAAAAGCAGTCACACCACTGACTCGTAGACAGCGCCAGACCAAGGGATAAGGATTTTTCCGCAGCATGATAAAGCTAATCAAAGGATTGATAATTAGAGCGACAATCAGCATGCTGGCTATCAAGGCCAGCAGCAGGATACCATAGCTTTTTAGAGCCTGAAAGCCTTTGCCGGAAATGGTCGTGTAGACCAGGCCTAAAATGCCAAGAGGGGCTAGATTGATAATCCACTCGACAATCTTAGAAGTGATATCTGCCAAGGTCTGCAGCAGTTCCTTGCTGTGGTGGCTGGCTTCCCGCATGGCAATTCCAAAGATGACAGCTCAGGACAGTATACCAATGTAGTTAGCGGAGATGAGGGCGTTGACGGGATTGTCCACCAGCTGAAGCAGAAGATTGCTGAGGACTTGTCCGATTCCGTCTGGCGGAGAAACTTTTTGGGAGGACGAAGCCAACTCTATGCTAATTGGAAAGAAGAAGTTGACCAGAACCGCGACCAGGGCAGCCGCAAAGGTTCCCAGAAGATAGAGCAAGATGACTGTTTTCATATTGCTCTTTTGCCCTTTTTGTTGCTGCGACAGGGCGTTTGCCACCAGAGCGAAGACTAGGAGCGGAGCGATAGCCTTGAGGCCGCCAACGAAGATTTGGCCCAGAAGTCCGATGGCTTGTGCTTGGGGGAAGACGACAGCCAGCAGGACACCAATGCCAATACCGATGGAAATCCTCTTGATTAGATTGGTTTTATTCCAGATAGTTATAAAGCGATGGAGCACGTAACTTCCTTTCTTGTCTTAGATACTTATTTTATTATACGATAGAAAGGAGGTGAAAGCAATGTTAGGTCGGACTAACCATTCTATGTCCATGCAGATTGGTCTTTGTGGTATAATGGTAGTAATCTTTTTGGAGGTAGCCTATGTCTAAGACCGGAAATGTCTTTTCCCGCTATATCCAGCAGTTCGACTGGAGCAAGATTGCAGATGACCTCTTTTCCAAGCTGGTCTCTTTACTTCTGCTTTTTATCTTATTTTACATCGTTAAGAAAATCCTGCATTTGTCAGTGACCAAGATTATTGCCCCCTCTCTCAAGCTATCCAAACAGGATGTAGCCAGACAGAAAACCATTACTCGGCTGATTGAGAATCTGCTTAATTATGTCTTGTATTTCCTCTTGATTTACTGGGTTTTATCCATCTTGGGTCTGCCGGTTTCCAGTCTTTTGGCTGGTGCGGGAATTGCTGGGGTGGCCATCGGGATGGGAGCTCAGGGCTTCCTGTCGGATCTGGTCAATGGTTTCTTTATCCTTCTCGAGCGCCAGTTAGATGTCGGTGACAATGTCCGCCTGACTAACGGTCCTATCAACATCGCTGGAACAGTAATCAGTGTCGGGATTCGGACGACGCAGGTACGGGACGCGGACGGAACGCTTCATTTTGTTCCAAACCGCAATATCATGGTTGTCAGTAATCTTTCCCGTGGAGATATGCGTGTCTTGATTGATATTCCGCTTTATGCCCAAACGGATTTGGACGAGATTTACCGCATCATTTCCAAGGTCAATGAAGAAGCAGTGCCAGAACATCCAGAGATTCTCAAGGAACCGGATGTCTTGGGGCCTCAGATGGCTTCAAATGGCCAGTTCAACTTCCGTATCAGCATGATCGTACAAGGTGGCATGCAGGTTTCCATTTACCATATCTTCTACCGCCTCTACCATGAAGCGCTTTTGCGAGAGGGAATTGAACTCCCAACGCTTGGGCCTCTTACAAAAGGCAAGTAATTATTGATTAGAAAGGTCCATATGAATCAGCGAATTCAGCAGGAAATTGTCAGTGAGGATAATAATGTTTACCGTTTAAAACGTCCTCTCCATAAGCAGGGGCTCTTTTGGGCAGCTCTGGTGTCTGGTATTATCATCTTTCTTCTGGCCTTGCTCAGCATTCTCCTCGTCATCACCACGATTGGCCTTATGGAGGAAAATGACCATCTCAAGTCCCTCACAGGTTATCATAACTCGCCTTTAGAGACCTATTCCAGCCATGCTTTTGAGAAAACAGTTGAATTTTCCAGTGGACTTAAGGTGACAGTTCATTCGGCAGTGGAAGACAGCAAGAGAGTCATGAGCGATGAGTCAACAGGAGTAGCTGTCGTTGCGACTATCACGGTTGAAAATACTTCTAAAAAGCCTATTCTGGTCAGTCCTTATGACTTTGGACTCTATGACAAGAAGGAAAATGTTTATATTTTGGACGGCTCAACCTTTGACAATACACAAATCGGCACCAATTTGGCGCCAGGCAAGTCAGTCCGTTTTGACTTGGTATTTGACGGGGAAGGCGGCGATGAGGATACCTATACCGTGACCTACGACAATGCTAAGTGGCAAAAGGAGAAAAGCAAGCCAAAGCAAGAGAAAAAGAAGGAACAATAAGAAAAATTATCCCATTACTCTAATACCTTTGCTACTTTCCTCACTAGATTTGAAAGTGGAGGCAGCAAACTGTATAGATAAAAGAGGATTTGAGGCGAAAGTTTCAAATCTTTTTCTTGACTCTGACCTTAGAGGAGGGTGTATACTGGTGAAAATTAGAAAAGGAGATTACCATGCAAATCAACATGATTCGTTCAGATAAAGTTTATCAAGAGATGCTCGAGCTGCCTTTAGAAAAGAGAGAAGGTTGTTTTCGGGCTAAGATTTTAGCACCTTTTGCAACGAAATACCAAACTCAACATATTCCTCTGAAAGCGAAGTATCCCGGAGGATTTGATGCCTTGTTCCTGCTTGGCTTTATGAATCTGTTGCCCGCAACTCTGTCAGAAAAGGATAGACCGGCTATCGACGCTCTGAGCTCTGATCAACTCTGGCAAGACTGTCAAGATACCATCAAGAGGAGTATCGGTCTTTTTGAGCAAGCTGGCTATGACTTAGAGGTTGAGGCTTACTATTTTACTATTCTATTGGGCAATCCAGAAAAACCTATGCTACAGCTCAATAAAGGTTACAGCGGAGATGGTGGAATTCCAGGCTACCTCATGCTTAGTCTGCTGCCAAATGACTATACTTTGCCACGTGTGCAGGCGGCGTTGGCTCACGAGTGCAACCATAATGTCCGCTTCCAATTTATCAAATGGAACCAGCAGACGACATTAGCAGACTGGGTAGTTAGTGAAGGATTGGCGGAGTCTTTTGCTGCTGAGCTCTATGGTAAAGAGCTTATTGGACCTTGGGTCACTTCAACCAGTCCAGAGCAGTTAGAAGAGATTAAGCCCATCATCTCCAGTCAGCTTCAGCTAACGGGGATGGCGGAAATGGCTCCTTATCTATACGGTGATGAAATTGCAGAGATACAGGGTCAAATACCAGTTGGAATGCCTTATGCTGCAGGCTATGCTTATGGCTATCATCTGATACAAGCTTATCTGAAAAAGACTGGTAAGAGCATTATTGAGGCTACGGTAACACCGACAGAAGAGATTTTAGCAGCGACAAAAGACTTTTGGAAATGACACATTTTTGCTTGAAAATCTACCAGAACCTGATATAATGTAGGTGATTTCTGGAGGTATCAGTATGCATTATAAAAGAATTGAATTAAAAGTCACAAATCAAGGTATCCATGAGCGCAAGATTTTTCAAGGGGTTAAAATTTTCAGCCGCAGCAAGCTGTCCAAAGATCAGAAAAGCATTCTGACGCAGAAGATTTACCTGACTCCGAAGCAAAACATTGTTTACTATCAACGGACAGATGTCAACTATGACCAGAACTGGCATCATAAGAAGGATTATTATGAACTAGCTTATGGCCAGTTGGACAGAGAGACTGTTTTTAAGGTTTGCCAAGATTTTGACGAACTAAGTCCTTTCCTGGAGAATGAGCTGTTAGAGAAGCTAAAAGAAAAGCAGGTAGCAGGCAAATTTTTTGAAAAATTAGATATATAAAAATCCGGCTGCTTTGATAAGCAGTCGGATTTCTTTAGATTCGTGTTAAACGGTAATTGAATCTTCTCTTTTTTTAAGTTTCTTTGAAGTCGATAAAACAGGACAGCTTTCATCAAAAGATATCATTAAACAAAAATATAGATAACTGTGCCACGTCGTCTATGTTGACATCTATGAAAAATGAGCGTATAATCAAAGAAAAATGATTGAGTGCTCACTCAATTTGTGAATAAACAAAGGAGCTCATGAAATGGTTGTTCAAGCAATACAGTATAGTCGTTTCGGTGATGAAGAAGTGCTAGATTTGGTGAACATTAAATCTGATGTTTTGGAAGTGAATCAAGTTAGGGTAGAAGTTTATGCAGTTGGTTTAAATCCTATTGATTATAAGACTTTTGAGGGGGCAAAGCCACTCCGATTTCTATCTTTTATGACGAAACTAAAGCAGCCAAGTCGTTGGTTTGAGTCAAAATCATCTCTTTTTCCAAGAGGTGTTGGTCGGGATTTTGCTGGAGTTATCACAGAAATTGGTGAAGGAGTGAGTCGGTTTGTAGTAGGTGATAAGGTTTTTGGAACAATGATCAGTGACCCTGGATTGGGGACAAAGAGGGGAGCTTTGGCAACAGAAATTTGTGTCAATGAATCGGAAATTTTGTCGAAACCAGAGATGATTGATATGAATCATGCTGCTACTATGGGGGTAGCCTCTCTAACAGTGGGAGGTGCTTTTAGAAAGATTGAGCTAAACTCTAAAGATGTTGTAGTTATTTCAGCAGCGACAGGTGGTATTGGAAGTATTGCAGTACAGTATGCAGTTGCTAAGGGTGCAACGGTTATCGGCATTGCAAGTAAGAAGAATTCAGAATATCTGAGGTCCTTAGGTGCCATACCAGTGGCTTATGAAGAGAACATCCAGAATGCTCTTCTATCAGCAAGTCCAAAGCCGATTACAAAATTCTTGGATGGCTATGGAAGTGATTATGTTAAATTAGCTTTCAGTTTGGGATTGAAGGGCACGGATATTGGAACTCTAGTACCTTCACCATATATTATGATAAAAGGTGCCCAGTTCACGGGTCCGAGACATTCCACATATGATGATTTGAACACTCTGGCGGAAATGGTCTCAGATGGGAAGGTTCGGCTGAATATTGATCAGGTTTATGATTTTTCTCTAAAGTCTGTTAGAGAGGCATATCGTAGTCTGAAGTCGGGACACACTCGAGGTAAGAAAGTTGTAAAAGTAAGAGAGTAGCAGAGAGGTGCCAGCAATGGAAAGTTTAGAACAAAAGTATGCTCAGACGTTAGAAAATAGCAACTTGAGTTTAAAACAACGTCAAGTATTATTATCAAGTCTAAAGCTATTTTCAGAAATTGGTTTTGAGAATACAACAGCAAGCCTTATTGCCAAGGAGGCTGGGGTTTCAGAGGGGACAGTTTTTAGTTACTTTAAAACCAAGGAAGGAATATTAGAAGCTATTCTGTCGACTTTTCTCGAACAAGTTATTCCAGATGTGATTGCTGATTTTTCTGAGAAGAAATTTACAGCAAACCAAGAGAGTTTTCCAGTGTTTTTGAGAAGCATTGTTCGAGATAGACTGGTTTTCATTCAGGAGAATCAGATGCAAGTTAAAATTCTCTTGAGTCGTTCTTTTATTGATAAAACTATTTCTAGCCAGTTAGGGAATGTTATTGTTCACTCTATTATTAAGCCAATTAGTCCAGTTCTGAATCAGTTTAAAGAAAATGGTGTTATCCGAGATTGGTCAAATGAAAGAATCGTTCGTTATATTCTAGCCTTGAGTCTTTCTTATGTTATTCCAATGATGTTGAATGATAAGGAAGATGTGAACATAGATGAAGCAGTAAACGAAATTGTTGAATGCCTATCTTCTGCCTTAGTAGAAGTAAAATAAATCTTGGTTTTCAAGCTTACTATTAAAAATAGTGAGCTTTTTTGAAACCAATATAAAAATCCCCAATCGTTGTGATTGAGGATTGAGCAAAGAATCTTAAACAATACCATAGCTTTGGCTACGTTTTCGAAGGCAGCGATATTGGCACCTGCCAGGTAGTCGGTACCAAGACCGTATGTTTCAGCGGTAGTCTTAGCTGTGTTGAAGATGTTAGTCATGATGTCCTTGAGGCAGCCAGAGTATACTGACATCTATTCATCTGATAAGAGAGATTTTATCATCCAGATATTCATAGCTGGGTGACCAGCAGCGTAAGAAAGTGGTTGCTGCAGTGATGTAAAACCATAGTGCTGATAGATGGCCACGGCCGTAGCCAGTTCAGTAGTGGTTTCTAGATAAAGCTGTTCATAACCTGCTAGACGGGCTTCCTGGAATATCCGCATTATCAGCCGGCTAGAATAACCTTTGCCACGACTATTTTTAGTGACATACAGTTTTTGTAATTCAGCAATCTTATCAGACACAGGTGCAAAGCCACCGCAGCCAACGAGATGACCTTCATCTTCCAGAACAAAGTAAGCTGCCCTCTCTTGATGTTGATAATAGTCGGCCAAATGATCTAGATGAGAATCAAAGTAGACAGTTCCTGGTTTGTCAAGCCCGAATTCTTCTAGGCTGGCTCGAATGAGCTGCGCTACAGCTGGATTGTCTCTCACTTCCATTGGCCGCAAGTTCATGATTTGTCCTCCGATAGGATGTATCGACTAGTTAAACAATACCTTGCGCAATCATAGCATTTGCTACGTTTTCGAAGGCAGCGATGTTAGCGCCAGCCAGGTAGTCTTTGCCAAGTCCGTAAGTTTCAGCGGTCGTTTTAGCTGTGTTGAAGATGTTGGTCATAATGTCCTTGAGACGGCCGTCAACTTCTTCACGAGTCCATGAGAGGCGAAGACTGTTTTGGCTCATTTCCAGAGCAGATACAGCTACACCACCAGCATTGGCAGCTTTAGCAGGTCCGTAGAAGATACCATTTTCTTTGTAAACTGCGATAGCATCCAGGTCGCTCGGCATGTTGGCACCTTCAGATACACAGATAACTCCTTGAGCTACCAAACGTTTCGCAGCTTCGCCGTTGATTTCATTTTGTGTCGCACATGGTAGAGCGATGTCATATTTCTCAGCGTAAGTCCAGACAGAACCTTCATGGTAAGTAGCACTTGCTTTTTCAGCAGCATATTCTGTCAAGCGAGCGCGGCGTTTTTCTTTGACGTCAACCAAAAGATCGAAGTCAATACCGTTTTCATCGATAACATAACCGTTTGAGTCAGATACAGAGATAACAGTTGCACCAAGCTCAGTTGCTTTTTGAAGAGCATATTGAGCTACGTTACCAGAACCGGAAATAACCACCTTCTTGCCAGCAAAGCTTTGGCCGTTAGCCTTAAGCATTTCTTCAGTGTAGTAAACCAAGCCGTAACCAGTTGCTTCTGGGCGAATCAAGCTGCCGCCAAATCCAAGGGGTTTACCAGTCAAGACACCCGCATCGAATTGGTTAAGACGTTTGTATTGACCATAGAGATAGCCGATTTCACGTCCGCCGACACCAATATCACCAGCTGGAACGTCAAGAGATGGGCCGATGTGTTTTTGCAATTCTGTCATAAAGCTTTGGCAGAAGCGCATCACTTCAGCATCAGTTTTACCTTTAGGATCAAAGTCAGATCCGCCTTTACCACCGCCGATTGGCAGGCCAGTCAAGACGTTTTTAAAGATTTGCTCAAATCCGAGGAATTTCAAGATCCCTTGGTTTACAGTTGGGTGGAAACGAAGTCCGCCTTTATAAGGACCAACTGCTGAGTTAAATTGTACGCGGTAACCACGGTTGACTTGTACGTTACCTTCGCGGTCTACCCAAGGAACACGGAAGCTGATAACGCGCTCAGGCTCAGTAATACGCGCTAGGATGTTTTCTTCAATGTATTCTGGGTGTTTTTCAAAAACGGGCTCCAGAGTATTGAGAAACTCTTCAACAGCTTGGAGGAATTCTGCCTCGTGTCCGTTGCGGGCTTTTACGGTCTCGAAAGTGCTTTGGATATATTCTTTAGCAGTTGTCATCTGTTATTCTCCTTTAAATAAAATAGTAAACCATCCTGTCGGAAGCTGCTTGCAGCTTGTGTGACGAGGATGTGTTTAAATTTTTAAAACAGGCATCTTTTAGATGTCATATTTTATTACATGGAACATTATAGCAGACTTTTTTTATCTTGTAAAGAAAAAAGTTGAATTTTCTAAAAATTTCCACAATTTATTTTCTGAAACATTCCAGAAAATAGTAAAGCGAACAGGATGTTTTCCGAACGTTAGTCAGGAATTGCTGGTTTAAAAAACGAAAAAGCGGAGTTTGGTGATATAATGGAGGAAATGAGCTAAAGGCACTCGCCTTCAGAAGAAAAAGGAGCGTTTTACTATGGTTTCGACATCTACACAAATTGCTGGTTTTGCATTTGACAACTGCCTGATGAATGCAGCCGGGGTTGCCTGCATGACAAAAGAGGAACTGGCGGAAGTCAAGGATTCTGCTGCGGGAACATTTGTGACTAAGACGGCGACGCTGGAATTTCGTCAGGGAAACCCAGAACCGCGCTATCAGGATGTTCCGCTGGGGTCTATCAATTCCATGGGCCTGCCCAACAATGGTTTAGACTACTATCTTGACTACCTGCTGGAACTCCAGGAAAGCAAACCAAATCGGACTTTCTTCCTCTCTTTGGTCGGTATGTCACCAGAAGAAACCCATACCATTCTTAAGAAAGTGCAGGCAAGTGACTTTAAAGGCATTACTGAGCTCAATCTCTCCTGCCCCAATGTCCCTGGCAAGCCGCAGATTGCCTATGACTTTGAAACAACGGAAAAGATCTTGGCAGAGGCTTTTGCTTATTTCACCAAGCCCCTGGGTATCAAGCTGCCTCCTTATTTTGACATCGTGCATTTTGATCAGGCCGCTGCGATTTTTAACAAATATCCGCTCAAGTTTGTCAATTGTGTAAACTCTATCGGAAATGGTCTTTATATAGAAGATGAGTCAGTGGTCATTCGTCCGAAAAATGGCTTTGGAGGTATCGGAGGTCAGTACATCAAGCCGACTGCTCTGGCCAATGTCCATGCCTTTTACCAACGTCTGAAACCGGAAATCCAAATCATTGGTACTGGTGGTGTCCTGACGGGGCGCGATGCCTTTGAGCATATCCTCTGTGGAGCCAGTATGGTGCAGGTAGGAACAACCCTTCATAAAGAAGGAGTGGCATCCTTCGAGCGCATCACCGCAGAACTCAAGGCTATTATGGAAGAAAAAGGCTATGAAAGTCTGGAAGATTTCCGAGGAAAATTGAAATATATTGAGGAGTAATTAAAATACGACTGTTTAAGATTGAAGAAAGATGCATCTTTCTTCAATTTTTTTTGAAAGCGATGATAATATCTGAGAACTACTGACCTCCACCATTTAAAGGATATCCTAAAATTGTGTTATACTACAAATAAAATAAATTGATAAGATATTTGAAGGGGAAATTACGATGAATAAAACATTCTTATGGAGTGGGCTCAGTATTCTAGTAGTTACGGGACTGATTATCATAGGATTTAGTATGTATCAAAACCAGAAGAAGCAAAAGATGATATGTATTGCGACCAGTAAAGAAGCAAGAAAGGTTTATGAAGAACATATGAGAGCGAATGATTCTAATGCCTTAACAAGAGAAGGAGTTATTCAATCTTATGAAATTGATACTGAGACATTAGAATATAATCCGATGGGAGGACTGATGGTTCGATTGTATTTTAATAACAATAAAGAGCTGGACTTTCATTTTGGATTGATAAAAAATGACAATGGGGACTATGAAACATATGGCTATACCGTATCACCTAAATTATCAGCTTTGTTAAAGGAAAACGTTAAATGAGCAAAAAATATGTGAATGAATAAAATCTTCAGACGGCTATGACTGAGGATAACGATAATTCTCTTAATAGTGAAGTAAAAGATCGATATAGCTAAAAAAGTGAGGCCAGTTGTCGGCGAGCAAACACACATGATATTATGATAGAATTTTTTTTCAATGTAGGATGGTGTCCTATTAAATCATTTTGTAGTATAAATGAGGTAAAGAAGGATATGTAGAAATGAAGAAATTACTATCTATTTTGGGAGTTTTTGGAATTATTATTTTTATGGGAGGCTGTAGTATGAATAAGCAAATGCAAGAAGATAAACAAAGGGAAGAGATGCTTAAAGCTGTAAGAAGTGAAGAAGTAAAACAATTAATTGAAGAAGGAATAAAGAATTTAGATAGTCAGTGTTTAACTGAAACGGGTATTATAAAGTCATATAAAATTGATTATAATTCCGCAGAACTTCATCCAATGGGTGGTATTGTGATTACTACATATATTAACAATGACAAAGATTTGTATATTAAAGATACTATCAATGAAGATTATGTATCAAAAAAATTAGAAATTGGTGGTAGTGTTGTATCAAAAAAACTAAGTGATTTACTAAAGGGTGAATGATTATGGTGTATTTTACTGATAAACAAAGACTAAATATTGCTAAACAACAATATGTTGACACTGAAATTGATGGACATGTCTGGGTTGATGTTGATTGCAACCCAGTTTTTCATATCATTCTGAAGAAAGTTCCAATCAAATTGCTATAATTTCAACTCCTTTTATGAGAAAATAGGTGCAAAGAAATGAGGTGTTTTTATGGCTGAAATTTATTTAGCAGGCGGATGCTTCTGGGGCTTGGAAGAGTACTTTTCTCGCATTGAGGGTGTGGAGGAAACGACAGTGGGCTACGCCAATGGACAAGTAGAAACAACCAGCTACCAGCTGATTCACCAGACGGACCATGCAGAAACAGTTCATCTAATCTATGATGAAAAGCGAGTCAGCCTGCGGGAAATCCTGCTCTATTATTTCCGAGTCATTGATCCTCTGTCAGTCAATAAGCAGGGAAATGATGTAGGACGTCAGTATCGGACGGGCGTTTACTATACCAATCAAGCCGATAAGACAGTCATTGAGCAGGTCTTTGCTGAACAGGAAAAACAACTGGGACAAAAGATTGTTGTTGAGCTAGAACCTTTGCGCCATTATGTTCTAGCTGAGGACTATCATCAGGATTATCTCAAGAAAAATCCTGGTGGCTACTGCCATATCAATGTCAATGATGCCTATCAGCCCTTGGTCGATCCAGGCCAATACGAGAAGCCTACAGATGTGGAACTAAAAGAGCAGCTGACGGAAGAGCAGTATCAGGTGACCCAGCATAGTGCGACAGAGCGCCCTTTCCATAATGCCTACAATGCCACTTTTGAAGAAGGAATTTATGTAGATGTGACGACTGGTGAGCCCCTCTTTTTTGCTGGAGACAAGTTTGAATCTGGCTGCGGCTGGCCTAGCTTTAGCCGGCCGATTGCCAGAGATGTTCTAAAATACTATGAAGACAAGAGTCATGGCATGGAGCGGATTGAAGTGCGCAGCCGTTCTGGTAATGCCCATCTGGGCCATGTCTTCACTGACGGTCCAGAAGCAGCAGGCGGCTTGCGCTACTGTATCAACTCAGCAGCTCTGCGATTTATTCCAAAAGAGAAAATGGAAGCAGAAGGATATGGCTATCTGCTGACCTTCATGCAGTAAAAGGGCATAAAATCAACTCAAATGCTTCAAATCGTTATATAAATTTTTTATCACGGCGATAAATTATTTATATAAGCCAAGTCTTCTTTAACATGGTAAAATGAGAAGTAATCTTATAAAATAGAAGATTTAGAATTTTATCCATTAAAGGAGAATAAATGATGAATTTGAAAAAAATCTTTTCAATCGGCTTAGTAGGCCTTGCAGCCTTAGGTTTGGCAGCTTGCGGAGGTTCTTCTAGTAAGGAGAGCAAATCAGCAGACGGACCTGTAACCGTTAAGGTTGGGGTAATGAGCCTGAGCGATACAGAAGAAGCGCGCTGGAACAAGGTTCAAGAGATTCTTGACAAAGAAAATGCAGGCGTTAAATTAGAATATACACAGTTTACCGACTACTCTCAGCCTAACCAAGCTCTGCTTGACGGTGATGTGGATATCAACGCTTTCCAACATTACAACTTCCTTGAAAACTGGAACAAAGAGAAGGGAGCAGACCTTGTGTCTGTTGCAGATACCTATATCGCACCTATTCGTCTCTACTCTGGTACAAAGGACGGTAAAAATAAATATACAGATGTGAAAGACATCCCAGAAAATGGTACAATTGCTGTTCCAAATGATGCGACAAATGAGAGCCGTGCTCTTTATCTTCTCGAATCAGCTGGTTTGATCAAGCTTGATGTTAAAGGTAAGGAACTTGCGACTGTTGCCAACATCAAAGAAAACAAGAAGAATCTGACAATTTCTGAGTTGGATGCTTCTCAAACACCAGCTTCTCTGACTTCAGCAGATGCTGCAGTTGTCAATAATACTTTCGTCCGCGAAGCAGGCATTGACTTCAAGAAGGCCCTCTTCAAAGAAGAAGCCAATGAAAACTCAAAACAATGGTATAATCTGATTGCAGCGAAACCAGACTGGAAGAAATCAGACAAGGCTGACGCAATTGAAAAAATTATCAAGGCTTACCACACTGATGAAGTGAAAAAAGTTATCGAAGAATCATCAGATGGTATGGATCAACCAGTTTGGTAATTTTTTACCAGCAGAAGGTCATTGTATTGAATAAATGAAATGATTAAGAAGGGCGGAGATTAGCTTCTCCAGCCCTTTGTCTGCTATTAGGGTCATTTAGTTTGAACAGTATCTAGCTTTGAGCTAGGTTGGTACAGATTGCAACTTATGATTTTACATTTCCCTAGTCGAGCGACAGACGGAAAGCAAACTAAGAGGCTATAGTGGCTAAATCTCATATTGGACAAATCAAGGAGTGAATCGGAAATTATGGGCAAAGAAATTATCAAATTGGATCACATTGATGTCGTTTTTAATCAAAAAAAGCAAGACATTAAGGCCGTAGAAGATGTGACCATTCATATTAATCAGGGAGATATTTATGGAATTGTAGGCTATTCTGGTGCCGGCAAGTCTACCCTGGTCCGTGTCATTAACTTGCTGCAGGTGCCGTCTGCTGGTAAGATTACGGTGGATGATACGGTTTTCTATGATCATCAGCAGGTTCAGCTTACTGCAGCTCAGTTGCGCCAAAAGCGTAAGGATATCGGGATGATTTTCCAGCATTTTAACCTCATGGCACAGATGACGGCCAAGGAAAATGTTGCCTTTGCGCTCAAGCACTCTCCTTTATCAGCTGCTGAAAAAGAGAAAAAAGTTCATACGCTTTTAGACTTGGTAGGCTTAGCGGATCGGGCGGACAATTATCCTGCTCAGCTGTCTGGCGGTCAGAAGCAGCGGGTGGCTATTGCGCGGGCCTTGGCCAATGATCCCAAAATCCTAATCTCGGACGAGTCCACATCCGCTCTGGATCCTAAGACCACCAAGCAAATTTTGGCTCTATTGCAGGATTTGAATCAAAAATTGGGTCTGACTATTGTCCTCATTACCCACGAAATGCAGATTGTCAAGGACATTGCTAACCGGGTAGCAGTCATGCAGAATGGCCGACTGATTGAAGAAGGCTCAGTTCTGGATATTTTCTCTAATCCCAAGAATGAGCTGACCCAAGACTTCATTACGACCGCAACCGGTATCAATGAGGCCATGATCAAAATCAACCAGCAAAAGATTGTGCAAAACCTGCCGGAAAATTCCATTCTGGCACATTTGAAATACTCAGGTGTGGTAACGGACACAGCCATTATAAACGACATTTACAAGCAGTATCAAATATCCGCCAATATTCTTCACGCCAATATTGAGATTTTAGATCATGTACCGGTCGGAGAAATGGTCGTTATCTTATCTGGAGAGACCAAGCAACTGGCGGCGGTGCAGGAAAGTCTGCGCGAAGCAGGAGTAGAGCTGCATGTTCTGAAAGAAGGGAGTAACTAATGCTACAGCTGATTCAACAATTTATGCCCAATGTTTATAGAATGGGCTGGTCTGGGCAGGCTGGCTGGGGAACAGCTATTTACCTGACTTTGTATATGACTATCATTCCTTTCTTTATCGGAGGGATTCTAGGCTTTATCGCTGGTCTCTTGCTCGTTTTGACAGGGCCGAGAGGTATTTTGGAAAATAGACTTGTATTTTTCGTCTTGGACAAGGTTACCTCTATCTTCCGGGCGATTCCTTTCATTATTCTCCTAGCCCTTATCAATCCTTTTACTCGGATTATAGTGGGAACTGGGATTGGACCGACTGCGGCCTTGGTCCCTCTTTCACTGGCTGTTTTTCCTTTCTTTGCCCGTCAGGTTCAGGTGGTCTTATCCGAACTAGACCGAGGAGTCATTGAGGCGGCGCAAGCTAGTGGAGCAACTTTCTGGGACATTGTCGGTGTTTACCTGCGGGAAGGTCTGCCGGACTTGATTCGGGTGACGACTGTTACGCTGATCTCTCTGGTTGGTGAGACCGCTATGGCGGGAGCGATTGGAGCTGGTGGACTGGGAAATGTTGCCCTGACTTATGGTTATCAGCGTTTCAACCATGATGTGACCATTCTTGCGACTATTCTTATTTTGCTGCTCATCTTCTTTATTCAGTTTGTTGGGGATTTCCTGACACGGAAGATTAGTCATAGATAATGATTGACAACTAGGGCCTCAGCTGGGGCTCTTTTTTATGCCATAATTGTATTAAAAGACTTGCACAATTAGATTAGGCTTGTTATAATAGCTAAAATCTCTTGAAGCCAAGTGTTGGGAAAGTGAGGATATGGCGGATGAAAGCTTATACAAATGTCAATCTGGTGACCTGTGACAGCGTATTTCATGTTTACCGAGAAGGGCTGCTGGTCGTGGAAGATGACCGTATTGCCTACTGTGGTCCCTATGATGAAAGCTGGTTAGGGAAATGCAGTGAAACAGTGGATTATGAAGGTGCTTGGATCATGCCAGGGCTGGTCAACTGTCATACTCACTCGGCCATGACCTTGCTGCGTGGGATTCGTGATGATAGTAATCTTCATGAATGGCTAGAGGACTATATCTGGCCGGCAGAAAGCCAGTTCACAGCTGAACTAACGACCCAGGCTGTCCAGCTGGCTCTGGCTGAAATGCTGCTGTCAGGAACAACAACTTTTAACGACATGTATAATCCTCAGGGAGTGGATATTGACCGGATTTATCAGGCTGTGCGGCAGTCCGGTATGCGATGCTATTTCTCACCAACACTCTTTAGCTCAGAGGCGGAAACTGCAGAAGAGACTCTGGCTCGTACTCGGGCTATTATTGAGAAAATTCTCTCCTATAATGATGAAGATTTTCAGGTCATGGTGGCGCCTCATTCGCCTTATGCCTGTGACGAAGATCTGCTTAAGGGCAGTCTTGAGCTAGCGCGTGAGCTAGACTTGAAGCTTCATATCCATGTGGCGGAGACACAGGAAGAAAATAAAATCATTCTTGAGCGTTATGGTAAACGGCCTCTAGCTTTCTTGAAAGGCCTAGGCTACTTGGAGCAGTCAGGTATTTTTGCTCATGGGGTTGAGCTGAATACGTCAGAGATTGCGGATTTGGGGGCTTCACCAGTCAGCATCGCCCACAATCCTATCAGCAACCTCAAGCTGGCTTCCGGTGTAGCTCCGGTGACGGATTTATTAGCCGCTGGGGTGACTGTTGGCCTAGCAACAGACTCTGTTGCTTCCAATAATAATCTAGATATGTTTGAAGAAGGTCGGACAGCGGCTCTCCTTCAGAAGATGCGGGCAGGCGATGCGACCCAGTTTACGATTGAGCAGGCCTTGAAAGTTTTGACTATTGAAGGAGCCAAGGCGTTGGGATTGGATAACAAAATCGGTAGTCTGGAAACGGGCAAACAAGCCGATTTCATTGTCATTCAGCCTAAGGGAAGACTCCATCTCTATCCTTTGGAAAATATGCTGTCGCACTTAGTGTACGCAGTCAAGGGCAGCGATGTTCAGGATATCTACATTGCAGGGCAGCAGGTTGTCCGAGACGGCCAAGTGCTGACCGTTGATGTAGGGAGTTTTGTGTAAGAATGAAAGTTGAGTTTCAGCTCGGCGATCAGCTATTAGAATTGAAAAAATAGAAAATGAAGCAGGAGAATGGTGGAAGCATGCCGCAATTTGGAGAATGTAGCATGCTTCTCCCCGCTCCTGTTTTTTGCTTTTCTTTTCTTTTGGCGATAAAAATAGTACAATATAGTAAAGATTGATGCACTATTATTAAGCAAGAAAAAGCGGAGAAATGCGATGGATAAAAAATTTCTTTGGGAGAAGATTAAGACTTTTTTTCAGGAACTTTGGAAGAAGATATCGGGTTTTGCTGCGGAGCATACTCTCTTGACAGATGCCTACCAAGCTTGGCGGGATTGGATTAAGAAGTTGCCGTTTCCTCGTCCCAAAATCTTTCAAAAACAGCTTAGCAATGGGCAGTTTGTCGGAGTGCTTTTGACAGTTGTTGGGCTGTCGGCTGGCTTAATTCTGCTGTCAGAGCATTTACCTGACTTCAGCTTTTCCTTCTCTGCAAAGAAAGAGCAACAGTCGGATCCTTCTCGGAATCAAACGGTTCGTATCATGGCGACTGGGGATTTGCTTTATCACGACGGTCTTTATCTGAGTGCTCAGAAAGAAGATAGCTCTTACGATTTTTCTGAGAATTTCCACTATGCTAAGGAATGGCTTCGGCAGGGTGACTTGGTCTTAGGGGACTTTGAAGGCACGATTCGGCCGGACTATCCCCTAAATGGCTATCCGCTTTTTAATGCTCCAGAAGCCGTAGTTCCAGCAATCAAGGATGCCGGCTATCAGGTGATGGACCTGGCTCATAACCATATTTTAGACTCTGGTCTGGAGGGAGTTTTTACTACAGCTCAGGCTTTTGAAAAAGTGGGAATCACTCCTATCGGTGTTTATCCGCATGAAAGCCGCAGTCAGGCACCGCTCTTGATAAAGGAAGTTAAAGGCATTAAGATTGCACTGCTAGCTTACTCCTATGGCTACAATGGAATGGAGGGGCTTCTCAGTCAGGAAGACTATGATGATCGCCTGTCCGATCTGGATGAAGAAAAGATGCGGGCGGAGATTGAGCGGGCAGAAAAGGAAGCTGACATCACAGTCGTCATGCCTCAGATGGGGATAGAGTACCAGCTAGAGCCGACAGAGGAGCAGATGACCCTCTACCATAAAATGGTTGACTGGGGAGCAGATATCGTCTTTGGAGGCCATCCGCATGTGGTTCAGCCGGCAGAGATTTTAGAGAAAGATGGCCAGAAAAAGCTAATCATCTATTCTATGGGGAATTTTATTTCCAATCAGCGCATCGAAACCATGGAAGAGGTTGAAAATGCTCATTGGACTGAGCGGGGAGTGCTGATGGATGTTACCATTGAGAAGACAGCATCAGGCACGCAGATAAAAAGTGCTCAGGCTCATCCGAGCTGGGTCAGCCGAGTTGAAAAGGGCGCTACTTCAGCAGACGGTCTTCCTTTATACACTTATCAGACCTGGATTTTGGATGACTTTGTCGAAGGTGGCAAGTATCGAGACAAATTGGATCAAGAAACCAGAGCGAGGATTGATACCGCCTATCAGGAAATGAATTCTCATGTTGGACTGAATTGGCCGGGGCAATAAACTGTTTGAATATGAGTTTAGCCAGATTGGATTTTCCAATCTGGTTTTTGCTGTTTTAAAATTGAGGACTTTGTTATAATTAAAAAGGATTATAGAACTGTTAATGAATGAAACTGACAGCTTTCGAGCTCATCTATCATTTTGATTTATTTTATTAGAAAGAAAATGAAATGCATCTTGGTTTGTGGCTGCTTTTGTATGTTATACCCATGTTTATCTTGTTTTTGTTGCTAGTGTGCTCCCTGGTCTTGCTGGTTTTCTGCCTGTTTTTGCGGAGAAATTTCTTCAAGGAAAAGCAGGGGCGCTATTTGCTGCTAGCTATCTTTTTGCTGGGGCTTTTTATTCTTCTGGTGAACTTGCTAGTATAGAAACGATGAGGTCGTAAGGAGAACAATCCAAATGAAATGATTGGATGATGGGAACTAACTTTATCCTTGTTTGTTGAAGTTAAATATTGATTGAAAATTAAAGAAAGGCGAAATATGAACTTTTTTGAACAACTTTTTCTTTTAATAGACTTTTTAATTCACTTTTTACCGCTCTTGTTTATCTTTGTTGTTTTTATAGTTTCATGGATAGTTTATATCTGTATAAAGAAACCTTTCTACAAAAGCATTTATGGGAAAGTGATTAGTCTACTCTTTTTGGGAACCTTGATTTGGAATCTGGTTTATTTTGGCGAAGAAGATCATGGCGGCTCTTACCAATTAGTAAAATTAAAACCAGGCGAAGCTGTTTATGTAAAGATTAAAAAGCCTTATCTTGACCTAATAAAGGGTTCAGGAGTCAGTGTTTTAAAATTTAAAGATAAAACAGATGGGAAAATTAGAATTTATGATTCTTATTTGAGAGAGCAGATAGATGAAAATGAGTATATCTATGATGCAGAAAAAAAGTCTGTTCACTACTATAATGAAAAGGATGGGGGGATAACAATCCCAAACGAACAGGCTTTATCCGATTTAGGTGTTGAGTTTAACGAAAGCTATAGCATTGATGTCAACTTTACCCAAAATAGAGCGTTTGTTTTTAGTGTAAGCGACAGTGATCAAGATATCACTGTCCAAAACGAATCAGATAAACCCATATCTTTTTATGTCAAAGCCTATCACAGAGTCTATGGCTCAGAAGGTAGGGACCGAGATATAGAATAATATCTTACAAAACACGTTGCTATTTCTGTCTTTCTTTGAAATCAGCATAAAAAACGAATACCCTCAACTTATTTTGATTAGCAGGTATTCGTTTTTTATTTTCTATTTAGAGCTTCATTTCTTCCGATACTGGCTTGGTGTCATTTGGTAGTATTTTTTAAACTGGCGGTTGAAGTTGGACAGATTATTAAAGCCTGCTTGGCTGGAGATTTCCAGCACAGAGAGATTAGAGTGCTGCAGGAGTTCGGCTGCCTTGCGCAGGCGGAATTGGATCAGGTACTCAATGCAGGAAACGCCCAGATGCTTCTTGAAGAAGTTCATGAAATGGGTGGAGCTGTAGCCACAAATGCCAGCCAGTTGGTCAATATTCAGGTCTTCTTGGTAGTGGGCATTGATGTAGTCGATGATGGAGCGAATTTTTTCTTCCTTGCGATAGCCTTCTGGTGATAGGTCTTTGGAAATGACATAGCCATTCTCAAAGAGCAGGTAGAAGAGCTGGTTGAGCTGTGCTTTGAGCTGAAACTCGTAGTAAGATTTACGGAAATAGCCTGTTTCCATAGCTGCTAAGAGGCATTGGCGAATCTCCGCATAGGCTGTATCATTGGGCTTGATAACATGAGTCAAGTCTAGCTGACCATTGTAGAGGGGCTGCAAGTAGTTGATGCTGGCTTGATCCATGGCAGAGTAGCCCATCAGATCCAGATGGAAATTAATAGCGTCCATATAATGGCGCTCGTCGTTGATGGGGTGAATGGAGTGCAGGGCATTGGGGCGAATCAGGATAATATCACCTTTTTCGCTGTTAAAGTAGTCGTCGTCAATATGAAATTGTGCTTTTCCTTCGTGGACATAAATCATTTCAACATCGGTATGCCAGTGGAAAAGAATATCTGGATGACCATTCTCAGTGATGGTGCGGGTCAGAGAATAAGGGGTTCCTTGGTTTTTAAAAACGGTATTTTTATGTAGTTGGCCTAAATCAATCATGGGGACACTCTTTCATAGAATAGTACAATTTATTAAGATAATTGTGTTAGAAAATATGTTTGACAACTATTATAATATAAATATAAAAAAAACGAAAGTGAGAAAATGCAAATGGGTAAATTTCCGCAGAATTTCCTCTGGGGCGGTGCAACTGCAGCCAACCAGTATGAAGGCGCCTATAATCTAGATGGAAAAGGCCTGTCTGTTCAGGATGTGACTCCAAAAGGCGGAGTGCCAGCCAAGCCAGGTGATTGCAATCCTTTGATTACCGAGGGGCCGACAGCAGATAATCTCAAGCTAGAAGGGATTGATTTCTACCATCGTTATAAGGAGGACATTGCCCTCTTTGCGGAGATGGGTTTCAAGGTTTACCGGACTTCCATTGCCTGGTCTCGGATTTTCCCAAATGGGGACGAGCTAGAGCCCAATGAAGCTGGTCTGCAATTCTATGACAATCTTTTTGATGAACTGGCTAAATATGGCATTGAGCCGCTGATTACCCTGTCTCACTATGAAACGCCCCTGCATTTAGCGCGTCAGTACAATGGCTGGGCAAACCGTGATTTGATTGGCTTCTACGAGCGTTATGTCCGCACGGTTTTTACCCGCTATAAGGACAAGGTCAAGTATTGGCTGACCTTTAATGAAATCAACTCTGTTCTCCATGCGCCTTTTATGAGCGGTGGCATTGCCACGCCATCTGAAGAACTATCCAAGCAGGACCTCTATCAAGCGGTCCATCATGAGCTGGTGGCGTCTGCCTTAGCAACGAAGATTGGTCATGAGATCAATCCTGATTTTAAGATTGGCTGTATGGTTCTCGCCATGCCGGCCTATCCTATGACACCTAAGCCTGAAGATGTGCTGGCAGCTCGGGAATTTGAAAATCAAAACTACCTCTTCTCTGATATCCATGCGCGTGGAAAATATCCAGCCTATATCAATCGTTTCTTCAAGGAGAATGGGATTGAGATTCAGTTTGCGCCGGGAGACAAAGAGCTTTTGGCTGAAAATACTGTAGACTTTATTTCCTTCTCCTACTATATGAGTGTAGTTGCGGCCCATGATCCGGAAAATTATTCTTCCGGCCGAGGCAATCTTCTAGGTGGCATCCTAAATCCTCATCTGGCTAGCTCAGAATGGGGTTGGCAGATTGACCCAGTCGGCCTGCGCTTGGTGTTAAATAGCTTTTATGACCGCTATCAGCTCCCTCTCTTCATCGTGGAAAATGGTCTCGGTGCCAAGGATGTCTTGGTGGATGGTCCAAATGGCCCAACGGTTGAAGATGACTACCGTATTGATTATCTCAAACAGCATTTGCAACAGGTAGGAGAAGCGCTGGAAGATGGCGTAGAACTGCTAGGTTACACAACTTGGGGTTGTATTGACCTAGTCTCAGCCAGCACAGCAGAACTCAGCAAGCGCTACGGCTTTATCTATGTTGACCGCAACGATGACGGTAGCGGAACTCTAGCCCGCTACAAGAAAAAATCTTTTGATTGGTACAAAGAAGTCATTGCGACGAATGGAGACAGTCTTTATCAGGATTGAATGACTTAAACAAAATGGCTCCTTATAAAATAAACCAAGTCCTATCTGGCTTGGTTTTTTCTATTTTTTAAAATGGGAATTGGCTGAATCCTCTTGATTTTAAAAGCAAGATGAGAAAAGGCAGTGTTTCGAGGGAATCTGTCTCTATAAAAAAATAAGAATTTATTCGCAAAATTGCAGATATTTGAATCCGTTTACAAAAAAACAAAGACACCTCAAATAAAATATGGTATAATATATTAAGAATATTTACTTCAGGAGGGGAAATCATGAGTAGGAAAATCCGTTTCATTTCTCTGCTTACTCTGTTGATTTGTTTTCTGATGGGCTGCAGTCTTTTTCAAAAGAACGGTGGAGGTCCGGGAGAGCAAGGCAGCCAATTTTCGGAAAGTGTTCGTAAGCTGAGAGAAAAATACAGCAAAAATACTCCTTATGATGTCCAAGAAAAGGTCATTCAGATCAAGGAAAATGAGCCTATTACATTTCCGACAGAGGTACAAAAGCCTAACGATTTTGAGACACTGCCACATGAAGGACAGACCGAGTTGATTTCTTCCTTTGAAATTTATGGGGACAGCAACTTACGAGCTATTTTAGGGGGTGACTTTAAGATGAATGATAAGCGGCAGATAGTGATTGAGCCAGCTTATCATTTCTCTGCGACTAGAGTGGAGCCAAATGGAGAGCATACGGAATATGGTCTAGCCAAGCAAGGTGAGAGCTGGGGTGTTTTTGATACGCTCTATTTGCTGCAACGGGATGATGAGCGCACAGGTAAAAAACTTAAAAAGCCAAAACTTTGGATCGTTAAGATAGATAAGAAAGGGCGTGACAAGCTAGCTCTGAAAACTAAGAGCAGCCTGCTCGGAGATGGTCGCTTGCAGCTGGAATGGACCGAAGTATCGGGAGCGGACTCTTATTCCATTATAAAAAGAGAGTATGTGACCATGCCTGGCAGTGATACGAAGACAGGTCTTTACAACTATAAAGAGGTCGATCGGGTCACTTCGACAGTCTATCGGACAGATTTGCCTACCCACTATGATAGCCGCAACGGAGACCGTTCTGGTGATGATCCAATTCTTGCCAGACAACGGTTGCTGCAGGCTTACGACCAGGATTACAGTAAGAAAACGGTTGAGAAAAAGCCTTATGAACTCCTTGTTGTTCCCCTTAAAGACAAAGAAGCTTTAGGAACTATCAGCAATCCTATCTCATCTGATAGCTTTGCGAAACTGATGCCGAATCAAATCGATTTTCGGACTTTTTCTGACCAGGTTTCCGCTCTGCGGCAGAAAGGAAATATTCCTGAAGAAGCACCGCTGCAGATGATGGATGGCCAGATTCAGAACTTTCCAATTGTCTATGAAAAAATCGAAAAAGAAGGCCGGGATGTCAGATGTCTGGTCTCTATCAAGGGCATGCCTACTGTCAAAACGGACTTTTTCATTGAACAGGCCAGTGTCGAAGAAGTGCAGCCTGTTGTAGATAGGCATAACGAAAAGGTCAATAAAGAGGAAAGCAAGTCTGGTGTTTCAGAGAAATATATCAGCGTAGAGCAGGCTGACTTGGATCTCAAGGGTAAAACAGTCGTTCATGATGTTAGTGATATTGAGGAAAGAGTGGCAGCCAGAAGTGCAGCGCAGGAATATTTTGCCAAGGCTCTTCTGTCAGATGCTGAATATGTTGATTACAGTGAGTTTCCGGAGCTGAGTGAAGGAGATGTCAGTGAATTGCTTCACGATGTTTTAGAGCAAAATCCAGTGATTCAGCAGGGAGTAGTTCCTGCCATTGATGCTAAGCAACATGTGGTAAGTTTTAAATATGATGCTGATGAAACAGCCAAATATAAGAAGGCCAGAAAAAAAGTCAAAGAGATTGTTAAAGACATCATCAAAGATCAGATGAGCGACCGAGAAAAGATTGAGGCAATTAATCAGTATATGATTGAGCATATTAGCTATGATAAGGCTGCTTACCAAGGCTTTTTGAATTACAAAACATCTATTGAGAATAAAGAATCAGAAGAGGCTATTTCAAAAGCGTTTAAGGATATGCAAGACGGTATTCGCAAGTATGAATCTAGTTTTGATATTACTGGTCCGCTATTTGAGGGTAAGGGAGTCTGTCAAGCTTATGCTGTAACCTTCCAGGCTCTTGCTCAGGAAGCTGGTCTCGAAACCATGTATGTGAGTGGAAATACAGATGATTTTGACCCGCATGCTTGGAACTTCGCAAAAGTAGATGGTCAGTGGCTGGCTTTAGATGTTACCTGGAATGACTCTGACGGAGACAGCAATAAAACAGAAAATGAATACTTGCTATTGGCCATGGATAATCCACTCTACGCACAGAGCCACTATGCCTTTGACAGATACGAAGATGCTATTAAAGAATGATGATCCAAATAGAAGCAATCTTTAAAAGATGCCTAAGTCTTGTAAGGCAAGGAAGAAGCCAATCAAAAACCCTGAGATAACAGTATCTCAGGGTTTTTCTATGCTTTTATTTCTTCCAACTTTCGACTTCTTTCTGGTGGTTTTTGATCCACTCTTTGGCTGCGGCTTCTGGTGAGCTGCCTTCGTTAATCTTAAGCATGACTTCTTCCATGTCCTTTTGGGTCCAGTTGAAGTTATCTAGGACCTTATTGACTTCTGGTAAGTCCTTGTCTAGATTTTTCCGAGTCATAGTGTGGATAGCTTCCTTGCCGCCCATGGTTCCCTTAGGATCCTTGAGGTATTTGAGGTCGTATTTGGAGAACATCCAGTGAGGTGACCAGCCGGTTACGATGATATCTTCTTTATTCTTAATAGCCTGATCCAGAGCAGTGGTCATGGCTCCTGTTGAGGAAGAAGAAAGATTCCAGCCACTGAGATTGCTGTATTCTTGCATAGTCTTCTCAGTCGCGGTCATGATACCAGCGCCGGGTTCAATACCTGTGATGGTTTTCTTGGATTGGTCTGACAGGTCTTCGATAGAGTCAGCATCCATATAGCTTGGTACGACTAGCCCTGTCTTAACGCCCTCAAGGTTTGGTCCCAAGTCCACTAGCTTGTCCTTGTACTCCTCATAGAGAGCAGCATGGGTGGTCGGCAACCAGGCGGAAACCATGGCATCGGCTTCGCCATTGGCAACGGACTTCCACATAACGGCATTGTCCAGCGGTGTGATGGTGACATCGTAGCCCATTTCTTTGAGAGCTTCCGCTACGACATTGGTTGAGGCAACTTCGGAGTCCCATTCAACATAGGCAAGGTTGACTTTTTCTTTTTTGCTCTGCTGAAGCTTGGTAACTTGATTTCCGACAAAGGCTGTCAAGATGACAGCAGCCAGAGCAGACCAGAGCATAATCTTCTTGCGTTTTTCCTTGGCAGTGACCGGTGATTTTTTAGCCAGAGGCTGGTTGAGCTTCTGGGTCAGGCGGTCGATGATAATGGCCAGGATAACCAGAGATACCCCATTGACAAAGCCGGAACCGATGTCGGCATGCTGCAGGGCTGAGAGAACGCCGCGGCCCAGTCCTGGCGCCCCAATCATAGAGGCAGTAACGACCATAGACAGAGCTAACATGATGGTCTGATTAACCCCAGCTAGGATGGTATTTTTAGCCAGAGGCAGCTCGACTTTGAAGAGTTTCTGCTTGCCAGTGCCCCCGAAGGAGTCTGACGCTTCAATCAGCTCGGTCGGAATCTGACGAATGGCTAGATTGGTAAAGCGGACAGTCGGTGGCAGGGCAAAGATGACGGAGGCAAAGACCCCAGGCACCATACCGATACCGAAGAAGGCCACGGCCGGTATCAGGTAGACAAAGGCCGGCATGGTCTGCATAAAGTCCAGCAAGGGCTTGATAACTGCTTCGACACGGTTGCTCTTAGCCATCCAAATCCCCAGTGGGATACCGATGATAATGGAAATGGCACTGGAGATGATAACCAAGGTCACAGTGTTCATAAGATTTTCCCAGAGGCCTTGGTTGTAAACAAAGAGCAAGCCTAGGAAGGTGAGCAGGGGCAGCCCCAGCTTACGCTTGGAAATCAAATAGGTAAAGATAGTAATGACTGCGATAAAGAGCAGGGGCGGAATGAAGAGCAGGGTGTCTGTCATTCCATTCATGATGGCGTTTCCGATAGCCTGAAGGACTGAGAAAAGCCCAGAGAAGGTATCAGTTACCCAGTTAGTAAAGGCCTCAACCCATTGAGAAACGGGGATTGGCTGTTGTAAAATATTCAAAATGCGAACCTCCCTTATTCTTCAGATTCAGTAGTATTGGCCAAGGCTTCTATGACTCGACCTTTGATAATAACGCCGACTAACTTGTCCTTATCATCTACAACGGCCAGAGGTGCTGGTGAATCGTAGATCAGCGGGAAAATATCAGTAATCAGGGTTTCCTGAGTGACCTTGCGGACGTTCTTATCAATGACTTCAGCCAGTGATTGATGCTGCTTGCGGGCATCGCGGGCGGCTTCGGCAGTCAGACTGCCCTTGAGGTGCCGCTTCCTATCCACAGCCAGCAGCATACTGACCTCTTCTTTTTTCATGCGATTAAGGGCCACGGTTGGTCCGTCGATGTCAATGTTGGTGGTCAGTGGCGTTGTCATGATATTCTGGGCAGTCAAGACCTTGGAGCGATCCACATCCTCAACGAACTCTCGAACGAAGTCGTTGGCTGGATTGGTCAGGATTTCCTCACCGGTGCCAATCTGCATAATCTGACCGTCAGCCATAATAGCAATACGGTCACCGATACGCAGGGCCTCATTGAGATCGTGCGTGATAAAGATAATGGTACGCTCATGCTCTGCCTGCAGATCCAGCAGCTCATCCTGCATTTCGCGGCGTATAAGGGGATCTAGAGCTGAGAAGGCCTCGTCCATGAGCAGAATATCAGGATTGTTGGCCAAAGCTCGAGCTAAGCCAACCCGCTGCTGCATCCCGCCGGAGAGCTGATCGGGGTATTGGTCCTTGAAAGAGAGGAGACCGGCATTGTCTAGAGCTTGTTCAGCTAGGCGCGTGCGCTCTTCCTTATCAACACCTCGAACTTCCAGACCGAACTCAGTATTTTCCAGAATGGTCCGATGCGGAAAGAGGCCGAAGTTCTGGAAGACCATATTGAGCTTGTGGCGGCGAACGTCACGCAGCTCCTCTTCGTTCATCTTGGCCACATCCTGGCCGTCGATATAAATGTCGCCTGATGTTGGGTCAATCAATCGGTTGAGCAGGCGGATAAGGGTAGACTTCCCACTACCGGACAGTCCCATGATGACAAAAATTTCTCCGGTCTGAACCTCAAAGTTTACATCGTAAACTCCGACAGTAGCACCGGTTTTTTCTAAAATTTCCGTCTTGCTTTTGGCTTGCTGCACCATTTCTAGTGCCTGCTTTTGCCTTTTTCCGAAAATTTTAGTCAAATGTTTTACTTCTAGTTTATTCAACGTATTTCTCCTTTTACATAAGTGACTACATGTTTATTTTGATAAGTTGTCACTTAAAAGACCATCACAGTATAACATCGTGTGGTCACTTTGTCAAACCCAAAAGACCGTCAGACCGGCATTTTTCGACTATTATAAAAAAGGAGGATGATTTTCTAGAATATTTCTGAAAGTCGCAAAAAGTTTGTCAGACAGCGGATTCGCCTGTCTATTCTGTTTTTTGACAAAGAAAAAACAAGCGCTGTTTCACTTGTTTGTTTCAATTTCATTAAAAAATAAATTATGCATCAAACCGACTGATAATTCGTTGCCAACAAAATAGATGGTATTGCCGGCTTCCAGCTTGGTATAAGGACCAGGCGAGATTAGGAGTTGATCTCCCTGCTGGACTGCGACAATGGTAGCGCCAGTCGAGTGCCAGATATTGAGTTCATTGATAGATTTTCCTAGGTTGATGGCGTCTGCTGAGAGCTGGAGCTCGTAGGGATTGAAAGGGAAGCGCTGCTGGACATCTTTAGTTCGGCTGAGAAGCTGGTTAAGGAGCTGGGAAAAGTTTGAAAATTCTTCCTCTTGGCGCTGGATGCTCTGGTGGAGCTTGCTTTTGAGGTCCTGCAGAGAGTTGACATCTTTATAGGTCTCGAGAAACTGCTGAGCTTTTTCCTTGGAGGAAATGAATGCCCCGCTGCCATGGCGGACTTCCATGATTTCCAGATCTACCAGCACATTGATAGCCTTGCGGGCTGTCTCAGGAGAGACATTGAAGTTGCTGGCTAGGGTAGAGCGGGCATAGATTTTGCTGCCGATGGGATATTTGCCGTCAACGATTCGCTCAGCAATAGCGACGGCAATCTGCTGGTAGCGTGGGAATGCGACTTCTTTTTTGCTCATGAGGACCTCCAATTTTACGACAGGAATATAGCTATGATTATAATATAAAACTGGAAGATTGAAAAGTGCCCTTTGTAAAATCGACCGTCTTAACCGCCTCTTCATGCCTTTCTTTTTACTTTTTTAAGTAGTATAATATGTCTAAAAGTTAGAGGTTTTCTGGAAAAGGGGCGGTCCAAATTGGATGATAAAGATAGGAATGGATAAAAAGATGACTGTAAAGATGATAGCGACAGATATGGATGGAACCTTGCTGGACGGACAGGGACAGCTGGATTTGCCGCGTCTGACCACTATTTTAGATGAGCTGGAGAAGAGAGACATTCGCTTTGTGGTGGCTACTGGCAATGAAATTCCACGGATGCGACTGCTATTGGGAGATTTGGTAGAACGAATGACCTTGGTAGTCGCCAACGGAGCGAGGATTTTTGAAAAGAATCAGCTAAGCATGAGCAGTTTCTGGGAACCTGGATTGATTAGGGATGCGTTGGCTTATTTTTCTGGTCGTGAAAGGGAGCTTCAGCTGGTTGTGACCTCCGAAAGAGGCGGCTTTGTCCAGGAGGGTACAGAGTTTCCCTTGATTGAAAAAGTTATGACTAAGGAAATGGCCCAGCTTTTTCACAAGCGGATGAACTTTGTGCCTAGTCTTCAGGATTATCCCTTTGACAAGGTCTTGAAAATGAGTATGATGGTAGAAGAGGCTGCAGCAGCAGAGCATGCTCGTTTGATTAATCAGCATTTTGCAGGCCGATTGAGCGCTGTTCCCAGTGGTTATGGAGCCATTGACATCCTCCAAGATGGGATGCACAAGGCCTGGGGCTTGCAGCAACTGATGGCTAAGTGGCAGATTCAAAGCTCGGAAATCATGGCTTTTGGCGATAGTGAAAATGACATAGAAATGCTTGAATTAGCTGGTATTTCTTACGCTATGGAGAATGGGGATGAGCGGGTCAAAAAGGTAGCAGATTACCTAGCGCCGGCCAATACAAAAGCCGGTGTTCTACAGGTGATTGAGCAATACTTAGAAGAGGAAAAAGAATAATGACAGTACAATTACTAGAAGAATGGCTTCTCAAGGAGCAGGCAAAATTGCAGCAAAACTACAGAGAACTCAATCAACTCTCCGTCAAGGATCCAGACATCATCTTTATCGGAGACTCCATTGTGGAATACTATCCTCTCTATGAGCTCCTGCAGACGGATAAAAGGCTGGTCAACCGCGGCATTCGGGGCTATAAGACTGATTTGCTTTTAGAAAATCTGGATGCCCATCTCTTTGGGCAGGCTTTGGATAAGGTCTTTATCCTGATAGGTACCAATGACATTGGCAAGGAGATGCCTCAGACAGAAACGCTGTCCAATTTGGAAGCCGTTATTCAGGAGATTTCTCGTGACTATCCTCTGGCTCAGCTCCAGTTGCTGTCGGTCCTGCCGGTCAATGAAGATCCAGCCTACAAGAGCACGGTCTATGTCCGCAGCAATGAAAAGATTCAGGCCCTCAATCAGGCCTATCGCCAGCTGGCTAACGCCTACATGAATGTCCAATTTATTGATCTCTACGATGCTTTTCTGGACGAGAAAGGCCAGCTGCGCCCAGACTACACAACTGACGGCCTCCATCTGACCATTGCTGGCTATGCAGCCCTGTCCAAGGCTTTGCAGGAGACGTTATAGAGATAAAAATAGGGAGCGAAAAAAGCCCAACCAGACAAATCTTCAAAGGAAGATTTTTTTTAAAAACTTTTGGTTGACAAATGTAAATCTTAGAGATAAAATAGTATCATAAGATTTACAAATGTAGATTTTGAAAGGAGAAGCTATGCAAATTTCCAATGCGGAATGGCGCATCATGAAGATTATCTGGATGGAAGGCAAGCAGACCAGCACGGATTTGATCGCCGTCTTGTCCGAGCGCTTTGACTGGTCGAAGTCGACGGTCAAGACTCTCTTGACCCGCTTGGTGGAGAAAGGATGTTTGACTAGAGAAAAATCAGGCAAAGCCTTTGTTTACTCGGCTTTGTTGAAGCAGGACCAGAGTTTAGACTTGGTCGTTGAGGATGTGAAAGACAAGGTTTGCTCCAAAAGGATTGTCCAGGTGCTTGAAAACTTGATTCAGGAGAGTGACTTTACGCTTGCAGATCTTAATCAGCTGCAGCAGGTCCTGGAAGAAAAGAAAGCAGAGGCTGTCGAAACAGTCCCTTGCAATTGTATGTAATAGAAAGAAGGAAATTCCATGTTTGGATTGTTGATTAGTATTGTTTGTTTACTTGTGGTTGCTTTTATTGCTTGGTGGTTCTTTGCAGAGCATGAAAAGGTAAGCGGCCACGCTCGTCAGAAATCAGGTTATCAAGAAATTGAAGTCGAAGTCATGGGGGGCTATTCGCCTGAAACCATTGTCCTGAAAAAGAATGTTCCAGCCCGGATCATCTTTAATCGCAAGGATCCATCTTCATGTCTGGCTCAAGTGATCTTTCCAGATTTTGGCGTTCATGAAGATTTGCCTTTAGGTGAAAAACATGTCATTGAAATTACGCCAGAAAAAGCGGGCGAATATGGGTATTCATGTGGAATGAACATGATGCATGGTCACATGATTGTGGAATAAAGGAGTAGGTATGGTAGAAAAACAAAAAGCAGTTGTGGAAAACGGAGTGCAAAAGATCCGTATTACAGCAGAAAAAGGCTATAGTCCAAAGGAATTTCAACTTCAAAAAGGGATCCCTGCTGAAATCACCTTTCATCGGGTCAATCCTTCCGGCTGTTACAAGGAAATTTTGTTTGAAGATCAGGGGATTTTAGAGCCTTTGGAAGTCGGTGTGGATAAGGTGATATCCTTTACTCCGACAGAAACAGGGGACTTCGAGTTTTCATGTGGAATGAAGATGCAAAAGGGTTCCTACACGGTTGTGGAAAAACGCCGTCGTGTCTTAAGTTTACGGGGTCGCTTTTGGATTACTAGTATCTTTACTCTTCCCTTATTGATCTTGATGATCGGGATGATGGCAGGATTTGTATCCCATCCAGTCAGTCGCTGGGGGACTTTTCTAGCGACAACGCCGATCATGTTGGTAGCAGGAGTTCCTTTTATCAAGAGTGCCTGGGCCTCATTTAAGAAGCACCATTCCAATATGGATACCTTGGTAGCTCTTGGAACCCTGGTAGCCTATGTCTATAGTGTATTTGCCCTTTTTACTGGTCAGCCAGTATACTTTGAGGCTGCGGGTTTTATCATCTTCTTTGTCCTCTTAGGGCAAATCTTTGAAGAACGGATGCGTAACAATGCCTCCGAGGCTGTGGAAAAGTTGTTGGATTTGCAGGCAAAAACGGCTCAAGTTCTCCGTGATGGGAACTATGTCGAGGTGGCGGCAGAAGATATCCAAATTGATGACTTGATTCGGGTCCGTCCTGGGGAAAAGATCGCGGTTGATGGGACGATTGTAGAAGGAAGTACGACCATTGATGAGTCGATGGTGACAGGTGAAAGCTTGCCTGTGGAAAAATCAGTTGGTGATGCAGTTATCGGCTCCACTATCAACAGCAATGGGACCATTCTCTTTAAGGCTGAAAAAGTCGGTAGTGAGACCCTCTTATCTCAAATTGTGGACTTTGTCAAAATGGCCCAATCCAGTCGTGCTCCTATTCAAGATTTGACGGATAAGATTTCAGGTATCTTTGTTCCAGTGGTGACGATTTTGGCCATTGCGACTTTCTGGGTTTGGTCCGTGCTTTTGGGCGCGTCGCTTCAAGAGGCCATGCTCTATGCAGTCTCTGTCCTCATTATTGCCTGTCCTTGTGCCCTTGGTTTAGCAACCCCAACAGCCCTGATGGTCGGAACCGGCCGTAGTGCCAAGATGGGCGTTCTGATTAAAAATGGAACAGTTCTTCAAGAAGTGCAAAAGATTCAAACCGTTGTGTTTGATAAGACAGGGACTATTACCATTGGCCAACCACTTGTAACCGATGTTGTAGGAGATGAAGCGCGTGTCTTGACACTGGCTGCTAGTCTTGAAACTTTTTCAGAACATCCACTAGCCCAAGCGGTGTTATCCCAAGCAGAAGAAAAAGGTTTGGTGTTATCCCCTGTGGAAAACTTCCAAGCGATTGAAGGAAAAGGGGTCCAAGGTCAGATCGACCAGCAGTTGGTGACCTTGGGAAATGGCAAACTTCATGACGGGACAGCGATGGATCCGGAGCTTGAAAAACGGATGGTAGAGTTGCAAGAGCAGGCCAAAACAGTGATCAGTTTGTCTGTGGATGGGCAAGTGATTGGCTTGATTGCCATTCAAGATGCTCCGAAGGCCAGCTCAAAAGAAGCGATCAAAAAGCTCAAAGAACGGGGCTTGAAAACGGTCATGTTAACGGGGGATAATGAACGGGTGGCACAAGCTATTGCTAAGCAAGTGGGAATTGACACCGTCATTGCTGATGTCCTTCCTCAAGAAAAAGCTAGCGCCATCCAAAAACTGCAAGAAGCTAGCAAGGTCGCCTTTGTTGGAGATGGGATCAATGATGCTCCAGCTCTCTCGATCGCGGATGTGGGGATCGCTATGGGATCTGGAACGGATATTGCGATCGAGTCCGGTGGCATCGTGCTCACGCAAAATGATTTACTTGGCGTTGTGCGCGCCTTTGACATGAGTCAAAAGACCTTCCGCAGGATCTTACTCAATCTCTTCTGGGCCTCTATCTACAATATCCTTGGGCTTCCAATTGCTGCTGGAGTCTTTGTAGGACTGGGATTGACCCTCAATCCAGAACTAGCAGGTCTTGCTATGGCCCTTAGTTCTTTGTCTGTTTTGACTAGCTCGCTGCTTCTCAATGTTGAGAAAATTGATTAAATGAAATAAAAAGTGATACAGAATTTTGTATCGCTTTTTGTTTGATTTCCTACAGCTACAAGTCTTAGAGGTGCATGCAAACTATAATAAAATATCCTATTTTACTATAGTTTGTGAAATTTTCTCAAAAAAAGAGCATCTGTTATGTAATAGGGATTGAGCATCTCTGAGCAGATTCTTATATATGTGAATCTCTTTGTGATAAATTAATACTGTAATCGTTTTGTAAATCGTTTTCATGAGAAATGTCAGAAAAAACTCATTTTCAAAACGAAACCTGATCGCAAAGATGGAGTAGAAGCGCTATGCTACATTTTTAAAGGATCAAAATAGATTTAAAGGAGAGTTAGAATGACTCAAGGAAAAATTACTGCATCTGCAGCAATGCTCAACGTATTGAAAACATGGGGCGTAGACACTATCTACGGTATCCCATCAGGAACACTCAGCTCATTGATGGACGCTTTGGCTGAAGACAAAGATATCCGTTTCTTGCAAGTTCGCCACGAAGAAACTGGTGCTCTTGCTGCGGTGATGCAAGCTAAATTCGGCGGCTCAATCGGGGTTGCAGTTGGTTCAGGTGGTCCTGGTGCGACTCACTTGATTAACGGTGTTTATGATGCAGCTATGGATAACACTCCATTCCTTGCTATCCTTGGATCACGTCCAGTCAACGAACTCAACATGGATGCCTTCCAAGAGCTCAACCAAAACCCAATGTACAACGGTATCGCTGTCTACAACAAACGTGTCGCTTACGCTGAGCAATTGCCAAAAGTAATTGACGAAGCTTGCCGTGCTGCTGTTTCTAAAAAAGGTCCTGCCGTTGTTGAAATTCCAGTAAACTTCGGTTTCCAAGAAATCGACGAAAACTCATACTACGGATCAGGTTCTTACGAGCGTTCATTCATTGCTCCTGCCTTGAACGAAACTGAAATTGACAAAGCAGTTGAAATCTTGAACAAGGCTGAGCGCCCTGTTATCTACGCTGGATTTGGTGGTGTTAAAGCTGGTGAAGTGATTACTGAATTGTCACGTAAAATCAAAGCACCAATCATCACAACTGGTAAAAACTTTGAAGCTTTCGAATGGAACTATGAAGGTTTGACAGGTTCTGCTTACCGTGTTGGTTGGAAACCAGCCAACGAAGTAGTCTTTGAAGCAGACACCGTTCTTTTCCTTGGGTCAAACTTCCCATTTGCTGAAGTGTACGAAGCCTTCAAGAACACTGAAAAATTCATCCAAGTGGATATTGACCCTTACAAACTTGGTAAACGCCATGCCCTTGACGCTTCTATCCTTGGTGATGCAGGTCAAGCAGCTAAAGCGATTCTTGACAAAGTAAACCCAGTTGAATCTACTCCATGGTGGCGTGCAAACGTTAAGAACAACCAAAACTGGCGTGATTACATGAACAAACTCGAAGGTAAAACTGAGGGTGAGTTGCAGTTGTACCAAGTTTACAATGCAGTTAACAAATACGCTGACCAAGACGCTATCTACTCAATTGACGTAGGTAACACAACTCAAACATCTACTCGTCACCTTCACATGACACCTAAGAACATGTGGCGTACATCTCCACTCTTTGCGACAATGGGGATCGCCCTTCCTGGTGGTATCGCTGCTAAGAAAGACAATCCAGATCGCCAAGTATGGAACATCATGGGTGATGGTGCATTCAACATGTGCTATCCAGACGTGATCACAAACGTTCAATACGACCTTCCAGTTATCAACCTTGTCTTCTCAAATGCTGAGTACGGATTCATCAAGAACAAATACGAAGACACCAACAAACACTTGTTTGGTGTAGACTTCACTAACGCTGACTACGCGAAAATTGCTGAAGCTCAAGGAGCTGTTGGATTTACAGTTGACCGTATCGAAGACATCGATGCAGTCGTTGCAGAAGCTGTGAAACTCAACAAAGAAGGCAAGACAGTTGTCATCGATGCCCGCATCACGCAACACCGTCCACTTCCAGTAGAAGTACTTGAACTCGATCCAAAACTTCACTCAGAAGAAGCTATCAAAGCCTTCAAGGAAAAATACGAAGCAGAAGAACTCGTACCATTCCGCCTCTTCTTGGAAGAAGAAGGATTGCAATCACGCGCAATTAAATAATTCCTCTCGCCGAAAATCAAATGTAAACTGTGTCATCTTAACCTTGCCGTACAGCAGTACTGCCTGCGGTTCGATGTCTTGTTTATAACTTGATTTTCTTAGAGCGGAACTTGAAAAGAACGGAGCAATCCGGTCTTTTTATGGAGGATAGTAAATGAATTTAAATCAATTAGATATCATCGTTTCAGATGTTCCTCAAGTCTGTGCTGACTTGGAGCGTATTTTTGATAAAAAGGCAGACTATGTTGACGACAGTTTTGCTCAGTTCACGATTGGCAGTCATTGCCTCATGTTGTCCCAAAATCATTTGATTCCTTTGGAAAATTTCCAGACAGGAATCATTCTTCATATCGAGATTGAGGATGTAGACCAGAATTACCAGCGGTTGAAAGAGCTTGGTGCTGAGATTTTACACGGCCCAGCTGTAACTGATTGGGGTACGGAATCGCTGCTAGTTAAAGGCCCTGCTGGTCTAGTGATTGATTTTTATCGAATGAAATAGGATGCGTAGTCATTTGAAGTTAACCTTAGAGGAAGGAATAGCGAGATTGTGTCTCGACGAACAGAAATGTGATAGTACGGCATGTATAGTAGTAGATAAGGGAATTTGAAATTAGTTTGTACTCGATTAAAAATTATTAAAATGTAGAACTTTTCTAATATTCTGATTTTTCTTGAATTATTATTTTAATAGTTATACAATGTATTTAAAATAAAGCAAAGATAAAGAGATGGTAATATGAAAGTTATCACGATATATCTTAAGGTATGATACTGAAGATGGTAGTGTATATTTTAATATCAAAAATAATCATTCATTTTTGATTACGAATGAATTGAAGAAGAATATACAAGAAAATAAAACAACGGAAAGTGAATATATTGCCTATTTTGGAAGAGAATAAACATTTACTTGAAGAAAATGAGGTAAACAAATATTTAAAACAGATAGAAGATAGGAATAATGAGATTGTAATATTTGTTAAATTTATATAATAAAAATGGAGAGGAGTGCTAGCCACTCTCTTTTTCTAGGAGGGCATTGTGAATAAAATATTTCACTATCTGGACAAGAAAACGAAGTTTTATACTATCATTGGCGCACTGGCAAATGGAGGTTTGGCTCTTGCTCAACCCTTAGTCGTATCACAAGCCTTGTCCTTAAATCAAGGAGAATTGACTTATTCTAAAATTATACAGTTTGCTGTTTTTGGCTTTACAGTATACTTTGTCCTGTATAGCTTAATGCTCTTTTGTAATCATACACATAATGTTTTTCGTCGTGAAATTCAAATGAATATGAGGGCAGATTTATTTGGCAAGCTGATGACAAATAAAGATTTTAGCGAAGATGAAAAAATCACCATGCTCACACAAGATATGGAGTATTTGGGGGATAATTACTTAGAAAAATACGTCAATATCATTTGCTGGAGCTTTGTTGCATTACTAACAGCGATTTATATTATTTCGCAAAATTTGTTGCTAGGTAGCATTTTTGTCTTTTTCACTATTTTGCGTCCTATTCCTCAGTTCTTGATGAATAAAAGACTCAAACATACTGGTGATGACATGGCGCAAGGCAGAGTAGATGTTCATAATCAAGTATCTGATAGTATCCGAGGAGCACATACTCTACTCATGAACCAAGCAATTTCTGAAAATCAGAACAGATTTTGGAAGATTAATCTAAATTATCAACGAGCAATTCAAAAATTTTGCTTTACCCATAATATTATTTTCTTTTGCAACGGTTTCATGGTCTTTTTGAGCCAAGTTTTACCACTTGTTTTAGGTTTTTACTTTGCTATGGCTGGGCAGAAAGTGTCAGTGGCAAGTCTTGTTGCCATGTACATCGCAGCAGGTCAACTAGTGAGCCCTATTCAGACTATTATGTATGATGCTGTAGATATACAAGGGGCCAAAACGACAGCTGATAAGATTTTTGGAATATTAGAAATTGGAGATGTAAAACAGATAGATAAAAAAGATGCGCAAGAATTGCATGCCCTGCACATTAAAAATTTAAGTAAATCTTATGGTGACAGACAGCTTTTTACTCACTTAAACTTGGATGTTCAAGCAGGTCAGAAAGTTTTAATCAAAGGACCGAGTGGTTGTGGTAAGTCAACCTTGTTCCGACTCATTACTGGAGAAGAAATAGCAGATGAGGGAGAAATTATCGGCGTGACAACTGTTAATGAATGTACATCAAGTTTTGTATCCAGTATAGGAATTATTAACCAACACCCATTTCTCTTTAATGATACAGTGCGTTACAATTTGACCTTAGGACAAGAATTTTCTGAGGAAGAGCTGCTTGCTGTTTTGAAACAAGTCAAACTGGATTTTGAATTGACGGGTGGGCTGGATTTTATTATCAAGAATAACGGGGAGAATATTTCTGGGGGACAAAGGGTGCGGATTGAATTGGCACGCTTTCTTCTTCGTAGAAAAAATCTGTTGTTGGCTGATGAAGTAACAGCAACCCTAGATAAAGAAAACGCCCTCATGGTACGTGAACTACTATTTTCTCTTCCTGTTATGATGTTAGAAATTGCCCATCATATTGATGATGAAAGTAGATATCAACAAGTTGTAGATTTAGGAAAATATTGATTCTGGCCCAAAAGTCAGTTTTATCATAAAAAGAAGTAAATATTTCAGCAATAAAAGACCCAGTATCAAGATTTTTCAGCACATAAAAATATTTGTTTTTCTGCTTATAACTATTTTTCCTAACTTCACTCTTATTTCTTATCACAAGATTGTGATAGTTTACATCTTTATAACAAAAGTTTTAAAGACTTGATTGTTTTGAAAGAAGATTATAAAATAAGATTCAGCAAAAATGAAAGAGGCTTTGAAAATGTCTGAAAAACAAATGAAAGTTTTGGGTTGGGTAGCGACCTTCATGTCTGTTATGATGTATGTGTCTTACTTCCCACAAATCATGAACAACTTGGCTGGTCAAAAAGGAAACTTCATCCAGCCCTTGGTTGCAGCGATTAACTGCAGTCTCTGGGTCTACTATGGACTTTTCAAAAAGGAAAGAGATATCCCTCTTGCAGCAGCCAATGCACCCGGGATTGTTTTTGGCCTAGTAACGGCTATCACGGCTTTGATTTAAAAGGAACAGAGAAGACTGGTTTTCAGTCTTCTTTTTTTGTTTAAGGAGAGGGCAATTGCTTTTTTTGAGAGGATAATTTTTAAAAAATGATCTGATCAACTTAAATAGTAGAATAGTATCAGTATGTAACAATATTTTATAAGAAAAGGTTTACATAATGAGCTATAATATAAGTAAATGAACAAGCAAATAAGAAAGCGAGTAGAAATATGACTGAAAAACTGACTTTTCCGGATGGTTTTTTGTGGGGTGGAGCGACAGCTGCCAACCAATGCGAGGGCGCTTACGATGCGGATGGTCGCGGGCTGGCCAATGTAGACGTGGTGCCGATTGGTGAGGACCGTCTGGCCATCATCACGGGTAAGAAAAAGATGTTTGACTTTGAGGAAGGCTATTTCTACCCAGCTAAGGAAGCTATTGACATGTACCATCGCTTCAAGGAGGATATTGCTCTCTTTGGCGAGATGGGTTTTAAGACCTATCGTCTGTCCATTGCTTGGAGCCGGATTTTCCCTAAGGGGGATGAGCTGGAGCCCAATGAAGCTGGCCTGAAATTTTACGAAGACCTCTTTAAGGAATGCCACAAGTACGGTATTGAGCCCTTGGTGACCATTACTCACTTTGACTGTCCCATGCACTTGATTGAGCAATATGGTGGTTGGCGAAATCGTCTCATGCTGGAATTTTACGAGCGTCTCTGCCGCACTCTCTTTACCCGCTACAAGGGATTGGTCAAGTACTGGCTGACCTTCAATGAAATTAACATGATCCTCCATGCACCCTTTATGGGGGCTGGGCTCTGCTTTGAAGAAGGGGAAAATGAGGAGCAGGTCAAGTATCAAGCAGCCCATCATGAGCTAGTCGCGTCAGCCATTGCCACCAAGCTGGCTCATGAGATTGATCCGGAAAATAAGGTCGGCTGTATGTTAGCGGCGGGTCAAAATTATCCTAACACCTGTCATCCACGCGATGTATGGGCTGGTATGGAGGAAGACAGGAAAAACTATTTCTTCATTGATGTGCAGGCGCGTGGCGAATATCCCAACTATGCCAAGAAAGCTTGGGAGCGCGAGGGCATCACTGTCGAAATGACAGAAGAAGACCTGCAGCTGCTCAAGGAGCATACGGTGGACTTCATTTCCTTCTCTTACTACTCTAGCCGGGTAGCTTCGGGCGATTCTAAGGTCAATGAGCTGACCGAGGGCAATATCTTTGCTTCTCTCAAGAACCCTTATTTGGAAGCTTCTGAGTGGGGCTGGCAGATTGATCCGCTGGGCTTGCGTATTACGCTAAATACCATCTGGGATCGCTATCAAAAGCCCATGTTTATCGTGGAAAATGGTCTGGGTGCAGTGGATACTCCAGATGAAAATGGCTATGTGGCTGATGATTACCGGATTGACTACTTGGCGGCCCATGTCAAGGCCATGCGGGAAGCCATCAATGAGGACGGCGTGGTGCTGTGGGGCTACACGACCTGGGGCTGTATCGACCTAGTATCAGCCGGCACTGGCGAGATGAAGAAGCGCTATGGCTTTATCTACGTGGACCGGGACAATGAAGGTAAGGGGACACTCAAACGTTCCAAGAAAAAATCCTTTGACTGGTACAAGGAAGTCATCGCGACTAACGGAGCATCTGTGAAATAGAAAAAAGGCTGAGATATGAATGTTTCAGCCTTTTTCAAGTATGTATGTTTTATAGGAATTTTAGTCTAACTGAAATTTAAATACTTTTCAAGATTCATTATTTCAAGAAATCCTTTATTTGCTGGGCGATTTCCTTTGGCTTTTCGTCATGGATATAGTGGGAGCCTTCTAATGTTACAAGTTTGGCTTGGGCATTCTGCGCGACAAACTCTTTTTCCAGCTTGGGAGCTTCTCCGCCTTTTTGGACAGCTGCAAAGATAAGAGTCGGAATCTGCGGCACGGGTTCTTTGTTAATTGTTTCAACATTTTTCTTCCGATTCTTGACTTCGTTCATGACCGCCTGGGTGATTGACCGCTGGTGGAACAAGGCTTTAAAGACAGCTTTTTCCTGATCATTGAGAGCCCCAGACTTTATGGTTGGGCTGCTATTTTCATCAAAGAAAATCGGCAGGCGAGCCAAGCCTAGCATTCTCCCCAGCTGGATAGTCTGATAAGAACCATAAAATTTCTGCTGGTCGGCCACCTCTGTATGAGGCATGGTCATATCCAGCCCGATAATAGCTTCTACTTCTTCTGGGTAATGATTGGCCCAGTGAATCGTTTCTAAACCGGCAATCGAATGTGGTACCAGGACATAAGGACCGGATATCTTAGCAGCTTTGAGGGCCGTACGTGTCTGCTCCACTTGTCTATCCAATGAGCGGTCATCGTTTCCATCATCGCTGTAACCATAGCCCAGACGTTCTACCACGACGATACGATAATCATCCTCCAGCTTGGAATAAAGAGCTTTGAAATCCAGCACCGGAGCATTGGTGCCCAGTCCTGCTAGAAAAACCAAAGTCTTCTTGCCCTTGCCAGCAGTGTAGACATTAAGCTTCTTACCCTCTACCTCGACTAGCTGACCAATCGGCTTCTCAATGAGTTTGCTTTCCTGAGCTATTTGAAAGCGGTGATAGAGAAAGATAGCCAATAAGGCCAGAGCTAAGAGTCCTACCAGCCAAGTGATTGTTTTAAGGATAAATATAAAGATTCTTTTCAACATAGGGATTCCTTTCTGTTCATCATATTTTAGATTCGCATACTTTTATTTATAATCTTTACTTCAAGCGGTCGTATAGTGATTTACACTAAAAGCGAATAGAAGTTTAATCAGGTAAAGTGATAAAAGAGCTGTCATACTGATTGGCAATTTACTGTAACTAATAAGAAGAATGCAACCCAACCCCGCCATAGAAGCACCAGTTAATGCTTGCTCCCTGCAATCTTTCAGTAGTTCTCTAACAAACATTAGATATGTCTGGTTGGCCGCAAGGCCAAACTTAAAATAGCAGAATAAAACTAGGCAACTTTTTGGTTTTCGGTGAGTATTAGTCACTCAGCTATGCCTTCGACTTCTCATAGAATTTTTAAAGAAGATTATGAAATGGGAAAGGGAATTCAGTTTTTTTCCCTTGCAATATATTTTTCATAATAACGATTGCTATCAAAAGGATAAGGGGTCTCTTTTGATTTGAACAGTTGCTCAGGGATAAGAACGACACTACTTACAAGAACTATTCCACTGATAATGGCTAAAATGATTATTGGCAAACCGGGGAGATTTGTAGGATACTGGCTCAGAACATAGTAGAGAGCATGAAGCGTAAAGACAACCGCTGTCGCAAAACCTGGGTTATAAATGGTTCTTTTTCCTACTGTACGAAAACGTCGGTACATACTGAACCCAAAAATCAGGTGGCCAATCATTTCAAAAAAGCAAAAGATAAGATTCCAGATGACAATGATCTGATTGACACCGTAGAAAAGACAGACAATACCAATTAATTCAGCTAACATAATAGTCAGCATATCAGAAAATTGATTCATAGGATAGCGATCGGGCTGTTGAGAGCGCCGAAGCATATTGTAGTTATAATGAAAACCGCCAGGAAATCTCCATTCCTCTAGACAGTGCAAAGGGAGCATGACATAGATTATAGCGACAAATCTGCTTCCAGCATCTAGTGTAGTCCAAAGTGTGATAAGATATAAGAGAATACCGATTCCCATAGCAAAGAGAATGGGAATCCAGATTTTTAACCAACCAGAAATCAGTTTGAACATAACAACACCTCATTTATCAAAGTACCCACCACTGGTAAAGAGACCAGTAAAGGATGTTAGCGACCACTGCCAAAGCAGATAGACTGGTCATGGCCGTCAGGAAGAGGCGGCCTTTGCTGAGCTTTTCTCTGGATTTTCTGAAGAGCGGCAGCAGAGCAGCAGCGGTTAGCAGGAGTCCCAAGGCAGCAAAGAGCATGTAGCGCCAATGAGCTAGAGAATCAAGGTCATCTGACATCAAAGGTATCATAATCATTAGCAGGTTTAGGGGAACAGCCAGAATACCAAGAGAAGTCAGTAGATTCCAGATCTTCCAGGTGCGGTCTGTACGGTCAACCGTTTTTCGGGAAATCAAGCGATAAGCTCCTAATAAAAGGCTGATGATGAGCGTTCCAGAACTATAGACAATTCCAAGGATGCCTAAACCTAAGATGATATAGTCCTTATAGAAGTCGAAAGCAGAGATTTTCTCATAGTCTACCACAGCGACGGGAATTGTAATCTTTCCCTTGCTCTCATAGATGGTCCAAAAATTGGTACTCAAGATTCGGTTCTGAGCAGGATTGTCAATCTTCTCTATTGAGGGCATCATGAGTCTAAGAAAGGATAAGGGGCCATGGAGAAAGGTACGTGGAGAACGGTAGTAGCCTGGTGTAAACTGCTTTTGGGTATCTTCGTCAGCTGTTTTACGTTTTCCGAAAACCAGTTCAGGCATTTGGTAGTTGTAATTCTCTTCCATGCTTTGATTGGTCATGACTATGTAGCCGATGCCACTTTCCAAGTCTAGCATGAGACGAGAGCTGAAACCATCAGTATTGCCGCCGTGGCCAATGATGCTGACTCCGTATTCATTGATCCAAAAACCGTGGGCATTGCGAGCAATGTCTGTACCTGGATAAGTCGAAGTGGGATTGTAGAGGGTATTCCAAGTTTCTGGACGTTCAAAGAGAACCTTGCGCCCCAGCAGAGCCTGAGCAAATTTCTGTAAATCCTCCAAGGTACTGGCTGCTTGGCCAATTGAGTAGAGACCATATTCATAAAAAGCTGTCCCTAATGAATTTCCCTTTGTATCATAGGCCTTAGATTCTTGACGTTTTTTCTGGACATAGGGATTATCAGATAAGTTCGGTAGGAGAGCTGTCTTGTCCATGCCAAGCGGCTGGAAGATATGCTCGTGGGTATAGTCAGCAAAGGTCTGACCGGAAATCCGCTCGACAATCAGAGAAGCGAGCCCAGCACCATAGTTGGAATAAGAGGTTACTGTTCCAGGTTCAAAGGACTGGACAGGCTGGAGCATGCGTAGATTTTCCTCTATATTTTTATCACCTTTTGTGTAAGACAGAGATTCATCAAATCCCGTCTGATGATTCATGAGATCCAGCATTGTGATAGCTTTGTCGAAGTGCAGATTTTTAAGAAAATTCTCTGGCAGGTAGGTCTTGATATCTTCCTCTAGGTCAATCTTTCCTTGTTCCCAGAGTTGCATGACAGCTATCCAGACGGTCAGCTTGGTCACAGAGCCCCAATCAAAGACGCTGCTGTTGTCAGCTTTGATGCCTTTTTCTTTATCCATATAACCGAAGTTGCCTTGGTAAATGGTGCTATCCTTGTCAAAGACTGCTGTTTCCATAGCGGCAGTCGTCTTTTCATGCTCCTTGACATAGTCTTGGATTTTTTGCCCAACTTGGTTGCGGTCAATGCCAGATGGGAGTTTCTGTTCTTCAGCCAGTGTGGTAATTGGTCGAAAGAGTCCTAAAGTCAGAAAAGTTAAAAGGATTAGGGAAAATGTTTTTTTCATAGCTGGCTCCTTTCATATTAGAATACCCGCCACTGATAGAGGGACCAATAGAGGATATTAGCGGCCACTGCTAAAGCAGATAGGCTGGTCACGGCTGTTAGGAAGAGGTGGCCTTTACTGAGCTTTTCTCTGGACTTTCTGAAGAGAGGTAACAGAGCGGCTGCGGTTAGCAGGAGTCCCAAGGCAGCAAAGAGCATGTAGCGCCACTGAGCGATTTCGCTGAAATCTCCCGAAGTTGCTGACATGAATAGCAGAAAGAGATTGATTGGGACAGCCAAAATACCAACAGCTGTTAGAAGGTTCCAGACCTTCCAAGTGCGGTCTGGCTGGTCTTGTTTCTTGCGAAAGATAAGCCGATAGACTCCTAGAAGAGGGCTGATGAGGAGCAGGCCGAGGGCGTAGATGATACCAAGTCCGGCCAAGCCTAGAACAACATAGTCTTTAAAGAAATCAAAGTCAGAGACTTTCTCATAGTCTGCGACAGCCACTGCGATACGGGTCTTGCCTTGGGTCTGATAAATGGTCCAGAAGTTGTTTGGCAATCGCTGATCGTCAGATGGTTCCTGCAAGTAGTCTGCGGAGGCTGGAATCATTTTAAAGATAGCTAGAGGGCCTTGATTAAAGTTGCGCAGAGTGCGATAATAGCCAGGACTGAACTGCTCTTGGGTTTCCTTGCTGGCCGTTTTACGTGGCCCAAAGACGAGCTCTGGCATTTGGAAATTATAATTTTGCTCTGTACCTTGATTAGTCATGACGACATAGCCGATACCGTGTTCCAAGTCCAACATTATCCGTGAAGTAGAGCCAGCTGTATTTCCGCCGTGGCCCAACACAGTAGTACCGTATTCGTTGGCCCAAAAGCCATGAGCATTGCGGATGATATCCGTGTCAGGGTAGGTGGAACTGGCAGTATAGAGGGTGTTCCAGGTCTCTGGGCGATCAAAGAGCGTCTTGCGAGCCAGCAGGGCTTGGGCGAACTTCTCCAAGTCTTTAAAGGTGCCAGTAGCCGCTCCGGTAGGATAGATGCTAGTGATGAAATGGTCCTTGCTCAGCAAGTTTCCTTTAGTGTCGTAACCCTTGGTTTCTTGACGCTTTTTCTGAACGTAGGAATTGTCTGATAGATCCGGCAAAATAGCCGTTTTATCCATGCCCAGTGGTTGGAAAATATGCTCATGGGCATAGTCGGCAAAAGTCTGACCAGAGATTCGCTCGACAATCAGAGCAGCCAAGCCAGCACCGTAATTTGAATAAGCTGTGACTGTACCGGGTTCAAAGGACTGGATAGGTTGTTGTTCTTTAAGGATTTCTTCGATACTTTTGTCACTTCGCATGTAGAAGGTAGTCTCGTCAAATCCTGCCTGATGATTCATGAGATCCAGCATGGTGATAGGTTTGTCATAGCGGAGATTTTTGAGGAACCCCTCTGGCAGATAGGTACGGATGTCTTCTTCTAGGTTAATCTTACCTTGCTCCCAGAGCTGCATGACAGAGAGCCAGACGGTCAGCTTGGTCACAGAGCCCCATTCAAAGACGCTATCGTCATCGGCCTTGATGCCTTTTTCCTTGTTCATATAGCCAAAATTGCCTTGATAAATGGTACCGTCCTTGTCAAAGACTGCCGTTGCCATGCCGGCTGTTGTCTTTTCATGTTCCTTGACATAGTCTTGGATTTTCTGGCCGATCTGGTCCCGTTCGATACCAGAGGGTAGCTTTTGAGACTCCTCAGCCAGCGCAGTAGCTGGCTGGAAGAGTCCTAGAGTTATAATCGTTAGAAGCGTTAGAATAAATGATTTTTTCATGCGGCTCTCCTTTTTTCCTTAGCCCTCAAGGGCGAAAGTAATACTTCTAAAAACGATTTTGCAAAAAATTTTAAACATTCTGAGCCTCCTTTTTATAGCACATGCATTTCTTATTTCTTTCTATTTTAAAGTCCGATTCTCAAATATCCTTCAAGTAATTCTAAAATATTTCTAAAGTTTTTCGAATAGTCCATCTTTTATTGACTTAGCCTCTTATCCTTGCTACACTAGTGATAGGAAATTTCTGGAGGCGAGTGTTTATGGCTCATATTTTACTCATCGAAGACAATAGTGATATTCATGAAATTCTAAAAGAACTTTTTCAGAAGGAACACACGGTTTATTCTGCCTATTCGGGGACAGAGGGCATTTCGCTGTTTGAGCGGGAGGAGATTGATTTGGTTCTTCTGGACATCATGCTGCCGGGGAAGAATGGCGATGAAGTGTTGAGGGAAATTCGCAGCAGCAATGCTACGGTGCCAGTGGTTATGCTGACAGCCCTTGGGGAGAAAGCGCTGGTTAGCCAGTATCTGCTGAATGGTGCCAATGATTATATTGTCAAACCTTTCAATCTGGATGAGGTTTTTGCCCGTATCACCGTGCAGCTGCGCAGCCAGCAGGCTTTGACCGGCGAGGAAGAAGGCCAGTCCTTTAAAAATATCCGTCTGCTCAAGGCTACCTTTGAGGCGGTCTGTGGTGAGAAAAGCGTCCGTTTGAGCAAGAAAGAATATCATATCCTCCAGCTCTTGCTCCGTCATCCCAAGAAGATCTACACCAAGGAAGAGCTCTTTGAGCAGGTCTGGGAAGAGAGCTATCTGCCTGGGGATAATACCCTGAATACCCACCTCAGCAACCTACGTAAGAAACTGGCTCAGTTGGACCCGACAGAAGAATACATAGAGACTGTTTGGGGTCTGGGTGTCCGTCTCAAGGAGGACTGATATGTTGGTGTTAGTCATTTTATTTGCCCTTATCAGTCTGTTTCTGGCTATTGGTTTCATACGCTATCATCTGGCGGTCAAGGATGTGGCACAGCAGATTCGTCGGAAGCGGCAGACAGGGAGCCAGAATCGTCTGACTCCTGCTGCTCATGCACCTAGTATTTTGGAGCTGACAGAGGAAGCAGAACTGCTCTTTGGGGAGCTAGATAAGACGACCTTTGTCGTCCAGCAGGAAAAGAAGACGCTGGATATGGCTATCAGTAATATCGCCCATGATATCCGCACTCCTCTGACCATTGCCAGTGGCTACACCCAGCAGCTCTTGAAGGATGATAGTCAGGAAAGTCAGCAGCTAATCAAAATTGCAGATAGTCTGGGAATGGTATCCAAACGGCTGGAAGCCTTGATGGAGTATCGCCGGCTGATGGAGGGTGCCATTCGAGCCAATGTCCAGCCGACAGATATATCCCAGCTGGTAACCCAGCAGCTTTTTACTTATTATGACGCCTTTCAGAAAGCCCAGATTGACCTGCAGGTAGAGTTAGCTGAAGGTCTAGAGCTAGAGACAGACCCAGAAATTCTTGAGCGCATTGTTCAAAATATGATAAGCAATGTCCTCAAGCACGGCCGTAAGACCGCCAGCATTTCTCTGAAAAAAGAGGGCGAGCATTGTATCTTTACCGTCAAAAATATCGTCCAGCAGCCTATCCAATATCTGGATAAGCTGACCAATCGCTTTTACTCAGAAAACCTATCCAGCAGCGAGGAGTCTTCAGGGTTGGGGCTCTACATCACCCAGCAGTTAGTCGAAATCCTAGGCGGGGACTTGACAATGAAAGCCGAGGACGACTGGTTTGAACTGGTTGTGACTTTGTAAAAAAGACTTGAAAAAGCAAAAAAGAAAGGCTAAGCTCTATTAGCTAGCCTCAAAATCCGCTCATAAACCTCAGCTAATTTTCGAATTGGCTGAGGTTTATTTTTAGATTAAATCAAAGAAATGCATGATAAAAATGTCTTTTTGTTTTGTGATTTGAAAAGCAAGTCATATCAGCGAGGTCATTTTAACAGTCAAAGTGAAAAATCAGCCAACTGCTCTAAACCCTTGATATAACTGACTTGCAACTGACAGTTGACAATGATTCCAAGTTCAATCACTCAAAAAGCAACTAGATTTTTTCTTTATTCCAAGTCCAGTCGCTAGAAAGGCAACTGGCTTTTTTGTTAATCTGAAAGCAGAAGCCGAGTTTTTGATTTCGGAATGAACGAGTTGCTGTCTTTGAAGATTTGGATCAAAAACTTGAGTTTAATTATATTATAAGGAGGTATTCTCATGAATACAGAAACAACTATCAAACCACAACCAAAACTAATTTTGCCGTTCCTAGCTTGGAACTTCGGCTGGACATGGGGATTCTGGCTGCTGGACATTATCCTCAAAAACCTTTGGCCAGACAGCCCACCTACAGCCTATCTTGCTCTTGAAGCTATTCTAAATGGTATTGCTATGTTTGGGCCTATGCTGGCCAGCCTGATCGTACTGAAAAAGAAAGGCTTCAAGGCCATTTGCTCCTATCTCTTTTCAGGCAAGAAAGAGACCTGGCTCTACTTGCTAATCTATGGTGGCGGTCTGACTGCCTTCTATGCCCTAGCTTCTGGTGGCAAGCTGGTAGACGGCGCTTTAGTAAGCTTTCCTTGGTTTTTTATCTATTGTATTGTCCTATCGGGCGGGATTGAAGAATTTGGCTGGCGCGGCTTCCTACAGCCGGCCTTAGAGAAAAAGTTTTCTTTCTTTGTCTCTACCTTGATGACCGGTGTTATTTGGGCCATCTGGCATATTCCTCTCTGGTTTTACGATCGCTTTTATGATAGAAGCCAGGATCTTTTCTCAGTTTATATCATTTTCTGTATCCTTCTATCTTTTTGGCTTGCAGCTCTGTATAAGAAGACCCAGTCTGGCCTTGCTTGTAACATCTTTCATGCGCTCTCCAACACCCTCATCCCGACTTTTGTTGGAATAGCTCAAGCTAACAATCAATTGGATTTCTCTCAAGTCAATCCCTTCCTTTACTTTGGCGGTGTGATTCTCCTGACACTTTATAGTATCTATCTCTGGTATCGGACGGATAGGGAGGAAAAAGCACTTCCGTCTAAAGAAGAAATCTAGCATTGTATGAAGAGGTGACAGGCAGACTTTGCAGTCTCTCCGCCTTGTGCTATAATAAGTTTCAATGAAAGAAAGTATAAAAAATAAGAAAGAATAGGTAAAATAATCCATGAATCTATCAGACAGAATCCAGTACCTGCGGAAAGCGCGGGGCATTTCGCAGGAGGGGCTAGCCGACCAACTCGGTGTGTCCAGACAGGCTGTTTCCAAGTGGGAGAGTGAGCAGAGTATGCCTGATTTGGATAAGATCATTTCCATGAGTGACTATTTTGAGGTGACCACAGACTATCTGCTCAAGGGAATTGAGCCTGTAGTCCAGAAAGAGGAAGAGCAGTCAATCGAGCACAGGAGAATAGCCAGCAATATTTGCTATCAACTTTCTCTTGGCTTGGTCGGTCTGGGTATCATCCTCTCCATTATCCTAGCTGATTTTCTCAAAATTAGTGTCTTGCTAACGCCGGTGCTGATCGTCCAGGGAGTAGGGCTGCTGGTGTGGGGAACAGGCCGCAATCTATCCGAGGTAAGACCTTCTTTTCAGGTTAAGCTAGCCTTGATTTTATTCCTGCTTTTTGTTCCCCTTGGATTTCTATCTAATGTTCTTTTTCCTATGGGCAAGATCTTTCCATATCCGACCAGTCTGGCAGCTAGTCTTGCTTTTGTCACTTTCTACCTTATCCTAGGAGTCTGCATCAGTCTGTTCTTGAAAAAGCAAGATTGGAAGCAGTGAAAGAAAGCCGATAAAGCCGGCTAGACCAGAAAGGGTGAAATCCGCTCATCATCCAATTAAAATCCGCTCAAAAAAACTCAGCTAATTTAGTGATTAGCTGAGTTTTTATTTTACAAATCTCTCTTCTTCAGTGTAGCCAGTCCTGCTAAGCTAAAGACCGTGATCAGACTGAGAGCAAAGATAGCTGTTTTGGTGATGACACCTGGTATTGAAGCGTCTCCGTAGACGAACTCCATCTTGATAGCCTTGAACCATTCATTATTGGCATCAACCATTTGACTAGGGAGGCCGAGTAAGATGTAGGTCATGATATAGGTGATAAAGACGACACTATAGTTTCGAGTCAAGTAGAGGACAAAGCTGGTAATGCAGTACCAAGCATAGGTACAGATGACCTGCATGACAAAGAGTATTGCGAATTGTCCCCAGAAATTAGCTGGCAGGGTTCCCATATTACCGCCGGTTCGGACAAATTCGATGACAATACCAAAAATGTAGAGCAATATGAATTGTAGAGGAAGTAAGCTACCGATAGTCAGTGATTTAGAGAAGTAATACTGGGTCCGAGTCTTGCCTGTAGTCAGGTTATTGTGATAAAGTTTGTCATTGAGATCAACACCGAGAAGCAAGCTAGTCATGACATTGCAGGCAATAAAGAGCATGCCGCTGTTGTAGGAGACGACATCTATGGCAAAAAAGATACCGTTGTCGGAACTGACAACTTTGGAAGTGAAAATGCCGAGGAGAATTCCAAAGATGCAGAAAGCCTGCACTCCCCAGAATCCTACGGAGCGGAAGAGACGGTAGTAATCCGCCTTGATACTATTAAACATGAGTGTTTCCTCCTTGTTGGTTGATTAAGTCTGTAAAGTATTTTTCTAAGTCTTTGTGGGCGTAGTAGATTTCCCCGATTGGGATGTCGGCTAGGACTAGTTCCTTGGCAATCTTGCGAATTTCTTGTACCTTACCGGAAATATGCAGCTCATCTTCCTTGTTGGTCGGTCTGAGCTGGTAGCCTAGCTTGTCTTGCACTAAATGAGCAGCTTGCTTGATATTATCCGTTTTGAGGATGATATAGTCGCCGCTTTCTCGGTCAAATTCTTCCTTAGAAAGCTCCTTGATGAAATGCCCTTGATTGATAAAGCCAAAGCGAGTTGCTACTAGATAAAGCTCGGACAGGATATGGCTGGAAATGATGATGGTGATGCCTAATTCTTGATTGAGGCGCTTGACCATTTCTCTAAATTCCTGAATCCCAACTGGATCTAAACCATTGATGGGCTCGTCCAGAATGAGCAAGTCGGGACGCCCCAAAATGGCAATGGCAATGCCCAACCGCTGTTTCATCCCTAGAGAGAAATTGCGGAATTTTTTCTTTCCAGTATCGGTCAGGCCGACATATTGCAGGGTTTCTTTGATGACTTTGTCAGCATTTGGAATGCCCCGGTCGGTACAGTAGTAGCGCAGATTTTCATAGGCCGACATGTGGGCATGAGCTACAGGGGTCTCGATAACAGATCCAGTATGGCTGAGGGCCTTGGTCCATTCTTGTTGGTTCTGAGAGCCCAGGACAGACACGGACCCTCCGCTAGGATAGATGACTTGAGTGATGATTTTGATCAGTGTGGTCTTACCAGCACCGTTTTTTCCGATGAGACCGTAGATCTCTCCTTTCTTGATGGAAAGACTGACGTCTTTCAGAGCATATTGATCACCGTATTTTTTAGTGAGTCCTTTCACTTCTAAAACATTTTGCATGATGTTTCTCCTTTAATTACTTTGTTTATACTTTTAGTATACAAACTAAATTTCAAATATTTCTCAAGAAATTCTAAAATATTTCTAAAGAAATTTAAAATTGAAAAAAATTAAAATGAGCCAGTCAAGAACTGGCTCATTCTCTACTATAAATCCTTTTTGTGGAAAGTATAAAGACTTGCTGCGGTGAAGACGGTTCCTAAAAACAAGGCGATTAGAACAATTCTCAAGGTTACACCGTTGCTTTGAAGTGTCTCAAAATCAAAGCTCATGGTTAAATGCTGTAGCCACAGAGACTTGGGATAAAGTTGCGCAAGAGCTCCGGTTAAGGATGCGCAGAAAAGGTAACCTCCCAGGGCAGCAATCATAGATTTACTCAGATAAAGAATAAAGGAAATAATAGCTGTCCAAGCAATGACAGTCAGGCACTGCACAAAGAATAGAAGAATAAACTGAAGCAGGAAGGTAGCGGATAAATCACCGATACCGTTTAGGATAGCAGCTAGGATAAAGTTGATGCTATAATAGAGAGCCAACTGCAGGAACGTTACGCAGACCATGACTAGGGCTTTAGAGACGAAGAAACTGGTACGGGAAACGCCGCTGGTTAAAGTATTCTTGTAAAGCTGCTTGTTCAGATCTGTTCCGATGACGACCATAGAGAGGATAATGATGATAAAAGTATTATTACCGATAGCGTTGGACACCGCTTGTATAAGCTGGACGGCATTTAATTTGCCAAAGACTGCGCTCAAGGTCGTCAGTAGAAAAATGAATTCGGTAATCCAAACAGCCTTGGAACGAAAGAAACGGTAAAAATCTGCTTGAAAAGTATGTAACATGGTTTTTTCTCCTTACTGGACTAAATCTGTAAAGTATTTTTCTAAATCTTTGTGAGCTGCATAGATACCATTGACATGAATGTTGGATAGGACCAACTCCCTGTTGATGTCATTTAGTTCCTGTTCTTGGGCGACAATGTGCAACTCGTCAGATTTATCAGCGTCCTTGAGCTGATAGTGGAGCTTGCCTTGGATGAGATTGGCAGCCTGATCTCTATCGCTGGTTTTGAGGACGATATAATCTTCGCTGGCTCGGTCAAAATCGTCTTTGGTGAATTCTGCGACAAGGCGTCCTTGGTCAATCACGCCAAACTTGGTGGCTACCAGATAAAGCTCAGACAAGATGTGGCTGGAAATGATAAAAGTGATTCCCAATTCTTGGTTGAGTCGCTGAATCATCAGTCGAAATTCCTTGATGCCAAGCGGATCTAGGCCGTTGATGGGCTCGTCTAAAATCATGAGTTCAGGCTTGCTGATAAGGGCAATAGCGATCCCTAAGCGCTGCTTCATTCCTAGCGAAAAGTTGCGGAATTTCTTTTTACCAGTATTGCTCAATCCGACATAGGCCAGGGTTTTCTTGATGAGCTGGTCGGACTGGGCAATCTGATGGACCTTGCAGTAGTAGTTGAGGTTTTGATAAGCAGTCATCTGATTGTAAGCGACTGGTGTTTCGATGACGGTTCCTATTTTGCGCAGGGCTTCATTCCATTCCTTAGAGTTTTGCGAACCAAAGACAGACACGGTTCCGCTGTTGGCATGAATGAGCCGGCTAATGGTCTTGAGAAGAGTGGTCTTACCAGCTCCGTTCTTGCCAATCAGTCCATAAATATCGCCTTTCTGAATCGAAAGACTCACATGATCGAGGGCATATTGCTGACCATATTGTTTGGTAACTTGCTTTACTTCTAAAACAGTTTGCATGGTATATTCTCGCTTTCTTAGGTTTAACTAAAGTATACAAACTAAATTTCAAATATTTCTCAAGAAATTCTAAAATATTTCTAAAGAAATGCAGAACAACCAAAAGCAATAAAAAAGCAGTCAAAGGGCTGACTGCTTAAATTTATAAGTCTCTGTGCTGAAAGGCTTGGTAACCACCTAAGAGAGAACCAGCTAAGATAAGGAATAAGAATAGTTCAGAATTTATCTGGGGGAAAACGATGACGAGGCTAGACTGAAGCATAATCAGGGCGAAAAAGACGAGATAGCTGGCTAGGGTGGAGCGGGTCAGGTAGAGAAGACAGGTAACTACGGAACTGCAGGTCATAATAAAGAGAAGGGAGCGAAAGAAAGACAAGGAAAAGCTCCAGAAAAAGTTCTTTGGCATAGTCCCAAGTCCATGGAAGAGGCTTCCAAAGATAAAGGCTACAGTAAAGGCTGTTACTAGTTGAAAGATGATAATTATGACAAGAAGAGCTATTTTGGATAAGTAAAATTCTTTCCGAGAAATCCCGCCAGCTAATATATTGTTGTATAGTTTTCTAGTCAGGTCACGACCTAACAGAAAGATAACGAGCACAAGGACAGTAATCATGACAAAGGGCAGGAAATCTTTAGCAAGCTCCCCGAGAGCTTCAAATCCTGTCCAACCTTGGATGACTATTTCTTCTGGATCAGAAGACGTAGAGATATAAAAATTAAAGTTTCTTTCACCAAGAGAGCTGATGAAAATGAGAAAAAAGAGTAGCCCTTCTATTAGCCAAAAAAGCTTGGAGCGGACAAGCTGGTATAGCTCCGCCTGAATGGTATGTAACATGAAATCTCCTCTGAATGATTAAGATTGTTCCTACTTTTTATAAATTTTTCTTTTTGAAAACCATCAGCCCGCCACCCATAAAGAGCAAGGTGACCGTTACCACTGTCAGGATAGCTTTGATAACAGCTCCGCTATCTGCTGCCATATCTGTGTTAAAACGCATGGTCAGATAGAGCAGCCATTCATTGTCAGGGTAAAAGATGAGGGGAATAGTCAGTAAGGTACCGCCAAGGAAATAGGTCAGAAAGCTAGATACAATCGAGTGGCTGGCATAGAGTATAAAAGAAATGATGGCAATCCATGCAACCGTGCTGAGAAATTGAATGAAGAGAGCAGCTCCCAACTGAGGCAAAAAAGAGCTGGGGGCGCTGCCAATTCCGTTGGACAGACTAGCGGTCACAAAGGAGATAGATAAAATCATCAGGAAGTGAAAGGCTGCGATGCTAACGCAGACAAAGAATTTAGAAAAATAATAGCTGAGCTTAGAGATGCCGTAGCTCAGACAGTTTTTATAAAGTTTCCGAGACAGGTCCACTCCAAGGACCATACCGATACCAATGATGGTGAAAAAGAGCAGCCCGTCTGTATTGCCTGCAAAATAGTCCAGAGCTTGAAGTCCGGTTAGTTTTCCTAGAGCTTGAGTAGCAGCCTTATTTCTGGAGATATTGGCTCCAAAATGAATATTTGCTTGGAAGAAAGTTGCTGAGAAAATCACACAGACTAATAAAAATTCAGTAATCCAAAAGCCTTTTGAACGCATGAGCCGGTATAAATCAGCTCGAATGAAATCCATCATGATAAGCCTCCCTTTGTCATTTGACCAAGTCTGTAAAGAAGTTTTCTAGGTTTTGTCGTGCATAGTAAATCTCCTGCACCGGTATATCTGCAGCCGCAAGTTCCTTGACAATCTTGCTAATCTCATGCGAATGGGTGAAGATATGAATCTCGTCAGAAGCATTGACCACCTTGATGCGATGCATGAGCTGGTCGTGAATCAGCCGGCTGGCTTCTTCTAACTGCGACGTTTTAAGCACGATATAGTCTTCGCTCTGTTCTTCAAACTCCGCCTTGGAAATCTCGCGAATCAATCGCCCTTCCTCGATAATGCCGAACCGAGTACCCACCAAGTAAAGTTCAGACAGGATATGGCTGGAGATGATAAAGGTCATGCCCAACTCCTCGTTGAGCCGCTGCACCAGCTGGCGGAATTCCTTGATGCCGACCGGATCCAGGCCGTTGATAGGCTCATCCAGTATCATCAGGTCAGGTCTAGTAAGCAGTGCAATAGCCAGACCCAGCCGCTGTTTCATCCCGAGTGAGAAGTCGCGGAATTTTTTCTTGCCGGTATCCGTCAAGTCTACATATTCCAAGGTTTCGCGAATGACCTTGTCCGCATGGGGAATATGGCGGAGCTTGCAGTAGTAGCTGAGATTTTCATAGGCTGTCAGGTGGTTGTGAGCAACCGGAGTTTCGATAACTGATCCGACCCGTTTGAGGCTCTGCGTCCATTCTTGATAGTTCTGAGAGCCGAAGAGGGAGACATTGCCACTGCTTGCTTCCAAGAGTTGGGTGATGACCTTGATCAGAGTGGTCTTTCCGGCCCCGTTCTTGCCAATCAAACCGTAAATATCTCCTTTTTTTATCGTCAGACTCACATCGGTCAGAGCGTACTGCCGGCCGAATTTTTTGCTGACTTGCTGTAAAACCAAAACATTTTCCATGATCAATTCTCCTTTTCATGATGTTAGGAGAGAAAACTCCCCTTCTTATTAACTAGTATAGCGCCAAACTTTCAAATATTTCTAAAGAATTTCTCAAATATTTCTAAAGTTTTTGGTTTGTCATGTAAAAGGGTCAGAACTCATCTAGGAATTTCTCTATTATTTGAGCAAATGCTTCGGGCGCTTGGCTATTCAGAGTATGGCCGCCCTTTTCTATAATGCAAAGCTGAGAATTTTTCAGCAGCTTGTTAAGTTTGTAGGCAGCTTTTAGATTGGGCTTGTCTTTGCTGCCGCAAACAAGCAGGCTGGGGCGCTTGATTTTCTTTACCTTATCAGTAAGATTTACCTTACGCAGTTCGGTCAAAATCCGTATCATCTGGTCCTTATCGGCTCCTTGCTTGGTGAAGACTCTTTTGGGAATCAGTTTAAAGACAAGAATCTGCAGTCTGTAGAGAAAATTATCTGCTAAATTGTATTGAGTCCCGGATAAAATCAAACCCTTCAGATGAGTAAGAGCTTGGTCAGCTAGGTCCAGTGCCAGCAAGCCACCGAGTGACAAACCGACTAAGATAAATGGCTGTTCTTGGGTCTGAAGGTGCTGGAGGGTTGCTTGTCGAATTTCTTGGTAGCTTTCATTTCCCCTTGGAAAAAGAGCTAGCGACTCCGTTGGGACATTGACTAGGGCTTCTTGAACTTTCTTCCAAGAACGCTCGTCTTGCCCTAGTCCGTGCAGAAAGATAACTTTCATATCAGAGCTCTCCTTTATCAATCTCCAGCTCGTACAGTCCCCTGACTGCATTGCAGGCGTAGATTTTCTCTGCTTGAGCCAGGTCAGCTAGCGTTAAAACTTTCTCAGTAGCCTGACCCTTATCCAGTAGCTGTTGGCGGTAGATACCCTTGAGCAGGCCTAGTTCAGCTGGAGGCGTGTAGAGCTTGCCGTCTAGCTCCAGCAGCAGATTGCCGATAGAGGTTTCCAGCAGCTTGCCTTGAGCATTGTAGTAAATCTGTTCTTGCTGCTCCAAGGTCAGATGTGGCCGATGACTGGTTTTGAAATAGGTAAAGGGCTGGGCTAGATTGGCTGTCTGCTCGACCAGTTTTGCCTTTCTGAAAGTATCCGTTAGTGGAAGTAGAGGAGTCGTTTCTAGTTCAATACTGCCGTCTTTTTTTAGAGCTATACGCAGCCTGTAATCCTGTTCTTTATTCAGCTGAGTGCAGGTTTCTTCTAGCTCTTGCTTCAGTTTGTCTTGGTCAAAAGGATAGGCGAAGTAGCCGGCTGCTTCTGTCAGTCTTTGCAGGTGCTGCTCTTGCCAGGTTAACTTTCTATTTGTCACTTTTCCTGTAGAAATCAGGTCGAATCGCGGATTCTTTCGATAGAGGACGGCAGATTTTTGCTGGGTTTCGATGTATTCAGATTTCCAGGTGCTGTCCCAAGTGATGCCGCCACCAACGCCATAGATGGCTTTCCTTCCCTCCAGCTGAATGGTGCGGATGGCGACGTTAAAAATCCGTCTCTGGTCTGGTAGGCAGATGCCGACTGTACCGCAGTAGACCCCGCGGGCAGCTTTTTCTGTCGCCTTGATGATCGCCATGGTCGAAATCTTAGGAGCGCCTGTGATGGATCCGCAAGGAAAGAGCGCCTTGAAAAGCTCTGCCAGCCCAATTCCCTCATGCAGCTGACTTTTGATGGTAGAGGTCATCTGCCAGACTGTAGAGTATTGTTCGACGCTGCAGAGCCGCTCAACGTGCTCGCTGCCAGTCTGTGAGATACGATTCATGTCATTACGCAGCAAATCGACAATCATCATATTTTCAGCTCGGTTTTTGGCATCCTGGGCCAACCAAGCAGCCTGCTCTCTATCCTGCTCTAAGGTCAGTCCCCGATTGGTCGTGCCTTTCATCGGACGAGTTGTCAGTTGACCTAGGTGCTCCTCGAAAAAGAGCTCAGGGCTGATGGACAAGATGGCAGTCTCGTCATGCTCTACATAGGCATTGTAGGCGGCATTTTGCTCGACGACCAGACGGTTGTAAATAGCCAAACTGTCCTCAGGATTGAGCTCTGCGCTGAGCTGCACCGTATAGTTGACCTGATAGGTATCGCCCTGCCGGATATGATGATGAATAGTTTCGATGGCTTTTTCATACTCTTGCTCAGAAGTCAGGCTCTGCCAAGCTGCGGGCATTTCTACTTCCTCATAGGTCAAGGGAATGGAATCCTGCTCAGCCTTATCGTGGATAGTAAAGTAGAGGAGGTATTCCTTCTGGAGCGGAGCTGGATGAACCTGGAATTTCTCCTCAAAAGCTGGAGCCGCTTCATAGCTGACATAACCGACAGCATAGTATCCTTTCTCCTGCCAGCCCTCAATCTCTGCCAAAAGTTCCTCCACTTGGTCAAGACGGCGAGTCTTTAGCTCCTTGATGGGATTCGTAAAAATCAGGCGTTGGCCCAATTGCTTAAAATCAATAATCGTTTTCTTGTGCATAAAGTTATTTTATCATAAGATAATTTGAATGAAAACGGATTTATCGGATGTGACAATCATTCTTTTATAATGGTTGACAGATTAGAAAGTAGCTAGGTATACTATGTTTAAAAAAGAAAGAATGAGATTGCTATGAAATCAAATAAATTGTTATTAGTAAATGGAATTACTGGAATTTTAGGAGGCCTCATCATCCTTTACGCTTCTTCTCAGAGATGGCACTGGGAAATAGTTGCTTTAGTTCCCAAAATGGTCGAAAAGTCTGACTGGGGCGTCCTGATCATACTGATCAGCTTGCTGTTTCTTTGTCTTTCCCTAGCTGGAATGGCTCATTATAGTGAAGAGCCAAGAGTCAATAAGATGAGCCATAAGCTTCTCTTTTTCGCCTTTCTTGCAGGAATCATTCCATTTTTGGGGAACTTGGCTGGCGTTCTAGCTATCATATCGGGGATTTTTTATCTTCAAGATGTACCCAAATTCAAGAGCGATGACAAAGCTGACTAACCCATGCTTCCTCCTGCTCGAAAGCCCTTGAAAATTATGATAAAATAAGGAAATGACAAAACCTTAAAAGGAAGCCTTATGAAAAAAATAAATGAATCTTATAAACTAATCGTCTTTGCGGCGCTTGCTCTGGCTCTGGTTCTCTATATCGGGAACATCTGGTCTGGCCTGCAGAGTCTGACTTCGGTTTTTTCACCCATTATATTGGGTGGAGTCCTAGCCTTTATCTTTAATGTCCCGATGAAAAAGCTGGAAGACTTCTTGGATAAATGCCGAGTCCCACAAAAATTGCAGCGCGGTTTGGCATTAATTTTAGAGGTGCTGATTTTAGCTCTCATTATGACAGGGATTGTTTCCATCGTCGTGCCGACTCTGACCACAGCGGTCAATCAGCTGAGCGCAACAATCGGCAAGGTAGCACCTCAGGTAGCCAAGTGGCTGCAGCAGTCTGGCTTGCTTTCCTCTAGCCAGCTGAAAGATTTGACCAAGCAGCTGCAAAACAGCGACATTGTTAACCGAGCTATCTCTCTTCTGGGCAGCCTGACGGGCAATATCTCTGCCATTTTTGGCAATTTCTTCTCTGTCATCATGTCTATCTTTCTTATGTTTGCTTTCTTGAGCAGCAAGGAGCATTTGCAGACAATCACTAGCCGTCTCTTGCAGGTTCTGCTTCCTGAGAAAGCTGTCAAACGCCTATCCTATGTCGGTTCTGTCATTGTTGAGACCTATGATAAGTTCCTGATGGGGCAGATGATAGAGGCAGTTATTGTCGGTGTTTTAGTCTTTATCGCCTACTCTCTGACAGGCCTGCCTTATGCAGCATTGACAGGAGTTTTGGCTGGAGTGCTCTCTTTCATTCCCTATATCGGTCCTTTTTCAGCTTGTGCTCTGGGAGCTATCTTTATCTTTACCGATAGCCCTTGGAAAGCTCTTCTTTCAATCGCAGTCTTTCAGGGAGTGCAGCTGATTGAGGGCAATGTCATCTATCCGCGCGTGGTAGGTCAGTCCGTTGGTCTCCCAACTCTCTTTACCCTAGCCGCGGCCCTGATTGGAGGTAATCTCTTTGGCTTGGTCGGCATGATTTTCTTCACTCCTATCTTCGCAGTTATTTACCGCTTAGTTAGAGAGTTTGTTGTGGAGAAGGAGGAGAAAAAAGCTGAAGGGAGTGCAAGTAGATGAAGAAAAAAATAATTATTCTCAGCTCGCTTCTATTGACTATCTTGCTTGTTAGTTTTTATTTCACTATTTATAGAAAATCAACGGAGAATGAATCTCAGAAGATAACATATAAGAGTAATTCGCACTCAAAAGTAAGACGTTCAGAGATTCAAATCCTTGGAGATAAAAAACAATATATTCTTGCTCCAAGTAATATAAAGGTTGGTAAAAACTATGCCATCACTTATGAAAAAAAGGAAGCATTAATAAAAGATACAAAAAAAGGTTTTCTAAAAGCTCACTTTCAGCTAAAAGACGAATATTATAATCTCATTCTTTATAATTTAGAAGATGAGAAACTGCCAGAACGAAAGATTGATCTCTATAAGGTTGTGCGAAAATATAATAATAAAAGCATCCCTATTTTTAATAATTTCGGCGGCTCCTTTTATCTAGGAAATACCCATTACTTCGAGTTAAGGATCGAGAATTTATCAGATGAGGAGCATCCAACTTTTAAAGATGTGTATTTAAATATAGAAACTGAACAAATAGAAGAACTATCAGAAGATACAAAGTTTACCATGGATTCTGATATCTATAATACGGCAAAAGCAACAAATTTTTCGGAAGTTATAGATTCTAAGGGCTATATGAATCCTTCGAATCAAATAGCAAAATTCACACTTGACGGGAGGGTTCAAGATGTGAACATCAATCTTTACAGCCTGTACCCAGATTTAGAGTCTAAGCTGATTAAAGAGGATTGGGCGCTTTATGTTAGGACGGATAAGGTTACACCAGATGAGTGGTTTGATACTCTTCTTTATTGGTTTGCGACCAAGGGAGAAGATGTCTTGCCAGTTTATGGCTACAATGATGATTCATCTGTATCTGATACTCAGATTCATAATAGTCAAGAAGCAAAAGCATGGTTGGAGCAGCATCCAGCGCTACAGAAACATTAAACAATCGAATAATCAAAAACCAACGAGAGTTTATTCTCACTGGTTTTTCTTTTTTCAAGGCCATAACTTCTACCTATAGCAAACAATAATTTTAGTCAATGGTGTTGCTATAATGGGGATTTTGAATTGGTTGATGAGGTTGGTTATAGTTTTAGACTATATCAAACTCTGGGAAATTCCAATTATACAGAGGGGAGATTTTCTGATAAGATAAAATCAAGAAAAATTTTGGAGGACGTTTATGTCAACGACTATCATTGGTTTCCCACGTTTGGGTGAATTCCGCGAATTAAAATTTACAACTGAAAAATACTTTAGACATGAAATCTCAGCAGAAGAGCTTCTGGCTGCGGCCAAAGAGCTGCGCGCTAAGCACTGGAATATTGTTAAGGAAAAAGGAATTTCAGAGATTCCGTCAAATGACTTTTCTCACTATGACAATGTGCTGGATGCAGCCTTTCTCTTTGACGTGGTGCCGTCATCTGTGCAAGGCTTGGATTTGACTGACTTGGAGCGGTACTTTGCCTTGGCTCGTGGCTATCAGGGCGAAAAAGGGGATGTCCGTGCTCTTCCGATGAAGAAATGGTTTAACACTAACTACCACTATATCGTTCCTAAATTTGAAAAAGAAACCAAAGTCAAACTGGCTGGGCATAAGATTTTTGATGAATTTGCAGAAGCTAAAGAGTTGGGCTTGGTAACCCGTCCAGTTGTGGTTGGCCCATTCACTCTCCTGCAAGTATCTGACTTTGAAGACGGTGTGGCTCCGGCTGACTTTGTAGATGGCCTAGCTGCAGCTTATCAAGAAGTTTTTGCAAAATTAGCAGAGCTGGGCGCAGAGCGTATCCAGCTGGATGAGCCAAGTCTGGTCAAAGACCTGTCAGCAGAAGAAAAAGCTCTCTTCTTGGACCTTTATAAGAAGCTTTTGGCAGACAAGAAAGGCTTGGAAGTCTTGGTTCAAACCTACTTTGGTGACGTTCGTGACATCTATGCAGACCTTGTAGACTTGCCAGTAGATGCGATTGGTTTGGACTTTGTCGAAGGCAAGAAAACACTTGAACTTGTCAAAGGTGGTTTCCCAGCTGATAAGACTCTTTATGCAGGGATTGTCAATGGTAAAAACATCTGGCGCAATAACTACGAAAAGAGCTTGGCGGTTCTTGAGCAAATCCCAGCTGAAAACATTGTGTTGACAAGCTCATGTTCACTGCTCCATGTGCCATTTACAACGGCTAATGAAGAATTTGAACCAGCAATCTTGAACCACTTTGCCTTTGCGGTGGAAAAATTGGATGAAATCCGTGACTTGGATGCTATCCGCAATGGCGGTGGTGCAGAAGCACTTGCTGCCAACAAAGAACTCTTTGCGACTGAACGTATTGGTGAAAATGCAGAACTTCGTGCGCGCATCGCTGGTTTGACTGACGCAGACTACACTCGTTTGCCAGCCTTTGCAGAGCGTGAGGAAATCCAGCACAAGACGCTCAATCTGCCACCGTTGCCAACTACCACGATTGGTTCTTTCCCTCAAACTAAGGAAGTCCGTGCTAAACGTTTGGCCTTCCGCAAGGGTGAATTGTCAGCAGAAGACTATGACAAGTTCTTGGCTGAGCAAATTGACGAATGGATCAAGTGGCAAGAAGAAGTTGGATTTGACGTGCTGGTGCACGGTGAGTTCGAGCGTAATGACATGGTTGAGTACTTCGGTCAAAACCTGTCAGGTTACCTCTTCTCTAAGAACGGTTGGGTACAATCATATGGTATGCGTGGGGTGAAACCACCAATCATCTGGGGTGATGTGACTCGTCTCAACCCAATCACTGTCAAATGGTCTAGCTACGCACAAAGCCGTACTGACAAACCTGTTAAAGGTATGTTGACTGGACCTGTTACCATCCTCAACTGGTCATTCCCGCGTGAAGACATCTCTATCAAGGATTCTACCCTTCAAATCGCTCTTGCTATCAAGGATGAAGTTCTTGACCTTGAAGCTGCAGGCGTGAAGATTATCCAAATCGACGAAGCTGCTCTTCGTGAGAAATTACCACTCCGTCGTAGCGACTGGTACGAAGACTACCTTGACTGGGCGATTCCAGCCTTTCGCTTGGTACACTCTACAGTAGCGCCAGATACGCAAATCCACACTCACATGTGTTACTCAGAATTTACAGATATCATCCCAGCTATCGACAACATGGATGCGGACGTGATTTCCTTTGAAGCTAGCCGCTCTAACTTGGAAATCCTGGATGAGCTCAAGGCTAAGAACTTCCAGACAGAAGTGGGGCCTGGAGTTTATGATATCCACTCACCGCGCGTGCCAAATGAAGGGGAAATTGACCATACCATCGAAGCTATCTTGGCTAAGGTGCCAAGCAGCAAGGTCTGGATCAACCCTGACTGTGGTCTTAAAACTCGTGGTATCCCAGAAACCAAGGCTAGCCTGGTGCGCTTAGTAGAAGCAGCCAAAGCAGCTAGACAACACTTGAAATAATCCTCCTCGAACCTCAACAGTTGATCTTGATGGAGGAACATACTAAAACTGAAGCAGAGCTGACAATCCTGCAGGAGCTATTCTTCTAGGATTGTCCTCGGCTATCACTACCATCATTGAAAGGAACTTTTTGTTATATGGTTCGTCGTCACACACCCAGTCTCTCATTTGAAGTATTTCCTCCCAATCCGGCAGTAGGCAATGATAAGATTTTTCAGGCATTGAGAGAGATGCAAGATTTGGCTCCTCACTTTATCAGTGTGACAGCCAGCAATAATAAGTTTGACATTGAGGAGACGACGGTTCGTTTGACTGAGTTCATCGCCAACGAACTCCAGATTCCGACGATTGCTCACCTACCCGCGGTTTATCTGACCAAGGAGATGGTGTCCAATATTTTGCAGTCTCTAGATCGGGTTGGTGTCCATCAGATTTTAGCTTTGCGAGGGGATATTTTTCCAGATGTGGCGCCTAAGGATGATTTTACCTATGCGACTGACTTGATAGAATACATCAAGACAGAAGCACCGCACTTTGACATCATCGGAGCCTGCTATCCGGAGGGCCATCCGGATTCGCCAAATCAGATTTCGGATATTCAAAATCTGAAGAAAAAGGTGGATGCTGGCTGTTCTAGTCTGGTGACCCAGCTTTTCTTTGATAATGAGCGCTTTTATGATTTTCAGGACAAGTGTATTTTAGCTGGTATTGAAGTGCCTATCCATGCTGGGATTATGCCGATTCTCAACCGCAATCAGGCTCTGCGCCTGCTCAAGACCTGTGAGAATATCAAGCTGCCAAGAAAATTCCGGGCTATTCTGGATAAGTACGAACATGACCCAGAGTCTCTGAGAGCAGCTGGTCTGGCTTATGCTGTGGACCAAATTGTTGACTTGGTGACCCAAGATGTAGCGGGCATACACCTTTACACTATGAATAACGCTGCAACAGCCTACCATATCTATAAGGCTACCCATGCCCTCTTCAATCATAACCCATCCGTTCAATCTTTTTAAGATGAATGAAGAAACCACTAATCAGATTCATTTGCTGATTAGTGGTTTTTGTTTTATAATAAGGATAAAAATCTTATCCAAATCTAAGGAGGAGTTGATGGAGCATTCGCTGACCTTGGTTAAGTCTATGCAGTTTGGGCAAGAAGATTGTTTTTTTGCCTTCTGCGGTTATTCAAAAACGGAAGCCCATCATAGCTTTGGGCCGGCTGTTCGGGATGTTTATGTCATTCACATCGTACTGAAGGGACGGGGGACTTACTCCGTGGGCAATCAGCGCTATGATTTGCAGGAAGGGCAGGGCTTTGTGGTGCCGCCAGGTCAATCGGTCTTTTATCAGGCTGACAGGGAAGAGCCTTGGTCTTATGTCTGGATGGGACTGGGTGGGCGTCTCTTGCCTCGCTATCTGCAGGATCTGGGCTTACAGTCTGGCCAATGGTCTTTTGAGCTGACTTCTTTGCAGGAATTTAAGGCCTTGGTCTTTGAAAGTATGGCCTATGAGGGCAGCGGAATAACAGCTGAACTGGCTCTGCAAAGGCAAGTTTATCGCTTCTTAGAGCTCTTGTCCCAGCGTATCAAGCAGGCATCCTTAATCACGGAAAGCCGTCGAGTCAATCCTTATGTCCAGCAGGTTTTGGAATTGCTGAGCAGTCATCTGCCAGAAAATTTATCTGTGCAGGCGTTGGCGCAGAAATTGGCGCTGCACCCTTCCTACCTATCTCGGCTTTTCAAGGATGAAGTAGGCAAGGGGATCAAGGAGTACAGTAATGATTTGCGGCTCAATATGGCAGCTGATTTGCTGACGAGCAGCCAGTTTTCGGTGGAAGAGATTGCCAATAAGACGGGCTTTGCCGGAACACAGAGCTTTTCAAAAGCCTTCAAGAAGGCACGTGGCCAGTCGCCCTTGAACTTTCGCAAGGCTAGCTCTCATCTGGGGCAGGAGCTGTAAAAAGTCACATTTGGATAAATAATACTAGAAAGAAAGGCTTACCAAAAGGGGGAGCCTTTTTTATAATGAAAGGAGAAGTATGATTGCAGACAGCGAAAGGAGAAGGACATGAATAAGGCGAGTGTTTTGTTTAACGAAGAGTGCAGGCAATTTCATCTGACTAATGGTGATGTTTCTTATATCTTCCAGGTTTCGGAGGATGGTAAACTCTTGCAACTTTACTATGGTGCGGCGGTACCGGAGCGGGATTATTCTTATCTGGTGGAGCTGCATCATCGGCCCATGACAACCTATCGGAAAGAAGGAGATTTACGCTATTCTTTGGAGCATGTGCGGCAGGAATTTCCAGAATACGGCACGACAGATTTTCGCCATCCCGCTATCTGTCTGCGGCAGGAAAATGGCTCGCGTATTACTGACTTTGTCTATGTCAGTCATCAGACAGTAGATGGTAAGCCAGCTTTAGAGGGGCTGCCCGCTACTTATACAGAGGCTCAAACGGAGGCTAAGACTCTTATTCTAACTCTGCGAGATGCATTGACAGAAGTGGAAGTTCAGCTGTTTTATACGATTTTTGCTGATTGGCCGGTTATCGCTCGCTCCAGCAAAGTGATCAATCAAGGCAAGGAAACTTGCTATTTGGAATCTCTAACTAGTCTGTCGCTGGATCTGCCAGATGCTGACTATGACTGGTTGCAGCTATCAGGAGCATGGGCCCGGGAACGCCATATCAAGGAGCGCCCGCTTCAGCAGGGGATTCAGTCTATTGAGTCAACCCGCGGCATTTCCAGTCCTCACCATAATCCCTTTGTAGCTCTTAAGCGACCGGAAACGACGGAATTTTCAGGTCCAGTGCTAGGAGCGGCCTTGGTGTACTCAGGTAATTTTCTCATTCAGGCTGAGGTGGACACCTATGATGTGACTCGGCTGCAGATAGGCATCAATCCTTTCGGTTTTGAGTGGAAGCTGGCTGCGGGCCAGTCCTTTACCAGTCCAGAAGCTCTGCTGGTATATTCTGAGCAGGGCCTCAATGGCATGAGTCAAGTCTTTCATCAGCTATTTCGTCGACGTCTAGCTAGGGGCTACTGGCGCGAGCGAGTGCGTCCTGTTCTCATCAATAACTGGGAAGCTACCTATTTTGACTTTAGTGAGGATCAGCTGCTGGAGCTTGCTGAAAAGGCTCAGGAAGTAGGGGTGGAGCTCTTTGTGTTAGATGATGGCTGGTTTGGCCAGCGGACTAACGATCGTGCTGGGCTGGGTGATTGGTTTGTCAATCCAGAAAGGCTGCCGCAGGGGCTGGGCTCGCTAGCAGAGCGAATTCACGGTTTAGGCATGAAGTTTGGTCTTTGGTTTGAGCCGGAAATGGTCAATAAGGACAGCCAACTCTACCGAACTCATCCTGACTGGCTGTTGGCAGTGCCAGATAGACAGCCCCACCATGGTCGGAACCAGTTTGTTTTGGACTATTCTCGGTCGGAAGTAGTGGATGAGATTTTTGAGCGTCTATCGGCGGTTATCGAGGAAGCACAGCTGGATTATATCAAATGGGATATGAATCGCCCTCTGACGGATGTCTTCTCAGCTGCCTGGCCAGCTGATCAGCAAGGAGAGATTTTTCACCGCTATGTCTTGGGTGTTTATGACTTGTATGAGCGTTTGATTAGTCGCTATCCGAGATTGTTATTTGAGTCCTGCTCTTCGGGTGGAGGCCGCTTTGATCCAGGTATGCTCTACTATGCTCCGCAAGCTTGGACCAGCGATGACTCGGATGCGATTGAGCGTTTGAAAATCCAGTATGGAACCAGTCTTCTCTATCCGCTTTCATCCATGGGAGCCCATGTCTCCATCGTGCCCAATCACCAGACCAATCGTCTGACTCCGTTGAAGACGCGGGGGAATGTCGCCTTTTTCGGTTCCTTTGGCTATGAGCTGGACCTTAATCAGCTAAGTCCAGAAGAATTGGCTGAAGTCAGGGAACAGATAGCTTTTTACAAGCACCATCGAGAGCTGATTCATAATGGAACTTTTTATCGACTGCAGTCGCCATTTAAGGGAGATGGGCAGACAGCTTGGATGGTTGTCAGTCAGGATCAGAATACTGCACTTTTAGGCACTTTCAAGGTCCTCAATCAAGTCAATCGCTCTCATCAGTGCTTGCAACTGAAAGGACTGGCTGCGGATAAGGTCTATCGGCTAGAGGGGTGTGCCTATACGGGGGCTGAGCTTATGCGAGTTGGACTGGTCACCACGGACGCTTCCAGCGGTCAGCTTTTAGAGGATTCTGAGCAAAAGTCAAGCTATGACTTTGATTCCAAACTCTGGCTGTTTGAAGCAGAAGATGAGTAGATAAGCTGGGAAATAAAAAGAACAGAAGGAACAAGCTGATTAAAAGCTGTCCTTCTTGTTTTTTTCTCTGAGAGAGTAGGATAGTACCATTATCTATAATAATTCTATAGGAAAAGGCTTTCAAAAAGGTATATAATAGAGTGAAGCTTTTATAAAATAGAGCTGGGTCAGAATAGGAGAATTTGTAAAAATTGAAGAAAGCATTTGCTAGCTTGGATTATTAGAAGAAAGCATTTGGCAAATGCGAGGAAGAAGATGAGGAAGAGGGGGATTTATGACGAGAAAAATCATCTTTCTGGATGTGGATGGAACCATCATCGACTATGATAATCATATACCGGAGTCTGCTGTTGTCGCCATTCGCAAGGCACGAGAAAAGGGCCATCTGGTCTATGTCTGCACCGGCCGCAGCAAGGCTGAGATGCCGCCGGAAATTTGGGATATTGGCTTTGATGGCATGATTGGGGGCAACGGCTCCTATGTGGAGCATGAGGGGGAGGTTATTCTGCACCAGCTGATTCCTCAAGAGGTTGCTAGACGGCTAGTCGACTGGCTTCAGGAGCGGAGGCTAGAGTTTTACCTAGAGAGTAATAACGGCCTCTTTGCAAGCAGGGGCTTCCGTGAAGCAGCACGACCAGTGCTTCAGACCTACGTCCTTGGAAAAGGTGTTAATCCAGAAAAAGTAGTAAATATGGAGGCAGAAGAAGCACTTCATGGCCTGGTTTATGGTGGGGAGCTCTACCGAGACGACCTGAACAAAGTCAGCTTTATTCTCAGAAGCTACCAAGACCATCTGGACTCTAAGGCAGCTTTTCCTGAGCTTAAGGCGGGTACTTGGGGAGGTAAGGGCGAGCATGCTCTCTTTGGTGACTTGGGAGCCAAAGGTATTACCAAGGCGCATGCTATTGAGGTTCTGCTGAAGCATCTGAATGCTGATAAGGCGGATACTATGGCTTTCGGTGATGCCAAGGTTGATATTCCTATGCTGGACTATTGTCAGGTCGCGGTCGCTATGGGAAATGGCGGAGCGGAAATCAAGGCCATGGCAGATCTGGTGACAGACTCGGTCAGCCAAGACGGTCTCTACAAGGCCTTTGAAAAGTTAGAACTCATCTAAAGGAGATGTGAATGATGGCAAAAACTCTTTATCTGATGCGGCATGGCCAGACGCTTTTTAATCTGCGCCATAAGGTGCAGGGCTGGTGTGATGCTCCTCTGACTGATTTTGGCATCTATCAGGCCAAGGTGGCAGGGAAATATTTTAAGGATGCCGGTATTGCATTTGATGATGCTTATAGCTCTACTCAAGAGCGGGCCTGTGATACCTTGGAATTGGTAACGGACGGTAAGATTCCCTATAAGCGTGTCAAGGGACTCAAGGAGTGGAACTTTGGCACTTTTGAAGGGGAAAGCGAGGATCTTAATCCACCCCTGCCCTATGGAGATTTCTTTGTGACCTATGGCGGTGAATCGCAGGACCAGGTCAGGGAGCGCATGGCTGCGACCGTTCTCAAGCTCATGCAAGAGACAGATGGCCAGTCCGTGCTCATGGTTTCTCATGGTGCAGCTATGGCTAATTTTGCTAGGGCTTGGCAGAAAAATTGGCGTCTGGAAAGTCTAGGTCGCATGACCAATTGCGGTATTTTGAAGTTTACTTTTGAACATGACCAATTTTACCTAGAAGAAGTGATTGGTCACGATTTTAGCAGCTGGAAGGAAAAATAAATGAAAGATTTATACTTGATGCGGCACGGTCAGACTTTTTTCAATCAAGAAGGCTTGGTACAGGGAGCTTGCGACTCTCCTTTGACAGAACTGGGGCAGAATCAAGCCCGGCAGGCAGGAGCTTATTTGAAAGAGCTGGGTATTCGTTTTGGTCAGCTATACTCCTCCACCCAGGAGCGAGCTTCTGATACTTTAGAACTTGTCTCCGGTCGGACCGACTATACTCGCCTTAAAGGCATTAAAGAATGGAACTTTGGCCTTTTTGAAGCCCAGCCCGAACACCTGCAGCCGAAATTTCGACCAGGAGCCACCTCTTTTGAAGACCTTTTTGTCCCTTATGGTGGAGAAGGTGTGGACCAAGTCGGTGAGCGCATGCTGGTCACTCTGACTGAGGTCATGGAGCAGGCAGGAGCAGAGCCAGTCTTGGCCGTCAGCCACGGCGGTGCCATGTGGGCCTTCTATCTCAAGATTGCAGCCCAAGCTCTGGATCCTAAGGTGCGCTTTGGCAACTGCGTCATCTGTCATTATCATTATGAGCAGGGACACTTTAAGCTGGCAGAAGTCATTGACCCGCTGACGGGTAGTGTGTATGAGTGTGAATAAAAAAACTGGTTTCTTATAAAGAAACCAGTTTTTTTATTCTATAAAGATAAAGCTAGTTATTTTATCGTTTTGTTACCTCAACTGGTTCAAGAATCAAAAGCTCTCCTTTAGTAAACTCTCTCATGCTAGCTTTTATGTGCATATTTTGTCCAATGCCAACGCCATCTCCACCGAAATTTTTAAATACTGAGGTCGGAGCAACATCATTAAATTGAAAAGCTGGGCCAGGAGTAGCAAGATCAGGTCCAGGATAATCACCTGCATAAATTAGAATATCATAGCGAGTTTTATAATTAGCATGGGGATTAAAATAGGCGATATAACCATTAAACTCTACTATTTTTCCTTTGTATTTTTGAACGAAAGAAGAAATTGCCGTTGGATCTTCAGTTTGTAAGATAGCAGCAAATTCTGGACTGTTTTCAGGAGTAATAGTTTGTGGTTCAGTTTTTTTTGATGATTCAGATGAGCTTGAGGAAGATTCGGAAGAGCTAGAAGATGATTTGGTATCAATTGAAGAGGAACTGGAATTTTCCTTTTTTTTATTAACTTCTTGATTCTTTTCCTCTTTTTTAAAAGTGTGATAGGTGACTGTAATATGAGCATTTTTAGGAAGTTTTTCTCCCTTTTGAAACTCCGTCTTGCCTTGAATAGAGACACTTTCAATTTGTCCGTCTTTTATAATCCAGCCGTTGATAAGATCTTCAATTTTCTCAGTTTTCACATTTGTAAAACCAGTATCCTCTAGTTGACTGACAATCACTTTATAATTTTTTTGATTAATGTTTTCTGACTCTATTGGTAAAGAAAGTTCGTTAGAATCCTCTTTAGAAGACGAAAAAATACCAATACAAACAAATGCAAATATTGCAATTGTTACTCCAACAATCATAAAAATTTTCTGATACTTTTTATTCAGAATTTCTTTTTCAGTAAGTGGCCTAATATCTACTATAGCTTCACTAGCAAATAAACCAAAGACTCCAGTATTCCCTTGATGTTTAACTTCGATTTTAACTTTATTTTTATCAAGTGCTAAATCTTTTAAACCTTTTTCAATTGCGTCCTCAGTTGTTTTTCCTTTATATATAGTCATAATATCTCCCACCTTTTTCAATTTAAATTTATATAAATCTCTGATACTATATATAATACAGAAACATGTTTATGTCAATAATTTTTTTACATTATTATCTGATTTTTTATATTTTGACATCGAACTTATCCCCTCCATTTAGCTGAAGGGGATGATTTTTTATGCTCTTTCAAATTCTGTATGTGTAAAATCTTTTCTCTTTTTACTGATTTCCCCTTCTGCCTTCCACTCACTTCGAGTAAAGACCATGGAGAGTAGTGCCAGAGCCGCAAAGGCTGCTCCTAGGTACCAGTAGGGCATATCCAGCGTCGTGGAGCGGCCAGATAGGTTGACGATGCCACGGAAGAGTATGCCGGCTGTCATAATGGCTACAGCTGAGTTCCAGAGGTTGAGGCTGAGCCGAGAGAGATTAGGGATGCCCTTCATAAAGAGCAGGAGGAGGATGCCACCCACCAGAGGAATGGTGAAGAGATAGTGCATATGGCTAGATGTTTCGCCGAAGCTGAAGGATTCATAGATTCTGCTGAAAGCCAAGAAGAAAATAGTTAATAGTGCGTAGATAAGGGCTGTTTTTCTAAAACGTTTTTTGCTGGGATTAGTAACCGATGTAGACAATATCACTCACCGACCTTTCTGAGATAGTGTTTCCGTTGGTTGTAGGTTTGTTAATGACCTGACCGGTAAAGTAAAGTGTAGAGGATCCGCCGCCATCAAGGTTATAAGCGGTCTTGACACCGTAAGATTTCATGATTTCTGCCATTTGGTAGAGGGAAAGCCCCTCGCTTTCTGAGGTGCGTCCGTCTGAAACGATGATGATGTAGTGGTTTTCGTCAATGATACCGATAGCTGTCCGTGGATTGGAAGACATGGACTGGCCGACTTCGGAGTTGGTATCAACGACAATTTCGCCATTTTCTACAAGAGATGGGCCGAAGGCCAAGAGATTGACCACACCGTCTTTGACCAGTTGATCGGCAGAGACTTGATCTTCATAGATAATCTTGAAGGAGCCGTCTTTGTAAATAGCCAAATCACCATTGCTAGAGTCTTCTCGGACGGTATCGCGGTAGACGACGCCGTTGCGGATGACATAGCCAGTCGTGTTGGCTCCGTAGTAGTCGCCGTTAACCGCTAGGATAGCATTGTTGTTGGCAGCTGTTTCCGAGGTTTTGGCGGTGACATTGTTTCCGTAAGTGTTTTGGGCAAAGGCTGTTTTCAGGTATTCTGATGAGCTGACAGTCACATCAGCGATGTAGACCTGGGTGTTGCTGACGGTCTTTTCAGTCAGCGTGACCGAGATGTTGTCGTCTGAATAGCTGGTATCTGTCACTGTTGCTGTTTCGGCAGCCTTGCTGGCAGCATCGGCATTGGACGACGAACTCGTACTTGAAACCGTGGAAATGGTCTCTGCGATGACAAAGGTTTTCAGCATAGAGTAGCTGAAGGAAGCTGTCAGAAGCAGCCCGAAAATGGAGGCATAGGCATAGCGTTTCTTTAAAAATTTCATGATGCGGTGTGTGTCCTTTCCTTAAAAATAAACCTCTTTTGCACCATCCAGGAGACGGTGAAGAGTAAGATGCCGACGATGATTTTGACAATCAGAAGATTGAGGCCAAAGACAGCATAGAAGAGGCGAATCAGCAGTGTGTCTAGGATAAAGAGTACTACAGCTAGGCTGAAATAGCCAGTTCCTGTCTTGAGTATACTATCGTCGTTCTTAAAGACCAGCTTTTTATTGGTCGAATAGTTAAAGATTGAGCTGGTCACGCGGGCAATCCCGTTAGCTAAAAGAATTCTCAGGCTGGTCGGCACAGCAGCTAAAAACAAGAGAGCCAGTGCGTAGACGATGTAGTCCACGATGAAACTGCTGAGAGAAGTCAGGGCAAATTTGAAAATATTTTTATAAATCATGAGTCCATCCCGAATCGGCCGGAAGTGCGAGCCTTGATTGTCATTGATATAGACCGTCTCAATGGGGACTTCCAAAATGGGATATTCCTTGCTGGCTTCTAAGAGCATGTTCATTTCATACTCATAGAGCTGCCCTTCTACCTTTAGCATAAAGGGAATCATGTTGGTCGTAAAGGCTCGTAAGCCTGTCTGAGTATCGGAGACACTCACGCCAGTTTGGACTTTGAAGAGAGCCCGAGTCAGACTGTTGCCGAAGCGGCTACGCAGAGGCACCTTGCCAGTAAAGGCGCGTGCTCCCAGAATCAGCCGATTGGGATTTTCAGAAGCCTTGCTCGCTACACGTAAAATATCCCAGACCTTGTGCTGGCCGTCCGCATCTGCTGTTACCACTGTTCCATAGTTCTTCAGTGCTTGGATAAAGGTAAAAGCAGTTTTTAGCGCTTGACCTTTGCCTTGATTGACCTGATGACGGAGCACAGTCGCGTACTGCTCTGCCTGCTCAAAGACTATCTGGCATTTGGAAGAGCTTCCGTCATCGATAACAATGATATGAAAATCACTTTTATGGTGAATTTTTTTTATCAGCTTAATAAGATTATAATCAGGCTCATAGGCCGGAATCACTAGATAATCCATATCCATACCTCTTTCTTAGATGATTTGTAGAAAGTATACAGACTGCGGCTTAAAGATTCCTAATATAAGTTAGTTTTAAGAAAATGTTAACATTTCTTTAAGGAAAGAGCATGGGGAAATAGGATAGAAATGCCGGTGGGGAGAGGATTAGAGATAAGATTGTAGAATAAAATGTAAGATGGAGCAGAGAAGTTTGACTTATTTTAAAAAGTAATATATAAACAGCGGTATTGGAAAGTTTCTAAAATCTTATGAAAAATTCCAAGAAGCATTTGTTTGGGATAGTATTCGTGGTAAAATATTGGAAGATGAATAAAAAAAAGAATATAAATCGAATAAGGTTGGATGCTCAGTATCAAACATCCAGAAAATAAGGAGAAGCGAATGAAAAAATTCCAGAATTTTAAATGGCAGATGTGGCATGTGCATTTGATCGGACTAGTGGTGTTTTTCTTGTCAATTTTTATCTGTGGATTCTGGTACCAAAGTTATGAGGAAAAACTAGTTTTAAAAGAAAATTATCTTACCGTAGGTCAAAATCAGGGGATAGTAGAAATTGACTACATTACATCTATACCGTCTGTGTCTGCATCCTTAAGACGCCCTCTCGATAAGGATGAATATGAATCAATTGATATTGGGAGTCATTATATAGTTTTCCAAGATTCTAGAACAAGAAAAGATGAAGGTTATACCAAAGATCAACATGAGTACTTTAAAATTCACTATTATCGTTTTGATCATAAAGGAATCAAAAAAGAGACAATGGATTTGCTTGAGATTGCGTATGAGCAAGGTTTTGTGGGGCTAAGTGGTAGAATAAAGTTATACGGCGATGGTAATGATGACTATGTTGGAGTTTGGACTAGAGAAAAGCAAATGCTCTATATCAATCTCCGGACTCAGAAAGTTAGCAGGAAAGAACTAAAAGAACTATTTGACTGGGAAATTAAAGATGATATTACTGGTAAGGCTGCGATTACATGGGTCAAAAGAGAGGAGAAATGATGATTAAAAGAGTATACCGAGGTTTTATTTCATTATTCCTTTTTTTCCTTTCTCTGCTTCTGCTATGGTTTTTGGGGATAAAAAATTTAGAAAGTCGCCTAAAAGCAGGCTACCAAGCTCAATATTTTAGTGGAGAGGTTCAAGTTAAAAGCTTCAATCTTGATGACGAAAAAAAATGGGAATCTTTGGAAGTGTCTTATATTTATAGTGAAAAAGTTGGGAGTATGGTTTATACTTTTCCTATTAAAAAAAATATGAGTTGGTTGGATCTTATTTTGCCAGCCTACAAAGGAGAGGTTTTTTATCCAATATCTTCTAACATGCCTGCATATTCAAGAGATGGATTGGGTAATTATGGTTATGAAATATACGAATCAATAATTAAGAAAGTCTTTGAAGAAAAAAAGGAGTATAAAATTATTGAGAGGGATTTTGCAAAAAGGTTACAAAAGTCATCTGAGTTAAAAGGGGCTAAAATTAATTTGAGAAATGCTCTTTCTGATAACTATATGGATAGTCAATCCATCTATTGGCTAGATCAATCTAGACTAGAGAATATCCAAAAAAGTGATACGAATTTTGGCGGAGTAAAGGGGCTCTCTGTAGAAGATGCAATTGCAAATGGTCTAATTTACGTTAGTATCGATTTGCAGAATAATTTGAGCGAAAATGAGAAGACCGATATTTTAAAAAAGATATTGAAACAGTTAAATGATGAAGAGCCTTTGCCAAATGGTATTTATCGTTTAAAAGGTGAAGAAAAAGGTTTTGCTGTTGAGGATGGGAAATTAAGATTGGAGAATTGGTGATGAGAAAATATCGTGGGAGTGTAAATTTTAAAGATGAAGATTTTAAGGTAGAAGTAATTTTCATTTTGGTTTATTACTTTGGTATATTTATTTTTCCAACGGTAGTGATTGATGATAAAGTTTTTATGTCAATCTCAGATTTGAAATCAGTTGATAGTATTAATCATTCTAATCTGGACTTGCTAGTATCGATGTCATGGTCAATCTCGCTTGTTTTGGTGTTGTCATTTATTCTGAAACGTATTCTACTGCACAAGAATTTAGAATTTTTAGCATTTCTGCAAATGTTTCTTTGTATGATCTATTGCGTCGTGGCTCTCTTCTATTTTAAAAATATCTTTAAAGTATTATTGCATTATAACCAGATTGGTTTATTGTACGATGTCCGTCATTTTTGTTTATTAGCCATTTTAATTGTAAATTATCAAAGTTTGAGAAACTTACATAAACAAGAGAATCAGTATACTAGTTTAGTTGACATGCTTCACCGCATCCTATTTGCTGAAAAATAGTATTAGATAAAGACGTATTTATAATATGTATCAAAAAAACGACCATAACGGTCGTTTTTTTGCATTAATGCACTCCCAATTCTTCCTGATCGATTTTATGGGCTGTTCGGTAGGCTTGGTAAAAGATAAAGACAGCCAGAGCAGTCATAGCCGGTACAATGATTGGGATATCTGTTTCGATAGCAGTCAGCGGTGAGTTCCAGAAGAAGTGGAGAACGAAGGCTGCTAGGAAGTAGAAGAGACCTGCTAGGAAGTAGTTCTTCTGAGTCTTGGCATAGCGTAGCATGAGCGCTAGACCGAGAGTGGTTAGGGCGGTGTAGAGCCAGTGAGAGGCAACGCCGCCAGTGATGCGGCCTAGGATACCAGAGATAGTGAAGGAGAAGCCTTCGGGCAGGTCAGAGAGGATATAAGAGAAGTCCTCACTAATCTGAAAGCCCATGCCGGCCGTTATACCCAGCATCAAGAAGGATTTGAGCTTTTTGACTGGGACTAGGTAGACAGCGAAGGCAACTGCCAACAGCTTGAGGGGTTCTTCAACCAGCGGAGCTGCGATGGCATTTTCTAGGTCACTGAGCAGAGTATTTGGGAAGCTGGTGCTGACCCATTCGTGGATATAGGTGTTGGCCAAACCAGAGGTCCAGCCAGAAATGAAAAGGCCACCTAGCAGAGCTACCCCAAGGCTAAGTGCAGGCGTCTGCCATTTTTTACCCAGTTGGCGAATCAAGAGCAGGGCAGGGACGATATAGAGCAGAGCCAAGAGGGCTGACAGTCCGACAATCCCATAGGAAGTGCCTGACATACTGCCAGTAGTATAGGCTTGTGTCTCGTATTCTAAGCCAATCGCGCTCAGAAGGAGAAAAATGAAAAGAACAATATTTTTCTTCATAAGTAACTTTCTAAAATTTTATTTTCATCCTAGTATAACAAAAAAATCATAAATAAAACCAATTTAAAAACTGGAAATTAAGGGCTGGTATAATACTTTACTTGCCAAACTGTCTCTTTTTGTTTATATTAGTTCTATAAGTTTTCTTGGAGGCGTTTGCATGTCGAAAAATCTGTTGAGGTTGAAATTGCTGGGAAGTCCGAGTGTCTTTCTCAATCAGGAGGAAGTCTTTTTTCCTTTTGCTAAAATCAATGCTCTGCTTTATTATCTCCACATCAATGGTGCAGTCAATCGGGAGGAGATTGCAGGAATCCTTTGGGAAAACAAGGACAACCAGACCGCCAAAAAGAATCTGCGCAACACCATTTATCAAGCTAATAAGCTACTAGGTGGGGAATGGATTGTCGCTCCCAACCGGACTGTGCTGTCGCTTAATCCCGAGTGTGCGATCGAAAGTGATGTAGAACGTTTCACAGACCATCCTACGGAGCATCTGTCGCTCTATCAGGGGGATTTTCTGCAGGGCTTCTATCTCAAGGACAGCGAGGCTTTTGATTACTGGGTGTCCAAGATGCGGACGCGATATGAGCAGCTTTATATCCAAGCCTGCTACCAACAGTTGGAAACAGAAAAAGACCAGCTGGATTTGGAAGAGGTTGAGCGGAATTTGCGCCGCTTGATCAGCATTGATGAGTTTGATGAGAAGAACTATCATCTGCTCATGAAGCTCTATCAGGATAATGATCGGCCAGGTAAGGTGATTGAGACTTATTATAAATTGGTCAATATTTTGGATAAGGAACTGGGCATTAGTCCTACGGAACCTATTCAGCAACTATATCATGAGGTGCTTGCTAAGGACCGTAGCGAGCGTAAGACCAAGCAGTTTCTGCGCAATACGGATCACTTTTTCGGGCGGGTCGATGAAATCAAGCGTTTGGAATCTTACTTTTCTAAGGTGATAGAGGCTCAGGAGGCGCGTGCTCTGGTCCTTGTCGGTGGTACTGGTATTGGTAAGCGGACAGTGACTCGTCAAGTTTTGGCCAATCAGACCAAGTATTTCCAGATTGTCATGGCTGAGTGCTTCAAGGAAGAGATGAAGACAGAACTCCAGCCTTGGCGCGGTTTGCTGGACGGCTTGGGGGACTTGGTTATTCAGCACCAGATTCTTTCTATCAGCCAGTGGCAGGTCATTTTGGAGAGTTATTTTCCCATTTTGACAGGCGGCACTTCTGGTCTTCACTTGGATGCGGACAAGCTTGCTCAGTTTGTGGTGGATATTCTGCAGAAGATTTCTAAGAAAAAAGCTTTAATAATATTAATTGAGGACTGTCACTGGATGGATAAGGCCAGCGTTGCTGTCTTGGAGCAGGTTATGAATCATTTGACTGGCTATCCTGTGGCCTTTGTGCTGACCAAGCATCTGAGCACTCCTTCTTATTTGGAACATTTTTTCAATCACCTACTGGTTCGCAATAAGCTGGGCTTTATTGAGCTGCAGCCGCTGAATTTTAAGGATAGTGTTGCTTATTTGCAAGCACAGGCGGGGCATTTAGCTATATCTGAAGAAGGCCTTGAGGATATTTATCGGGTCAGTCAAGGCATCCCTTTCTTCCTGTCGGAATATGCTGAGCAGCTCCTGCGAGGAGAGAAGTTTCATCCGCTGACTCCGGCCATCAAGGCCAAGCTGTCCTTGAAGCTGGATTATTTGAGTAGCCAAGAGGAGGAGTTGGTAGACTATCTGGCTTGTTTTAGGGCTCCTGCGTCGGTTTCGCTCTTAGCTAGGTTATTAGGCTTGCCGATGGAAGAAGTGGTCGAAATCACTGAGGAGTTTGGACAGAAGCAGCTATTGATGGAAGAGGAGCAGGGCGAGGAATTGGTCCTGCGGTTTAGCCAGGAGCTTTTGAGGATTTACGCCTATGAGCGCTTGTCACTTGCCAAGAAGCGAATGCTGCATCACCAGATTGCTCAAGGCATGGAAGACCAGCCGGGAGACTCTCTCTATCATGCTCAGTTGCTCAATGAAATCGCCTATCACTACAAGATGTCCAAGCAGCCCATTAAGTCTCTGGAGTACGAGCTGCATTATCTCGAGGCTACCCTGCAGTTTCATCACGAGCTATTTCCAATTTATTCGCGGGAGTTTGGTTTTATCGAAAAGACGGATGATAGCAATCAATCAGCGGTTTTAGACCAATTTGACCGTATTCGTCGGGAGATAGAGTACTTAGAGAGAAAACATCAGAATCACAAGGATTTTCAGCTATTGGTTCTCCGCTTTCTCTATCTAGAAGGGCGCTATGCTATCCGGACGGGGAATTACCAGCAAGGGATGGACAATATCCAGCAGGTGATTGCTTCGGCCAAGGAGCTGCAGCAGATGGATTTTCTCCTAGAAGGCTATCGGCAGATGATTTACTACTGCATCCAGACGGAAAATATCCCTGAGATGCGCTACTATACGGAGCTGGCTCTGGATGCTTCGGTCCAGGCCAACAATCACGAGGCCATTGCTATCAATCTCCGACTCAAGGGGCTCTATCATCTCATGATTGGAGATGAGGAGCAGTCGCTTCACCATCTCTACCAGTCTATTGATTGTTTCAGCTTGACGGCTTCGCTGCGTTCCAAGTACTCGATTCAGATTGCGGCGGCTCTAGACTATTTGGCGGAGATTGAGCAGATTCGCGGAAATTTCACGACTGCGCTGACCCATCAGAAGGAGGCTATTAAGCTGACAGAAAATAAAACAGCAGAGCCTTCGATTTTTGCTTTCTACATCGGCTTGGGTATGACCTATTATCAGCTGAAAGATTATGAACAGGCGGAGCGGATTTTCCTCAAAGCCAAAACAGCTCTGAAGTCCCTTAGCTTTCCTTGGAAAGAGACCCAGTTGGAAGTGTATTTGGCCTTGATTGGCTGCGAGAAGGGAGATTACCAACCGGTGCTTGATCTTCTGCGGAAAAAGGATAGTCTCATTAGTCGCTATGGCAATCCGCGGGACAAGGGGCTGATTTACTATCTGATGGCTGTGATTAAGTATCGCCTGCTGACTGGCAGCTTGCAGGAAGCAGACTTTGAAGACTTGCTGGATCAGGACTTTGAGTCCTACTATGAAACGGCCAAAAGCCAGCTCAATCCCTACCGTGACCGGCACCAGCTCAAGGAATTAGAAAACTTACGCCAGAACTTGTCTCAGGCATTAAACACAAAATAAAAGAGGATAAACTCTATGTTATCCTCTTTTGATGTTTGTAATGAAGTTCTTAAATGCCTATCAGTCATGTGCTTGCGCCCAGACTTGGGTCAGGTAAAAGACAAAGCTGGCTGCCAGATTAGCCGTATGGTTGTCTATATCGTGAGGCGGAGAGACTTCGACGATATCAAAGCCGATCAGTTTGCCTGAGGCAGCGATGTGCTGGAAGACCAAAACAGCTAGATTGGGATCCACACCGAGCGACTGAATGGCACTGACACCAGGCGCCGCACCAGCTGCAAAGCAGTCAATGTCAATGGTCAAATAGACCTGCTCCTTGCCGGCCAAAAAGGTATCGACCACCTTACAGACTTCCTTGTAACCCATTTGGTACATATCCATACCAGTCAGAAACTGGATAGCCTTGGATTTTGCCACAAAGTCAAAGAGAAAGAGATTGTTATTATGCTCCTGAATCCCCAGGATGAGGTAGTTAAAGGCCTGCTTCTGAGCCAGAGTGTCATCGAACATCTGGCGAAAACCGGTTCCAGAGTTAGGACCAGTCTGGTCATAGGGACGCAAATCAAAGTGGGCATCCATATTGATAACGGCCAAGTCTTGGTCAGGTCCTAGTGACGACTTAAGACCCAGATAGTGGCCGTAGGCTGTTTCGTGGCCGCCTCCTAGGACAATAGGCCGGAGATTGAGCTCTCGCAGACGTTTGACTGCTCGAGCCAAGCTTTGCTGCAGCTGCTCCAGAGAGCGGTTAGGCCCGTCAATATCGCCAACATCAAAGACGCGGACGTTCCTGCCCAGATGCCAAGGAAGCTTGGCTAGCTGGGTTCGGATAGCTTGTGGTCCTTCGACAGCGCCCACTCGGCCGTGGTTGATATAGACCCCTTTATCACTCTTGAAGCCAATCAAGGCAAAGTTGACGCCGTCAAAGGGTCTTAAGTTAGGGTCGTTTAAGTCCAAAAATTCAATAACCATCCCCCATTTGGCAGCATATAAATCATCATCTAGTCTCTTATGATAGTAGCTGTTATCTAGCTGATAGTAATCTTCTAACATGATTTTGTCCTTTTCCATAACGATACTTGCGACTTTATTATAAGAGTTTCCGCTAAGCCTGTCAATGACTTTTGGCGGGAAAAGAAGCCCAGCTAAACGAGAGCGGGCTTCTTATGTTAACTTTTTACAGAGTTATCAGCTTTAGAACTGAATGTTCAAGTCCACAGACTTTTCAACGGCTGCTAGGAATTCTTCGTTTTCAATCAGCTCAGAAGCCTTGTTGAGCTCTTCATAGATTTCGATATCCTTGTCAAACTCGATAAAGCGGACATGCTGACGGAAGAGGTCGTAGGCTGGCTTGGTTCCTTTACCAAGTTCGTGGTTTTCTGGTTTCAGATCCAGAGCTTGGCAGGCTGCCATGATTTCTGTTGCCACGATGCGGCGAGAATTCTTGAGAATTTCAGCTGCCTTGCGTGCTGCAGTAGTTCCCATGCTGACAAAGTCTTCTTGGTTTTCACAAGATGGGATAGAGTCTACGCTAGCTGGATGAGACAAGACCTTGTTCTCAGAAGCGAGTGAAGCACAAGCATACTGGGTAATCATAAAGCCAGAGTTGAGTCCTGGGTGTTTGACCAAGAAGGATGGAAGCTTGCTCAGTTGACTGTTGACCAGACGTTCCACACGACGCTCGGAGACATTACCGATTTCAGAAATAGCGATACCGAGGAAGTCGAATGGCTGAGCCATTGGTTCACCGTGGAAGTTACCGCCTGAGATGACATGCCCTTCCTTGGTGATGATAGGGTTGTCTGTAACGGAATTGATCTCAATCTCAACCTTGGTCTTGACATAAGCGATAGAGTCCTTGCTGGCACCATGAATCTGCGGAATACAACGCAGGGTATATGGGTCTTGGACCCGCTGTTGAGTGGCTACGGTTGTGTTGCCACTGCCTTCTAGAAGGTTGCGGATATTACGGGCTGTAGCCAGCTGTCCGCTTTGAGGACGGATGGTATGTAAGTCTTCTTCGAAAGGACTGGTAATACCATTGTGGACTTCCATGGAAAGAGCGCCAGCGACATCTGATAATTTAAGAAGCTGGATGGCATCGTAGGTAGCAAGAGCTCCGATACCTGTCAGGACAGTCGTTCCGTTAATCAGCGCCAGCCCTTCCTTGGCTGCTAGAGCAATTTTCTTGATACCGGCCTTGTCCAAAGCTTCTTGCCCGGAGAGCAGTTGGCCTTGATAGTAAGCGCGGCCCAGTCCTAGCATAGGCAGAACCATGTGAGCCAGGGGAGCTAAGTCACCAGAAGCTCCCAAAGATCCTTTTTCCGGAATGTAAGGCACGACACCTTTATTGAGCAATTCCAGAAGCTTTTCGACAGTAGAGAGACGGATACCAGAATATCCCTTGACCAAGGAATTAATCCGGATTAGCATAATCGCACGGACTGCATCTTCAGGTAGGGGATCGCCGTAGCCTGAGGAGTGCGTCCGAATTAGGTTTTCTTGCAGTTGAGTCGTATCTTCTGGTGAGATGCTGACATTGCAGAGAGAGCCAAAGCCAGTTGTAACACCGTAGACTACCCGCTTTTCGCGGACGATGTCATCCACGATTTTGCGGGAAGCTTCTACTGCTTTCTTAGCTTCTTGGTCGATTTCGCAAATGGCTCCATGACGAGCTACTGCGATGACGTCTTCTAAAGTAAGGTGTTCGCCATCCAAATTAATTACATGTGTCATAAGATTCATTCTCCTTCTTGTTTAAGAACTTTATTTTTACAAATCAGTACTATATAGATAAAGTATACTGCACTGGCGATAAGGACACCGATGAGGCCGTAAACATAGTTCATTGGGTTTTCACCCCAAATCATGACAAGGCTGACTAGAACCGCCAAAATTGGAATTACTGGACCAAATGGAACGCGGAAAACTACTTTCTTGTCTGGATATTTCTTTCTTAATACTAGTACAGCTAGAGCAGTTGGGATGTATTGGAAGAAGCGGAAGACCACGCTGAGAGCTGCTAATTCTTCAAACTTACCAGAGAAGAGCAGGGCGATAGCCAGAATTCCTGAAATAATAATGGCAACTATAGGGGCATTTTTAGAGTTGGTTTCTGCAATTTTCTTAGGAAGCAGGCCTTCATTTGCGATAGCTGCACCATAACGCGGAACCATGACGGACTCTCCGATATTAAGACCAGTGATAGAGATGAGTGCTCCAATGGAAATAATCCAAGCACCAGCAGGGCCAATCATCTCAACAAAGGCGTCTTGTACAGAAGCATCTGTTTGCAAGATACGGCTGCCCAGCATGGAAATGGTTCCAGCGATAATCAACATATAGAGAACTGATACAATACTGATAGAGCCTAAGATAGCCCGAGGTACATTCTTTTCTGGGTTGCGCATTTCACCAGCAACGATAGACATGGTTTCAAATCCGATAAATCCGTAGAAGATATAAATGGCTGTACTTGAGATAGCTTTCATGATATCTACTTTAGGATCTAGTTGTAGAAACGGAGTGAAGTTACCTTTATCAATTCCCGATTTAATAAAGAAAATTGCGCATAAACTAAAGGCAACGATTGGAATGAGTTTAGCTACAGTAGCAGTCAAGGTAAATATTTTTGAAGTCTTAAGACCAGATATATTCATCAAGCTGAGCAAAATAATCAGGCTCACACTGAGCAAAAGTTCATAAGGTTCAAAGGCTTTAAAAGTGATGACAAAAAGTCTTGCAAATGCTGCTGCCATAGCGGCCCAAGCGATAATGGTTACGACCCATCCCAGAAAACCGACATTAAAGCCTACAAAGTTTCCGAAGGCCGCTTTGGAATATTGGAAAGCTCCGCCATTTTTATTAAAATAACCAGCAGTTTCTGCCAAGCAGACGGCTAAGAGAATAACGAGGAGTGCAGTTCCAAGCATGACAGCTAGAGAGGCAGGACCAAGTCCTTTATAAATCTTTTGCGGTAGGAGGAAAATCCCTGAACCGATAACGGCATTGATACCGTAGAGAGTTGCACCGGAAAAGCTGAATTTCGCTTTTTCCTGTTCTTGTTCTTGTGCAGTGAGTTTAGTTGCGTCCATAATAATGTTTCTCCTTTAGAGATGTGGGATCCTTTCCAAGTAAAGATAGAATGGTGACAAGGTATCATGGTATCTTTACTTAGTAGGGATGTGGGTCAAACCAGCCCATATAGCAAGGGGCGTTCCCTTTGGCTGGTTACTCGAAAACATTATATGCAGCTCAGTTTCCTGAGTCTCTTTTTCCACTATCAGAAGCTGCTCTGCCTCTAGATTAAGCGCTGGCAGGTTTGTTCCTGTCACCGTCAGTTCCTCTAAGGCATAGATAAATTGAATTTCGTCATCTCGGCTAAGCTCTAGCCCATTCGAAATGGCAATCATCAGTCCCTGATAATGGTCGCTGTAGATTAAGTTAAAGTCGGTACAAGTCCCCCGACTTGTTATAGAATCACTCCCTTCAAAAACATAGGGAGTAAAGGGAGCTAGAACCGTTTCCTCCTGCCGGCTGGCATTGTGGAGATGAAGTGTGTGGTCTAGGCTCATGAGAATGCGGTGAAAGCCGCTGAGGTCAGAAAACTGACTTTCAGCCAACTCCACAGTCGCTGTTGAGAGTCGATAGTCAAACTCCCGCCGGCCATAGTGGCCAGTTGGCGGGGAAAGATAAAGCTGTTTTGTCTTTCCCCCCGACCAATCGGAAACTTGAAAATCGTTTGCTCTTAAAAGGGTTACATTTGTCATTTTTGGTATTTATTAGAACAAACCGCTGATATTGCCGTCTTTGTCAACATCAATCTTTTCGCTAGCCGGCACTTTAGGCAGTCCTGGCATGGTCATGATTGCACCAGTCAGAGCAACGATAAAGCCTGCACCAGCAGAAACTTTGAGCTGGCTGATAGTCACGACAAAGTCTTTAGGTGCGCCCAGTTTCTTAGCATCGTCTGAGAAGGAGTATTGAGTCTTAGCCATACAGATAGGATAGTTGGAGAAGCCCAGCTCTTCCAGTTGTTTGAGCTCGCGTTTAGCAGCAGGAGTCAGGCGAACGCCCTTGCCTCCATAGACCTTAGTAACAATTTTGTTCAGCTTAGTCTCGATGGAGTCCTCTTCATTATATACAAATTGGAAGTGATTGTCTCCTTCGGCCAGTTCAACGACTTTTTCAGCCAACTCTTTACCGCCGGCTCCGCCATTCGCCCAGACGTCGGAAATCACGACGTCAACGCCGCGTTTTTGGCAGGCGTCATAAACTGCTTGCAATTCTGCTTCGGTATCCAGCGGGAATTTATTGATGGCAACGACTGCAGGCAGGCCATAAACATCTTGAATGTTTTCCAGATGTTTTTCCAAGTTTGGCAGACCATCTACAACGGCTTGGACATTTTCTTCAGCCAGATCGCTCTTAGCCACACCGCCGTGCATCTTGAGAGCGCGGATGGTAGCAACTAGAACTACAGCCGATGGACGAAGTCCAGATGTACGACACTTGATATCGATGAATTTTTCAGCACCGAGGTCAGCACCGAAACCAGCTTCTGTGACTGCATAGTCGGCATATTTGAGAGCCAGCTTGGTAGCTAGGACACTGTTACAGCCATGGGCAATGTTGGCAAAAGGTCCACCGTGAATCAAGGCTGGCGTATGTTCCAGAGTTTGAACCAAGTTTGGATGGATAGCGTCTTTGAGCACAGCAGCCATAGCGCCACCAGCTTTCAGATCCTTGGCAGTTACTGGCTTACCTTCAAAGCTGTAGCCAATGATGATTTTTTCCAAGCGGTTCTTGAGGTCAGTGATATTTTCTGACAGACAGAGAATAGCCATAACCTCAGAAGCAACTGTAATGTCAAATCCATCTTCACGCGGAACACCGTTGACTTTACCTTGCAAGCCATCCACAATGTGGCGCAGTTGCCGGTCATTCATATCTACTGCCCGCTTCCAAGTGGTGCGGCGAGAATCAATGCCTAAGGCATTTCCATGATGGATGTGGTTATCAATGAGGGCCGCCAGCAGGTTGTTGGCAACACCGATGGCATGAAAGTCACCAGTGAAGTGGAGGTTGATATCCTCCATGGGCACAACTTGAGCGTTCCCACCGCCAGCAGCTCCGCCCTTGATACCAAAGACAGGTCCGAGTGAAGGTTCCCGCAGAGCGATAACGGCTTTTTTACCGATAGCAGCCAAAGCATCGACCAATCCGACAGAAGTCGTGGTCTTGCCTTCTCCGGCTGGTGTCGGAGAAATAGCTGTCACGAGAATCAATTTACCGTCTGGCTTGTCTTTTAAGGCTTCCAGTTGGCCGGCACTGATTTTTGCCTTGTAATTTCCATAAAGAGACAGGGCGTCTTCAGCAATTCCAAGCTTTTCTGCCACCTCTTTGATGGGCTTCATTTGAACCGAATTCGCAATTTCAATATCTGATAAAACCATATTGTTACCTCTTGAGAAAAGGAAGTCCCTTCAGAGGAAATTGTGGACTTCTCTTCCGTTTATCTATTAGACAACTTTCAAAATTTCTTGATAAATTTCATCGGCTAGAGCGCAGCCTTTTTGCAGTAGCTCTTCACCCTTGCTGCGGTAGTCTGCGACGAATGCTTCATCCTTGACACCTGACAGGTTGATGAGGACATTGAGCCAAGCCCCTTGCAGACCAGCCTTAAGGTTGAGAGCTGCTACCCCTAGGTCGCTGGCAGCGTTGGTATTGGACTTGCCGACAGCCTTTTGGGTTGTTTGCAGGGCAGCCAAGATGTCTTCCATCATGCCATAAGGTGACTTGGTCGCTTCCTTGAGGGCTTGCTGCATAGCTTCTCGACGGGCAGCCTTGTCTTCCTCCGTTTCCTTAGGCATATCAAAGACGGCAGAGACTAGATTGAAGGCTTCAGTGTCCTTGTCAATAGCTGTGAGCAAGCTTTCTTGCAGGCGGGCGCTTTCTGCGTGCACTTGAGCAATTTCTGCTTCAAATTCTGCGTATTTTTTCTTGCCAAGGGTCAATTCACAGACCATCTTAGTCAGGGAAATACCGTTCGCTGCTGAAAGAGCAGCGGCAGAGCCACCTCCTGGTGCAGGAGCGTCTGAGCCTAGGACTTGGGCAAATGCTGTCAAGCTTAAATCTACTAATTTCATAGGTTTCTGTCCTCCTAGCCCAGCAAATGGTTTTCCAGAACTTGCTTGCCGTAGTCAAAATCCTCAATTTGCAGATAGTATTCTGCTGCGTCAATCAAAGCCTTGGCTGGAGCCAAACCGATGACTTCTGAGCCGAGGATTCCAACTCCGTAGCGCTTAGCTTCAAAGCGAACAGTTTCAAAGACACGATAGAGTGGGAATTTTTCCAGATTGACCATGTTGATAGAAACCTGAGCAATGTTGCGGTCTTCCAGCATAACACCGATAGCTTTACAATACTTGTAGCCACCGCTTGATCCACGGATGATTTTGGCAATATTGTTGGCAATTTCTAGATCGTCTGTATCCAAGTTGATGTTGTAGGCGATGAGTGGCATTCTAGCACCGACAGCAGTAACACCAGCAGTTGGGTGAATCTTTCTTTCACCGTAGTCAGGCGCCCAGTCAGGTTCCAAGAGTTTTTCAGGCATGCCTTCAAACTGTCCTTTACGGACCTTAGCCAAGTTCTTACGTTCTGGACGAGTCGCTGCATCTTCATAGAGGAAGATAGGAATACCGAGCTCGCGGTTGATCCGTTCAGATACGGTCTTCGCAATTTCTACGCATTCCTCACTTGTGATGTCCTTGATCGGTACAAAAGGCAGGACATCAGTTGCGCCCATACGAGGGTGTTCACCTTGGTGTTTGGTCAAGTCAATATTTTCAGAAGCGTATTTAACCAAACGGAAAGCAACTTCCTGAATGTTTTGGTCATCACCGACCAAGGTAAAGACGCTGCGGTTGTGGCTGGCATCAGAAGAGTGGTCCAAAAGTGTTACGCCTGGCACGCTCTTAGCTACTTCAACTAGACCGTCAATAACCGCTTGATTGCGGCCTTCAGAAAAGTTAGGAATACATTCAACAATTTTTGCCATAAGATATTACCTCGTGATATATATTATTAAAATTACAAAGTGAATAAAGTGGAACTTCCAGCTGAGCTAGGTTGATACCCAGCTCAGGTCGGAAGTCGGGGGACAAGTTTTTCTTATTCGAACAACTTCTTAACAGATTCTTTGACCAAATCTTCGTCAGTTAAGTACGGAATGGTAATGTGGTCTGTTCCTTGGTGGAGGCGGTTGTACTCTATAGCTGTCTCAATAGCATGCTCATTGCGAGCCCAGTTACGACGTGCAACTCCGCCGATCGTATCCCAAGCGATAGCAGATTTGATGATTTCGTCGATTCGTTCGCTGCCGTCCAGTACCAAGCCAAAGCCACCGTTGATTGCTTTACCGATACCAGTTCCGCCACCGTTATGGAGAGCTACCAGACTCATACCACGAGCTGCGTTACCAGCGTAACATTGCACGGCCATGTCGCAGGTAACATTAGAACCGTCCTTGATATTAGAAGTTTCACGGAATGGAGAGTCAGTACCAGATACGTCGTGGTGGTCACGACCAATCATGACAGGACCAATCTTGCCTTCGCGTACTAATTCATTGAACTTGAGGGCGATATTGACGCGTCCCATACAGTCTTGGTAGAGAATCCGAGCCTGAGTTCCAACAACCAACTGGTTCTTCTCAGCATCACGGATCCAGTTATAGTTATCGCGGTCTTGGTAGCGACGGTTAGGGTCAATCACTTCCATAGCTGCATGGTCAGTAGCGACTAGATCTTCGTGCTTACCGCTCAGACATACCCAACGGAAAGGACCATAACCATAGTCAAAGAGCATTGGCCCCATGATATCTTCTACATAAGAAGGCCAGATGAAGCCGTCTTTGTCGTCAAAGCCATTCTTAGAAATTTCCTTGATGCCAGAGTCATAGACTGCCTTCATAAAGGCATTACCGTAGTCAAAGAAGTAGGTGCCGTTGTTAGTCAAGGCCTTGATTGCCTTGAAGTGACGTTCCAAGGTTTGGTCAACCAACTTAGCAAAGGTTTCCTTGTCTTCAGCTAGGAGGCGAGTCCGCTCTTCAAAGCTGATACCAGCTGGACAGTAACCGCCGTCATAAACATTGTGGCAAGAAGTTTGGTCAGACAGCAAATCGACATGGATATTGTTCTCGTTAACATATTCTAAGAGGTCTACGATGTTACCATGATAGGCAATAGAAGTTGATTCGCCAGCTTCCAGAGCTTTTTGAGCCAAGTCGATGGCTTCCTTCGGACTTTCAGCCAATTGGCTAATCCAGCCTTGTGAATGACGAGTTTCAATCCGAGATTGGTCTACTTCAGCTACGATTGCCACAGCTTTAGCAATTTCGGCCGCTTTCCCTTGAGCTCCACTCATGCCGCCCAGACCAGAAGAGATGAAGAGTTTGCCAGTCAGGTCGCCGTCATCAGCTACGCCTAGTTTCAAGCGTCCAGCATTGAGGAGAGTGTTGAAAGTACCATGGACGATACCTTGAGGACCGATGTACATCCAGCCGCCGGCTGTCATTTGACCATAGTTGGTGACACCCATTTCTTCTGCAATTTCCCAGTCCTTCATATTGTCATATTCACCGACCAAGAGGCCGTTGGTGATGATAACACGAGGTGCTTCTGGTTTAGATTTGAAAAGTCCAAGTGGATGGCCAGATTCCACGACCAAGGTTTGATGGTCGGTCATGATTTCCAAGTATTTCTTGATCAGGTTGTACTGCATCCAGTTAGCGCAGACAGATCCAGTTTCCCCATAAGTAACCAATTCATAAGGATAAAGGGCGATTTCAAAGCTCAGGTTGTTGTCAATCATGACCTGCATAGCCTTGGCTGCAGTACAGTTCCCTTTGTACTCGTCAATTGGCTTGCCGTAGATGCGTTCTTTTGGACGCCAGCGGTAGCCATAAATCCGTCCGCGAGTTTTCAGTTCTTCTAAGAATTCTGGAATTACTTCCTCATGGAATCTCTTTGGAATATAGCGAAGGGCATTTTTAAGCGCAATTTCGGTTTGAGCTTGAGTCAAACGGAAGCCCCGGTCAGGTGCTCGACGGATGCCTTCTTGGAAAACTGTGTTTTCAGGCAGTACATCGTCTAATTTGACGGTCATTGCTGCTGCAATTTCATTTTCGCTAAAGTATGACATGGAAAATCCTCCTTTTAGTCAAGTGTAAAATATCTTTCTCCTACATTCTATAAGACTCCCGTCCATAAAGAGTCAAGAAAATGACAAAAACAGTAAAAAAAGTGGGACTCCTATCTTTTACAAGCTTTTGACTATAATTTGACGATAGTGTATTATGATGAAAAGCAAATATGTCGGAAAATGAAATGGAGGAACAAGCATGACTGCTGATTTACTATTAACTCACTTTAATCAAGTCTTCTGTCCCAAGGATCTTGGCCATCCCCTTTTTGGCGAGGAGATGAAGGAAGCTCAGGTCTTGGAAGACGGCTACATTGCAGTCAAAGACGGCAAAATTCTAGCAGTTGGCAGCGGAGATCCGGATGCCAGTCTGATTGGACCAGATACTAAGATTCAGTCTTATGAGGGCAAGATTGCTACGCCTGGCTTGATCGACTGCCATACTCACTTAGTCTATGGTGGCAGCCGGGAGCATGAATTTGCTAAGAAGTTAGCCGGGGTCCCTTATCTGGAAATTCTTGCCCAAGGCGGCGGTATTCTCAGTACGGTCCGGGCGACGCGAGAAGCTTCTTTTGACACTCTCTATGATAAGTCTAAGAGACTGCTGGACTATATGCTGCTGCATGGGGTGACGACTGTTGAGGCCAAGAGTGGCTATGGTCTGGATTGGGAAACAGAGAAGCGCCAGCTAGATGTCGTTGGAGCTCTGGACCGTGACCACGAGATCGACCTCGTTTCTACCTTTATGGCTGCCCACGCCGTTCCACCAGAATATAAGGGGCGTTCTCAGGAATATCTGGAGCTCATCGTCGAGGAAATGCTTCCTCGGGTAAAAGCAGAAAATCTAGCTGAGTTCTGTGATATTTTCTGTGAAAAAGGCGTCTTTACAGCTGACGAGTCACGCTACTTGCTTTCTAAGGCTAAGGAAATGGGCTTCAAGCTCCGTATCCATGCTGATGAAATCGAGTCTATCGGTGGAGTAGATGTCGCAGCTGAGCTAGGAGCAACTAGTGCAGAGCACTTGATGGTAGCGACCGATGAGGGCATTCGCAAGATGGCAGAAGCCAAGGTTATCGGCAATCTCCTGCCAGCGACTACTTTCAGTCTGATGGAAGATACCTATGCACCAGCTCGCAAGATGCTGGAAGCTGGTATGGCTATCACTCTGACTACCGACAGCAATCCAGGCTCTTGTCCGACAGCTAATCTGCAGTTCGTCATGCAGCTGGGCTGCTTTATGATGCGTCTGACGCCAGTAGAAGTTCTCAACGCTGTAACCATCAATGCGGCCTACTCAGTTAACCGTCAAGATAAGATTGGCAGCTTTGATACTGGTAAGCAGGCGGACATTACCATTCTAGACGCTAAGAATATTGACTACCCACTTTATTTCTTTGCGACCAACCTGACCCATCAGGTCTACAAGGCTGGAAAACTGGTCGTTGACCAAGGAAGAATTGTCTAGCCTCTCTAAAAACGAATCGTATTTTTCGGACTCTCTCTGGTGACAGGGAGAGTTTTTTTTATATCAAAACTTTCCCTTGCCATTCTGCCGCAAGTCTGCTATAATAGTTATTTGTGAGCAAACCTCACTTACCCCTTGCAAAGTCTCGGGGTCATTAGACCAAAAGGAGGAAAAATCAATGGCTAAATACGAAATTCTTTATATTATTCGTCCAAACATTGAAGAAGAAGCTAAAAACGCTTTGGTAGCACGCTTTGACTCTATCTTGACTGACAACGGTGCAACTGTTGTTGAATCAAAAGATTGGGAAAAACGTCGTCTTGCATACGAAATCCAAGATTTCCGTGAAGGACTTTACCACATCGTTAACGTTGAAGCAAACGACGATGCAGCTCTTAAAGAGTTTGACCGTCTTTCAAAAATCAACGCTGACATTCTTCGTCACATGATCGTCAAACTTGACGCTTAAGAAGGTAGACTATGATTAATAACGTTGTACTGGTGGGTCGCATGACCCGTGATGCTGAGCTTCGCTATACTCCGCAGAACCAAGCGGTTGCAACATTTACTCTGGCTGTCAATCGTAACTTTAAAAATCAAAGTGGCGAGCGAGAAGCGGACTTTATCAATGTTGTCATCTGGCGTCAGCAGGCAGAAAATCTTGCAAACTGGGCCAAAAAAGGAGCCCTGATCGGAATTACAGGCCGTATTCAAACGCGTAACTACGAGAATCAGCAAGGCCAGCGTGTCTATGTCACAGAAGTTGTTGCGGACAATTTCCAACTCTTGGAAAGTCGCTCTAATCGTGAAGGTCAGTCATCTGGCGGATACGGTGGAAACAGCTTTGGCGGCAGCTCTGCTCCAAGTTATGGCAGTGCAGACTCGTCTAACCAAGTACCGAACTTTTCTCGTGATGAGAGCCCATTTGGCAATTCAAACCCAATGGATATCTCAGACGACGATCTACCATTTTAAGGACCGAATCTAACTATAATATAAAGGAGAAAACACATGGCTCAACAACGTCGTGGCGGATTCAAACGCCGTAAAAAAGTTGATTACATCGCAGCGAACAAAATTGAATATGTTGATTACAAAGATACTGAGCTTCTTAGCCGTTTCGTTTCAGAACGTGGGAAAATCCTTCCTCGTCGCGTAACAGGAACTTCAGCTAAAAACCAACGTAAAGTAACAACAGCTATCAAACGCGCTCGCGTAATGGCTTTGATGCCTTTCGTAAATGAAGACTAATTAGATTAACAGCAGGCTCTGGCTTGCTGTTTTTTTATTTTATCATTGACAAAATGTCAGTGGAGTGCTATACTGACCACAAGGAGGCAGAAATCATGCGTGATGTCAAGGAAGTAGAGGTACGACGGGCGGAGATTATGTCTGCAGCCTTGCAGCTCTTTGCCCAAAAGGGCTATCTAAAGACAAGAACTCAAGACATTATTGATAAGCTTGGAATTTCTCGAGGTCTGCTTTACTATCATTTTAAGGATAAGGAAGATATTCTCTATTGTCTGATTGAAAAGAACTCTGAGCCCTTGCTGAGAAAGCTCGAAAAAATCAGCTATCAGCCAAATGTTGGAGCCAAGGAAAAAATCAGAGCCTTTATTGAGGCGACCCTTATCCCAGAGGAAAGCAGAACACAGGAAAATCAAGTCTTGCAGGAAACAGTCAATTTAGAAACAAATCGTTATGTCTTGGATCGCTTTTATCATAGACTCTGTGAGCGGATGATTGTTTTCTTCACTCATATCTTGGAGGAAGGACAGAAATCTGGAGATTTTCATTTAAAATATCCGCATGAAACGGCTTCTTTTCTCATGACTGCCTACGTATTTGTGTCCAATGATATCAAGATGAGTCAGGAAAAACCAGAAACTTTGCAGGATTATCTCACCAGCTTCCAGGCAATCTTAGAAAGAAGCTTAGGATTAGAAGAATCTATTTTTTAGAATAATCGGCAGTTTTCTGCCTTTTATTTAGAAGCATAACTGACAAAATGTCAGTTCGAGACTTCAATCTTTTAATCCTGATATTTAAAAAAATTTTACGATAACACTGACAAGATGTCAGTTTAAATAAAAGGAGAAATTCATGTTAAAAATAGAACATTTAACAAAAGTATATAGCAACGGTAAAAAGGCAGTGGATGATCTTAGTCTGGTGGTGGAGCCTGGAGATATTTATGGCTTCATCGGCGCCAATGGAGCAGGTAAGACATCCACCATTAAGTCCATTGTGGGGATTCATGATTTTGATAAAGGGGAGATTTATATCTGCGGGCACTCAATCAGGAAGGAGCCCTTGCTTTGTAAGAAAAAGATGGCGTTTCTGCCGGATAACCCAGACCTTTATAAAAATCTGACAGCAAGGCAGTTTTTGGATTTTGTAGCAGACATTTATAGGGTTTCTATGGAGAAGAGGCAAGCGGCTATAGAAAAGTATTCTAAAATGTTTGAGCTGGATACGTCTTTGGATCAATTGATATCAGCTTATTCACATGGAATGAAGCAGCGATTGGCACTAATAGCGGCCCTCTTGCATGAGCCAGAATTGTTGATTTTAGATGAACCTTTTGTCGGTTTAGATCCGAAAGGCGCATATTATTTTAAGCAGATCATGAGAGAGTTAGCCGATCAAGGGCATGCGATTTTCTTTTCTACTCACGTTTTAGAGGTTGCGGAAGAACTCTGCAATAAGGTGGCAATTCTGCAAAAGGGACGTTTGGTGGCTAATGGAAGGACCTCTGAAGTTAAGGGGGCATCCAGTTTGGAACAAGTATTTATGGAGTTACAGGAAGATGACTAATATTCTTTTGCTTTTAAAAGTACAATTATACAGCACATTTTCGCTTAATGATTTAAGGAAAGGACGAAGGTTGGGCAAGTATTTTAAGCTTGGCCTGCTCTTCTTGCTTGTTTTTCTATTTTCAGGCTATAACCTTTTGACGGCTTTGAGTTTAGTCAAGTTGGGGCAGGCAAATTTGATTCCAGCCTATATGATTGCCTTGGTTAGTTTTATTATTTTCTTTTTCAGTCTGATGCAGTCAAATGGCATCTTGTTTGACCAAGAGGAACTTGACAGGCTCATCGTATTGCCGCTCAGTATTAGAGAAATCGTCTATGAGAAATATGCTTTTCTTTATCTTTTGAACAGTGTGTTTTCCGTCCTTCTCATGCTTCCAGCAGGCCTCGTTTGGTTTGGCTATGGTGCGTCCTTGTTGGAGTTGCTTCTTTATCTGCTTTTAATGGGATTTGTTCCTCTTTTACCTCTCTGTTTAGCTTCTTTGCTCGGCTTGTGCGTAGCCTATTTGGCCTCAAAGACCCCTCATAAAAATCTAGTTGCCTTCCTTTTTTCTCTCCTCTTGCTTTTGGGGCTGGCAACAGGTAGTATGTGGGCTATGAGAGCTGGAATGTCAGCGGAAAATGTTAGTCTCTTGCTTACCAAGCAGCTGGCTTCTCTCTATCCTCCGGCAAGCTTATTTTTTAACCCTCAGCATTTTTTGTGGGCAAGTCTTCTGTTGATGTTTATATCGTTTGCGCTGACAGGACTTTTTCTAAGGTATTTAAGTAGAAATTATTTAAAAATGAATCAGATGATAACAGGGGTGAAGTCAGAAAGCAAAGTCTATAGAAGCAGGCAGAAGTCTCCCTTTATGGCTCTTTATAGGAGAGAAATTGCGAATTTTATGAGTTCCTATCTTTATATGCTCAATAGTGGACTGGGAACTATTTTAATCATCGTTTTAGCCATCTCGCTTTGTTTTATGAGCCCTGATGCCCTCTTTTCTTCGATAGGACTCAGGAATAGCCGAGAATTTTTACCCCTATTACTGGCTGGATGTCTTAGTATTTCCAATCCTGCAGCTGTCAGTATTTCCTTAGAGGGGGAAGAGATTTGGCTGCTTCAGACATTCCCGGTTTCTATGAGGCAGATAATAATGGCGAAGCTGGCCTTGACGGTGTCCTTACACTTCACAGCCTTGCTGCTTGGCTTGCCTGTTCTGGTTTGGCATTTCTCGCTAGGAGGCTTGCAAGTAGTGGATTTGGTCCTTATTTCACTGGCTTATTCTCTATTTACAGCTCTCCAAGGACTTGTGGTTAATTTTCATTATCCTAAGTTCATCTGGGACAATGAAATGATTGTTATTAAGCAAAGTTTTGCGGCTATCTTGTCTGGAGGGATAAGCATCTTGGTTCTTGTGTTCCCTATTTGCTTTTCCTTGCTCTTTGGTATGGACTTGGAGATATCGCTGCGAATCTCAGCTCTTGGACTTTTGCTTTTGGCAGTTGTCCTTTATAGGCATTTAATAAAACAAGGATATTTTAAGGAGGTCCATGGCTAATGAAAAAGAAAGATTTATTCGTTTTGTTTCTCTTAGCAGTAACCTTATTTCTGCTTATCTGCCTGCTGCCAGAGCAGGTTCCCATTCATTTTAACAGCGCAGGAAAGGCGGACATTGTTGTCAATCGCTTTTGGTTGATTCTCGGTTTGCCCATTCCCTACTCTCTTTATTGGAAATATTTTCGAAGCAAATCAAAAAGAGGTCACTGACCTCTTTTTGTGTGATATTAATATCTCGTCGGTCCCATAGTCGCACTCTTGATGTTGAAGCGCTTTTTGAGATAGAAGCGAAGGGCTAGAGTGATAGCGCCGACAATAGCAACTACGACATTGGACAGGCGGGGATTGAGGAATTCAGGCAGGAGGCTGGTTAAGACGATGGACATGCTCCATAGGAGAATAGCCGCTGCCATGGTAAGGATAGACTTGAGCAGTTTAGGGCGCTGGCTACGGTCCTTATCTGGTCCGTAGAAACGGTAGATAAAGTGGTAGAGAGCATAGAAAGAAAGGCCACCGACGATGCTTCCGAGTACGAGAGTCGTCAGTCCATAGACAGATGGCTGAGAGGAAGCCAGATTGACGATAGAGGTCAGGAGGGTAAAGAAACCAAAGATAAAGAGGACAGAGTCCAGCATCATCCATTTAGGATCGTCATTTTCCTTTGGATGCTCGGCATCATAGCGCTCTTTTGCGGTCAAAGAAGCTGCCCAAGTAGTCGGGGCTCCGTAGAGGCCGCGGGCAGTGATTCCCTTGGTTTGATTTTCCAGGATTTCCGGCAGAATGCCTTCTAAGATAGTCTGGATTTCCTGGTCGGATTTGCCGTCTTGCAGGAGTTGGTTAGTCGCGATATGGATAAATTCTTTGTTTTTTTTGCTGAGTTTGTCGAGGGATACTTGTGACATAGGCGTTCTTTCTAAAGGTTAAAATAGTTTTTTGTGCATGAGATAAGCCATGACCGAAGCACTCATGGCAAAGGCGATGAACATGATAATCCAGAAGGCATGTGGTTCACCGTTGAGAGGCAGTTCGTTATTTTTGAAGTTCATCCCATAGGCCGAGAAAATCATGGTCGGGATAGACATGACGATGGTCACCAGAGCCAAGGCTTTCATGATATTGTTCTGGTTATTAGAAATGATAGAGGCAAAGGTCTCAGTCATACTGTGGAGAATGTTGCCGTAGATATCAGCCATCTCAATGGCCTGCTGGGTTTCAATCAGTGTATCTTCCAGCAAGTCCTCGTCTTCCAGATATTTCTTGATATTGCTGGTGGAGCTGGTCAGCTTCTTAATCACGCGCTCATTTGTCTTAAGGGAGGCTTTGAAATAGACGATGGTCTTTTCCAACTCCATGAGCTCAATCAGTTCTTCATTTCGCGTGGACTTGTGCAGTTGGCTCTCAATCTGCTCACTCTTGCGGTCAATGGAACGCAGGGCTGTCAGATATAGCTCAGCATTGTGGTAGAGAATCTGAAAGATAAAACGTGACTTCATAAAAGTATAGAAGTTGCGCAGGCGCCGGTGAATGAAGATGTCCAGCAGAGGTAATTTTTCCAAACAAGTGGTAATAATCGCCTCTTCCGTGATGATAATACCAAGGGGGATCGTGACATAGTAAGTCTGGTTATTCCGCTCCTCTGTGATGGGCACGTCAACGATGATCAGCGTGTACTCATCCTCTATCGTAACCCGAGACATTTCTTCCGCATCGAGTGGCGCTCGCAGGTCAGTAATGTCAATACCAAAGGCGTTAGCGATTTCGATTGATTCACTCTGGGAAGGATTGACAAGATTGATCCAAGAGCCTGATTCGAGCGCATCAATCTCTTTGAATTCTGTCGTAGTTGATAAAAAGACTTGCTTCATGATCTTTTTCCTTTCCAGAGTGTTTTTTGCATACCGTACTATTATACTACAAATTCGGGCTTTTGGGGCAAAAGTTTGCACAAAAATTTGTTATAATGGAGAAGGTTTATAAGTGAAACGAGGTCAAGATGCAAGATAAAATTGTGATTCATGGAGCGCGAGCTCATAATTTAAAAAATATTGATGTAGAAATTCCACGGGACAAGCTAGTCGTGGTGACGGGGCTGTCTGGTTCGGGCAAGTCTAGTCTGGCTTTTGATACCCTCTATGCTGAGGGGCAGCGCCGCTATGTGGAGAGTCTATCGGCCTATGCTCGGCAGTTTTTAGGCAATATGGAAAAGCCGGATGTGGACTCGATTGATGGTCTCAGCCCGGCTATTTCCATCGACCAGAAGACGACCAGTAAAAATCCGCGCTCAACGGTGGGAACTGCCACTGAAATCAATGATTACCTGCGCCTGCTCTATGCTCGTGTTGGGACGCCATACTGTATCAACGGTCATGGAGCTATTACGGCTTCATCTGTTGAACAGATTGTTGACAAGGTCTTGGAATTGCCAGATCGTCAGCGGTTGCAGATATTAGCGCCAGTCATCCGCAAGAAAAAAGGTCAGCATAAGACCGTTTTTGATAAGATTCAGAAGGACGGCTATGTCCGTGTGCGCGTGGATGGCGGTATTTACGATGTGACGGAAGTGCCAGAGCTTTCTAAGAGCAAGCAACATGATATTGAGGTCGTAGTAGACAGAATTGTTATCAAGGAAGGGGTGCGCAGCCGCCTCTTTGACTCGGTTGAAGCAGCTCTGCGGATTGCTGAGGGCTATGTGGTGATTGACACTATGGACGATCAAGAGCTACTCTTTTCTGAACACTATGCCTGCCCTGTTTGTGGTTTTACAGTGCCAGAGCTAGAGCCGCGACTCTTTTCTTTCAATGCGCCTTTTGGCTCCTGTCCGGACTGTGATGGTCTGGGGGTTAAGCTGGAGGTGGATCTAGATATGGTTGTGCCAGAAGCTGGCAAGACCTTGCGCGAAGGAGCGCTAGCGCCTTGGAATCCCATCTCCTCCAACTACTATCCGCAGATGCTGGAGCAGGCCATGGCAGCCTTTGGCATTGATATGGACAAGCCATTTGAGGAGCTGACGGAGGAAGAAAAGCAGCTGATTTTCTTTGGCTCAGATGGACGGGAGTTCCATTTCCACTATGAAAATGAATTTGGCGGCGTGCGCGATATTGACATTCCTTTTGAGGGGGTTGTCACCAATATCAACCGTCGCTACCATGAGACCAATAGTGATTTTACTCGGACGCAGATGCGGGCTTATATGAATGAGCTAACCTGTGCGGCTTGTCACGGTTATCGACTCAGCCCTCAGGCCTTGTCTGTCAAGGTTGGCGGCGAAGACGGCTTGCATATCGGTGAGATTTCAGACTTGTCCATTGCTGATCATTTGCTTCAGTTGGACAAGCTTAGCTTGACTGACAATGAAGCTACGATTGCGCGGCCTATTCTCAAAGAAATTCATGACCGCCTGACCTTCCTTAATAATGTTGGCCTCAATTACCTGACTTTGTCTCGCTCGGCTGGGACTCTATCAGGAGGTGAGAGCCAGCGGATTCGTCTGGCGACTCAGATTGGTTCTAACTTGAGTGGTGTCCTCTATATCCTGGACGAGCCCTCTATTGGCTTGCACCAGCGTGACAATGACCGCCTGATTGCCAGCCTTAAGAAGATGCGCGACCTGGGCAATACCCTCATTGTGGTTGAGCACGATGAGGATACCATGCGGGAGGCTGACTGGCTGATTGATGTGGGACCAGGAGCCGGTGTTTTCGGTGGTGAAATCGTCGCAGCTGGCACTCCTGCACAAGTAGCCAAGAGCAAGAAATCCATCACAGGCCAATACCTGTCAGGTAAGCGCGAAATACCAGTGCCATTGGAACGCCGTGTAGGCAATGGCCGCTTTATCGAAGTGACTGGTGCTCAGGAAAATAATCTGCAGAATATCACGGCCAGATTCCCCTTGGGCAAATTCATCGCTGTGACGGGAGTTTCTGGATCCGGTAAGTCAACGCTGGTCAACTCTATCCTTAAAAAAGCCATTGCTCAAAAACTCAACCGCAACTCTGCTAAGCCAGGTAAGTTCAAGAAAATCAGCGGTATTGAGCATGTGGACAGACTGATTGATATCGACCAAAGTCCGATTGGTCGGACACCGCGCTCTAATCCGGCCACTTATACTGGAGTCTTTGACGATATTCGAGATCTTTTTGCCAAGACCAATGAAGCCAAGATTCGCGGCTACAAGAAGGGCCGTTTCAGCTTTAACGTCAAGGGAGGCCGCTGTGAAGCCTGCTCGGGTGATGGGATTATCAAGATTGAGATGCACTTCCTGCCTGACGTCTATGTGGCCTGTGAGGTCTGCCACGGCACCCGTTATAATAGCGAAACTCTAGAGGTTCACTACAAGGAGAAGAATATCGCTCAGGTTCTGGACATGACGGTCAATGATGCGGTAGAATTCTTCCAGCATATTCCTAAGATTGCCCGCAAACTCCAGACTATCAAGGACGTGGGACTAGGCTATGTGACTCTAGGGCAGCCAGCCACGACCTTGTCAGGTGGTGAAGCCCAGCGGATGAAGCTGGCCAGCGAACTTCACAAGCGCTCGACTGGTAAGTCCTTCTATATCTTGGATGAGCCGACCACGGGTCTGCATTCTGAAGATATTGCCAAGCTCCTTCAAGTGCTATCACGCTTTGTGGACGATGGCAATACAGTACTCGTTATCGAGCACAATTTGGATGTTATCAAGACAGCGGACCATATCATTGATTTGGGACCGGAAGGCGGTGTCGGTGGCGGTACGATTATTGCGACGGGGACACCGGAAGAAGTCGCAGCTAATCCAGCCAGCTATACCGGTCAATATTTGAAAGGCAAGCTGCACGTAAAATAATTCATCAAATCCCTGTTTGATATTAAAAACAGGGATTTTTTGTGTCAGAGAATGCTCGTTGGATTCTAATTCCTGGATAAGGTTTGTCAAAAAATGTCCTATTTGACTGGTTTTTTGATATAATAAGCTTAGTTATTTCACGGAGGTGCCTCATGTTATCAAGAGTTGAAAAGTTTGAAGCAGCATTGGCTCAGACAGACTGCGATGCTGTTTTAGTAACCAATCTGAAAAATATTTACTATCTGACTGGTTTCAGCGGGACAGAAGCGACGGTTTTCATCAGCAAGAATCGTCGGATTTTTCTGACGGATGCGCGCTATACGCTGATTGCCAAGGGAGTAGTCCAAGGTTTTGATATTGTGGAATCGCGCGACGCGATTGGAGAGATTGTCAAGATTATTGCGGATGACAAGCTGCAAAAAATCGGTTTTGAGGATGAGATTTCCTATGCTTACTTCAAAATGCTGGAAAGTGTCTTCTCTGCCTACGAGTTGGTTCCCATGACGGGCTTTATTGAAAATCTGCGCATGATTAAAGATGAGCAAGAAATCGCGACCATTCGCAAGGCCTGTCAGATTTCGGATCAAGCTTTCCTAGATGTGCTGGATTTTATCAAGCCTGGTGAGACGACAGAGCTGGCTGTTATGAACTTTTTAGATGCCCGTATGCGGCAGCTAGGTGCTTCAGGTGCCTCTTTTGATTTCATCATCGCTTCGGGTTACCGCTCTGCTATGCCGCATGGTGTGGCTAGTGACAAGGTCATTCAAAAGGGTGAAACCCTGACCATGGACTTTGGCTGCTACTACAATCACTATGTCAGTGATATGACGCGGACTGTTCATGTGGGGCAGGTGACGGATGAGGAGCGGGAGATTTATGATATTGTCCTGCGCAGCAATCAAGCCCTGATAAAAGCAGCCAAGGCTGGGCTTAGCCGAATTGATTTTGACCAGATTCCGCGCCAGATTATTAACGATGCTGGTTACGGTCCTTACTTTAGCCATGGGATTGGTCACGGTATCGGTCTGGATATCCATGAGATTCCATACTTCGGCAAGTCAGAAGAGCCGATTGAGGTAGGCATGGTCCTGACTGATGAGCCGGGTATTTATCTGGACGGTAAATACGGCGTCCGCATCGAAGACGATCTCCTCATCACAGAAACAGGCTGCGAAGTCCTAACTCTTGCGCCGAAAGAGTTGATTGTTATTTGAGAATTATCAGGCTTTATGATAGAATAAGTAGAAATATAATTTTAAAAAGAGGTAATATAGAATGATTGAAGCAAGTAAGCTGAAAGCTGGAATGACCTTCGAAACAGCTGATGGAAAACTCATCCGCGTTTTGGAAGCGAGCCACCACAAGCCAGGTAAGGGAAATACGATTATGCGTATGAAGCTACGCGATGTTCGTACTGGCTCTACCTTTGATACCAGCTACCGTCCAGAAGAAAAATTTGAACAAGCCATTATTGAAACTGTTCCAGCTCAATACTTGTACCAAATGGATGACACTGCATATTTCATGAATACTGAGACTTACGATCAATATGAAATTCCAGTAGTCAATGTAGAAGAAGAATTGAAATTCATCCTTGAAAACTCTGATGTGAAAATCCAGTTCTACGGAACAGAAGTGATTGGTGTGACAGTACCAACAACAGTTGAATTGGTCGTAACAGATACTCAGCCATCTATCAAGGGAGCTACTGTTACTGGATCTGGTAAGCCAGCAACACTTGAGACAGGTCTTGTTGTCAACGTACCAGACTTCATCGAAGTTGGACAAAAATTAATCATCAACACTGCAGAAGGAACTTACGTTTCTCGCGCATAATATAGAAGAGGTAATAACTATGGCAGCTGAACAATTAGGTGAAATCGTCATTGCGCCACGTGTTTTGGAAAAAATTATTGCCATTGCAACGGCAAAGGTAGAAGGTGTTTATTCCTTCGCAAATAAGAGTATGTCAGACAGTCTTTCTATGCGCTCACTCGGTCGCGGAGTATCGCTCCATACTGATGAGACAGGTGATGTGACTGTAGACATCTACCTGTATTTGGAATACGGTGTCAGCGTTCCAACTGTTGCAGTAGCAATCCAGAAGGCTGTAAAAAGTGCTGTTTTTGACATGGCTGAGGTAGAGCTGTCTGCTGTCAATATCCATGTGGCAGGCATTGTTCCAGAAAAGGCACCGAAGCCAGACTTGAAAGATCTATTTGATGAGGACTTCCTCAATGACTGATATATTGTTGGAATCCAGAAGAGGTCTGCGCCAGAGGGCTTTTCAGGCCCTGATGAGCCTAGAGTATGAAGGGGATCTTGTAGAAGCTTGTCGCTTTGCCTATTCTTATGATAAGGACGAAGAGGCAGACAAAGTGGCGGAAGCTGATATTCCAGCCTTCTTGCTCAATCTGGTCTCCGGTGTGGTCCAGTCCAAGGACGACTTGGACAAGAAAATTGCCCAGCACCTCAAAAAGGGCTGGACAGTGGATCGTCTGACGCTAGTCGAAAAAAATATCCTGCGCCTGGGTATTTTTGAGATTACAGAGTTTGATACCCCACAGCTGGTAGCAGTCAACGAAGCCATTGAGCTTTCCAAGCAATTCTCTGACGAAAAGTCCAGTAAGTTCATTAATGGGATTTTGAGTCAATTTATCGTTGAATAAAATGAAGGTCGAGATAAGTGTCTTGGCCTTTTTGTTTGCCTATTGTTGTTTGAATCGCAAATAGCTTATCGAATTATTAAAATCCGCTCAGAGAACATGAAATATCCGAGTGAGAAAAACTCTTATTGAAAGCCTTTACAACTTGAAAAAGAATCGGTATAATAAATACAGAAAACGTTTGCATAGATGTTCTCTATAAGAAAAAATAAAGGAGTTTTCTGTTTATGAAAAATAACGATCACCTACAGTCTCGGATGGGCGAGAAGCGTCATTATTTTGGCATCCGTCGCTTAAAAGTAGGAGTAGCCTCTGTTGTCATTGCCTCAGGATTCCTATTGGGAAACGCCCAATTAGTCCGAGCGGATGAGGCGAGCACAGCTACCAGCCCAGCAACAGAAGCAGTCTCTGATGCAAATGCGGCAGCCCTACCTAAGTCAGCAGATGAAGAAAAAACTGGAGAGGCAGATAGTTCAGGAGCGGGAACTTCAGAGCAGGCTGCTCCAACTGGTGTGCTAGCAGATCAAGCTCCAGCTAGTGCAGGTTCAGAAAGTGCTGGTCAAGAAGCTGCAAATCCAAGTGAAAAAGACAAGCAAGAACCAGTTAGTCAGCCGCAAGCTTCGGCGAAAGATGCTATCGAAGAAGGCAATATTCGCTTTCATTTCAAAACCTTGCCGTCACAAAATCTAGATAGCTTGGGCCTGTGGACTTGGGATGATGTTGAGACGCCTTCTAGCCAAAAGGGAGGTTGGCCGACCGGAGCGACTAGCTTTGCGACTGCTAAAGAAGATGACTATGGCTATTATCTTGATGTCAAGATGGCTGAGAAAAGAAGCAAAATCAGCCTTCTAATCAATAATACAGCAGGGCAAAATATTACGGGTGATAAGACAGTTGAGCTGCTCAGTCCTCAGATGAATGAGGTTTGGTTTGACACAGACTATCAACCTCATACTTATGAGCCTTTGAAAAAAGGGATGGTTCGAATCAACTACTATCGTACAGATGGGCAGTATGATAAGAAGTCGCTCTGGCTCTGGGGAGATGTCCAAAACCCAAGCAAGAATTGGCCTGACGGAGTGGATTTTGAAAATACTGGGAAATATGGTCGCTATGTAGATGTTCCCTTGAAAGATGCTGCTAAGATGATTGGCTTTTTGCTTCTAGACGAAAGCAAATCAGGAGATGATGTGAAGATTCAGAATCAGGATTATAATTTCACGAATTTGGAGAAAAACAGCCAGATTTTCTTGCGTGATGCGGATCCGACAGTTTATACAAACCCTTACTTTGTCAATGATATTCGTATGACGGGGGCCCAGCATGTAGGATTGACCGAGATTGAAGCTAGCTTTTCTACCTTAGAGAGTGCTAAAAAAGAAGATATTTTAAAGAACTTAAAGATTACAGACAAAGATGGCCATGAAGTCGTTGTTAAAGATGTAGTTCTGGATCCTAAGACTAAAAGCGCCAAATTCATTGGTGATTTTAACCAAGCCCAGTCACCTTACCTTATCAAATATGGCAATGATCAATTCAAAACCAGCATGAACTGGCAGCTGAAGGATAGTATCTACAAGTATGATGGTGATTTGGGAGCACGTGTTTCTCAAGCGGGCAAACAAGTGGACCTAACCTTCTGGTCACCAAGTGCGGACCAAGTTGATTTGGTGGTCTATGACAAAGAAGATCAGAACAAGGTCATTGGACGCCTGGCTATGCAGAAAGAGGAGTCTGGAACATGGACCAGTAGCTTGACACCTGAGAGTGGTCTAGGAATTTCTGACTATCGTGGGTATTTCTATCATTATGAAATTACTCGCGGTGGCAAAAAGGTTCTTGTGCTGGATCCTTATGCCAAGTCTTTAGCTGCTTGGAACAGTGAAGATGCGGATAAGGGGGATGCCTACAAGATTGCCAAGGCAGCCTTTGTAGATCCAAGTGAATATGGACCGAAAGACCTGACCTATGCTACTATTCCGAACTTTAAGAAGCGGGAAGATGCTTTGATTTATGAGGCGCATGTTCGTGATTTCACCTCTGATCCGGCTATTTCAAAGGATTTGAAATCTCAATTTGGAACCTTCTCAGCTTTCATTGAGAAATTGGATTATTTGAAAGACTTGGGAGTGACCCATGTTCAGCTCTTGCCAGTTCTAAGTTATTACTTTGTAAATGAGCTGAAAAATGCTGAGCGCATGGACAAGTACGCTTCCAGCAACAGTAACTACAACTGGGGCTATGACCCGCAAAACTATTTTTCGCTGACAGGTATGTATTCCAGCGCACCGACAGATCCAGCCAAGCGCATTGAGGAATTCAAAAACCTTGTCAACGAAATTCATAAGCGTGGCATGGGCGTTATCATGGATGTGGTCTATAATCACACGGCTAAGACCTCAATCTTTGAAGATTTGGAGCCCAATTACTACCACTTTATGGATGCGGATGGTACACCGAGATCAAGCTTTGGTGGCGGCCGCTTGGGTACTACTCACTATATGAGCAGACGGGTCTTGGTGGATTCGATCAAGTACCTGACAGAGCAGTACAAGGTAGATGGCTTCCGCTTTGATATGATGGGGGACCACGATGCTGAGTCCATCCAAAAAGCCTTTGAAGAAGCCAAGAAACTTAATCCAAATCTCATTATGCTGGGTGAGGGCTGGAAGACTTATGCAGGTGATGAAAATAAAGCTGTCCAGCCGGCTGACCAATCTTGGATGAAGTCAACAGACACGGTAGCAGTCTTCTCAGATGATATTCGCAATACCTTGAAATCAGGTTATCCAAATGAGGGAACACCAGCCTTTATCACCGGTGGCAAACGCAGTGTGGAAAATGTCTTCAAAAACATCAAGGCGCAGCCAACCAATTTTGAGGCGGATAGCCCAGGAGATGTGATCCAATACATCGCAGCCCATGATAATCTGACGCTCTTTGATATCATTGCTCAGTCAATCAAGAAAGATCCGGCAGTGGCTGCCAATTATCAAGAGATTCATCGCCGCCTGCGTCTGGGAAATCTGATGATTCTGACTTCGCAAGGGACACCATTTATCCACTCTGGTCAAGAGTACGGCCGGACCAAGCAATTCCGCGATCCTGCCTACAAATATCCTGTCTCTGAAGACAAGGTTCCAAATAAAGCGCATTTGTTGACCTATGAGGACGGCACACCGTTTGACTATCCGTATTTCATCCATGATTCTTATGATTCGAGCGACGCGGTCAACCATTTTGACTGGACCAAGGCGACTGATTCAGAGAAGTTCCCTGAAAATGCCAAGAGTCGGGCCTATATGAAAGGCTTGATTGCCTTGCGGAAATCAACGGATGCCTTTACCCGTAGCTCCAAAGATGAAGTGGAGCAAAATGTGACCCTCATCACCCAGCCTGGCAAGGACGGTGTTGAGAAAGAAGACCTTGTTCTCGGCTACCAAGTAGTTGCGTCGAATGGCGATATTTATGCTGTCTTTGTCAATGCGGACACCAAGGAACGACAATTCAACTTTGGTGAAGCCTACAAGCATCTAGCAGGTGCAGAGGTTGTAGCAGATGGCAATACGGCAGGAGTGACAGCCATTTCTGACCCGGCAGGTGTCACTAGAAACAGCAATGGTTTAGCCCTAGCTCCGCTCACAGCGACTATTTTGCGACTTCGAAAAGCGAACCCAGCTCAGGAAGAAAAAACCCAAGCTCCAGCGGCTCAAGAAGAGCAGCTGTCTGCCCCTTCTGCAGCTAACGCTCAGCCTCAGGCTTTATACTTGGATGGGCAAAAAGCTCTGGATTCAGAAGTAAAAGAAGCGGCTAGCCAAACAGAAAAAGACTTGCCAAAAACTGGAACAAGTACTTCCCTGCTGGCACTTTTAGGTGGCTTCCTTGCTTTCTTGGCCGGTCTGTTAACCTTTAGAAAGAAAGAGTAATAATTTGATGAATGCCCTGTGAGAAATTTTTAGACTATGGCTAATAAAGACGACTTCCAATAATGGAGGTCGTCTTTCCTTGTTTGTATAAGTTTTAAACACTCTTACCGGGCAAGAGGCTGACTGGCAGGAAATAGCCAGTTGTTTGGACTTCTTGGCCGGCAATTTTTTTGAGGAGTAGGTCTACAGAGAGACGGGCGATATCTTTCAGTGGCTGTTTGATAGTTGCTAGCTGTGGGTAGTAGTTCTCCACAAAGTAGGTGCCATCGTAGCCAATGATTTTTAAATCTTCAGGAATCTGGATGTCCAGCTCCTGAGCGACTTTCATAATTAAGATGGCTGTCAGATCGTCTGATGTAAAAATGCCATCAGGTTTGGTCTGAGTCAGAATTTGCTTGATTTCCATTTCCTTGCGGACGGGTGAAAAATCACTGGAAACGTTGATAATCGGTGCGTCCGGCAGGACGGAAGCAAAGCCAGCATGGCGCAGGCCGGTTGGCGAGTTGGAATTGTCATTGCCAGTAATCATGATGATGTTTTGCGCTCCGGCCTTGACCAAGGTCTGAACCGCCAGTACTCCGCCACCATAGTTGTCTGAGGAAACAACTGGGATATCTGGCGAAAGATTGCGGTCAAAGGCAATGATTGGAGCAGTCACGCGATTGTAGTCCTCGATGCCTAGATTGTGGCTGCCAGAAATGATGCCGTCCACCTGGTTGGCTTCCAGCATCTCAAGGTATTCGCGCTCCTTATCAGAGTCATGCTCACTATTGCAGATGATAGTTTTATAGCCCTGTTTAAAGAGCTCATGCTCCAGCTTGTCAATCAATTCTGCATAAAAGACATTGCTGATATTAGGGAAAATGAGTCCAATTAGCTGGGCTGATTTACCTTGGAGGCTACGCGCCAGATTGTTAGGCTTGTAGGCCAGCTCTCGCATGGCTGCCTCAACCTTAGAAATCGTTTTTTCGGATAAGTAGCCTTTTCTGTTGATGACGCGGGAAACAGTTGTGGGGCTGACTCCTGCAAGTTTTGCTACATCAGTTAGCTTTGCGACCATAATCTAATTCATAGTAAGTACCGGTTGGATTGCCCTTGGTAATGGCAATGCCTGTCTGGTCTTCTCTTGGGAAGACACGGCCGGAAAATACTTTCTCTCCTTTATTGATGAAAATTTCAAAAATTGATTTATCGATGAAGATAGTAGCACTAGTTGCTTCTTTGTCAATATCACAGCTTCGGATGGTTCCAAAGTCCAGAGCAAATAGTTCACCCGCTTGACTGCGGTCAATGGTCACTTGACCTGACTTGAGGTCGAAGTTGATGCAAAGTCCCTTGCCATCCTTGTCCGCAAAGAGGATGATTTCGTGTTCGGTATCCGCAGCGAGATTCAACTCTAGTTCGTAGCTGTTCTTGCTTTCTGCTAAAGCAGTGAAAGGCTGTTCCTCTGTTCGCAAGTCCTTGATAGCAGGCACTGGGTATTGATAGAGTTTTCCGTCTTTCAGACTTAATTCCTTGACGAGAGAGAAGGCACCTTGATGGTCGAAGCGGTCAGATGGGTATTCCACATCGGGCAAACCTAGCCAGCTGACAGCGAGTGCACGACCGTCAGGCGCGTTAAAAGCTTGGGTCGCGTAGCAGTCGAAGCCATAGTCCAGATTTTGGATAGGGCTAGGATTAATCAAAGTAGCGTTATTTGTGTCAAACGATTGACCTATTTTATACATGTTTGGATAAATGTTGCCATAGTCCAGTACTTCCTTGGACAAGCCTTGAGGGCAATAGAGCAGGACTGGTTGGTCGTTGATAAAGGCTAGGTTTGGACACTCCATCATATAGGCTGTCTTGTCATTGGCGAAGTCCAAATTGCCGACGACTTCCCAGTTGCTATAGTCGTTATCAACAGCTTTGTAAAGCTTGATATATCCTTGTTTATCTAGGTTTTGCCCACCGACAATGGCATAGAATTGCCCTTTGTAGTTGAAAATCTGCGGATCGCGGAAGTGGTCGGTCGCTTCAGCAGGTTGCTCAATCAAGACCTTGTCAATTTTTTTGAGATTGCCTGATTTGTCTAACAAGGCACCGATTTGATAAGGATGACGCACCCAATTCTCATCACGAACATTGCCAGTGTAGAAGAGAAAGAGCTTGTCGTCAAACTGCATGGCAGAGCCAGAGTAGGCACCGTGGCTGTCCAGAGGAGTATCTGGCAACACCCGAAGGCCAGTTTCCTTGAAGTGGACTAGGTCATCGCTTTCCATCTGGACCCAGCACTTGAGGCCGTGAGCTGCTCCGAAAGGAAAGTTTTGGTAGAAAACCACCCACTTGCCGTCAAAATAAGAAAAGCCATTGGGATCATTGAGCAGCCCCGTCTGAGGCTCCACATGGTAGTTAGCCCGCCAAGGAGATTTAGCGATGTTTTCTTTGATCTGCTGTAGCTCTTCCTGAGTCCAGTCTTCATAGCGTTTGTAGCGTTTTTCAGTCGTCCAAGCCAATCTTTTGTCCTCCGAATCATATTATTTCTTATTACTATAGTAAACGTTTTCCGATGAAAAATCAACATTTAACAGTAAAAAAATATTTTTTCTGCAAAACGCTTGACATATTTTTGAATCATGGTAAAATAATATTCGTAAAGGTGATAAAATCGCTTTCAAAAAGTTAAAAATATTTATAAGGAGATTTTTGCAAATGAATAATACTGAAATTGCAAAAAAAGTCATCGAAGCCCTTGGTGGACGTGAGAATGTCAACAGTGTGGCTCACTGTGCGACTCGCTTGCGCGTGATGGTTAAAGATGAGGGTAAAATCGACAAAAACACTGTCGAAAATCTGGAAAAAGTTCAGGGTGCCTTCTTTAACTCCGGCCAGTACCAGATTATCTTTGGTACCGGTACGGTTAATAAAATCTATGATGAAGTTGTAGCCTTAGGTTTGCCAACTTCATCAAAAGATGACATGAAAGCAGAAGCTGCTAAGCAAGGGAATTGGTTCCAACGTGCCATCCGTACATTTGGTGACGTATTTGTGCCAATCATCCCAGTTATCGTAGCAACAGGTCTCTTCATGGGTGTGCGTGGACTCTTGAACGCTCTTGGAATGACGCTTCCAGATGATGTGAAGACCTATACAGAAATCCTTACAGATACAGCCTTCATCATCTTACCAGGCTTGGTTGTTTGGTCAACCTTCCGCGTATTTGGTGGAAATCCAGCTGTTGGTATCGTCCTTGGGATGATGCTGGTATCTGGCTCGCTTCCAAACGCTTGGGCAGTAGCATCTGGTGGTGAAGTGACTGCTATGAAATTCTTTGGCTTCATCCCGGTTGTTGGTTTGCAAGGTTCCGTTCTTCCAGCCTTCATTATCGGGGTTGTTGGAGCTAAGTTTGAAAAAGCTCTCCGCAAGGTTGTGCCAGATGTCTTGGATCTCTTGGTGACTCCATTCGTTACACTTTTTGTAATGTCTATCCTTGGACTTTTCATCATAGGACCAGTATTCCACGTTGTTGAAAACTACATTTTGTTTGGAACAAAAGCAATCCTTGCTTTACCGTTTGGTTTAGGTGGTTTGGTGATTGGTGGAGTTCACCAATTGATTGTCGTATCAGGTGTTCACCATATCTTCAACTTGCTTGAAATTCAGTTACTCGCTACTGATAAGGTGAATCCATTTAATGCGATTATCACTGCTGCCATGACAGCCCAAGGTGCAGCTACTGTAGCCGTTGCGTTCAAAACGAAAAATCCTAAATTAAAAGCTCTTGCTTTCCCAGCTGCTCTTTCTGCCTTTCTTGGTATTACAGAGCCGGCTATCTTCGGGGTTAACTTGCGTTACCGCAAACCCTTCTTCCTTTCATTGATTGCTGGTGCAATTGGTGGTGGCTTGGCATCTCTCCTTGGACTTGCTGGTACTGGTAATGGTATCACTATCATCCCAGGTACAATGCTTTATATCGGTAATGGACAACTCTTACAATATCTCTTCATGGTAGCTGTATCATTTGCGCTTGGATTTGCTTTGACGTATATGTTTGGTTTTGAAGATGAGAAAGATGAGTGGCAAGATAAAATGACGGATGTTTTATCAAAAGCTTCAATTCCTAGCGTTGCTTTGAGAGTTGCGCTTGATAAAAAAGATGAAAAAGCCGAAACTGAAAAACTGGTTGAGGAAGAAACAACTGGTAATGTGCCAGCTGCCCTCCAAGACGAAACAATTATTTCTCCAATTATTGGTCGGGCAGTAGCTTTGAGTGATGTTGATGATCCTGTTTTCTCTAGCGGAGCGATGGGGCAAGGAATTGCTATCAAACCTAGCGAAGGTGTGGTTTATGCTCCGGCTGATGCAGAAGTTACGATTGCATTCGCGACTGGCCATGCTTATGGTTTGAAGACAGCCAATGGTGCTGAAATTCTGATTCACGTCGGAATCGACACAGTGTCTATGGGCGGCGAAGGTTTTGACCAAAAAGTTGCTCAAGGCGACAAGGTCAAAGCTGGTGATGTTCTGGGAACATTTGAAGCTGAGAAAATTGCAGCCGCTGGTCTGGATGATACGACTATGGTCATCGTTACCAACACAGCTGACTACACTTCTGTGACTCCAGTAGCAGAAGGAGCTCTTGCTAAAGGCGACGCAATTATCGAAGTGAAAGCCTAATGGAATTTAGAAAACGAACAAAAGTTGATTTGTTCGTTTTTTCTAATAACGTAAGTCTATCTAATAAGAGTGTCATAAGGAAAGTTTTTGGCAAATAGTCTGCAAGAGATATGCTATAATGAATAGAGTAGAAATCAAATTTTAAAAGAGGATTTATAATGACAAAATTGTATGGAAGTTTGGAAGCGGGCGGCACTAAGTTTGTCTGTGCTGTAGGCGATGAACGGTTTGAAGTTGTTGAAAAGACACAGTTTCCAACGACCACGCCTATTGAAACCCTAGACAAGACGATTGAGTTCTTTTCTCGTTTTGACAATCTAGCTGGTCTGGCTGTTGGATCTTTTGGGCCGATCGATATTGACCCTAACTCAAAGACTTACGGCTTTATAACGACTACGCCTAAGCCGCATTGGGCTAATGTAGATATTGTTGGCGCTCTGCGCCGGGCTCTCAATGTGCCAATTTACTTCACGACGGATGTCAATAGCTCAGCTTATGGTGAAGTGGTAGCTCGCAACAATGCTGGCGGCCGTATTGAAAATCTGGTCTATTATACGATTGGGACAGGAATCGGTGCTGGCGCTATCCAGCGAGGTGAATTTGTAGGGGGGACAGGCCACCCAGAGATGGGGCATTATTATGTAGCTAAGCACCCTATGGATGTGGAAAAAGAGTTCAATGGCGTTTGTCCTTTCCACAATGGCTGTTTGGAAGGATTGGCGGCTGGACCAAGCTTAGAGGCGCGGACCGGAGTTCGTGGGGAAAATATTAAACTCAATAGTTCCGTCTGGGATATTCAAGCTTACTATATCGCTCAGGCGGCTATTCAAGCGACAGTAACTTTCCGTCCAGATGTTATCGTCTTCGGTGGCGGGGTTATGGCTCAGCAGCACATGCTGGATCGGGTTCGTGAGAAATTCACAGTTCTTCTGAATGGCTATTTGCCAGTTCCTGATGTCCGTGACTATATCGTGACACCGGCTGTGGCTGGAAATGGCTCCGCAACGCTGGGCAACTTTGTATTGGCTAAAGAAGTTAGTGAGCGCCACGCAAAATAAGTTTATAGGGTCTGATTTATCAGACCCTTCTCTATGAGGAAAAATAATGGAAAAAGCAATTGTCAAAGATATTTTCTTCCTACAGCAGCCATCAGAGCAGGCTAGCAGAGAAGACCTTTATCTGGCTCAAGACTTGCAGGATACTCTGCAGGCCAATCGAGAAAACTGTATAGGACTCGCAGCCAATATGATTGGCGTCCGTAAGCGAGTCATTATCTTTCTATATGGTTTGGTGCCGGTAGTCATGTTTAATCCGGTGCTGCGCTCTAAGTCAGGCCCTTATCAGACAGAAGAGAGCTGCCTGTCCTTGGTTGGAAGCCGTCCTACCCAACGTTATCAGGAAATCACAGTTGATTATCTGGACAAAAATTGGCAGCAGCAGACCATGACTTTGAAAGGCCTGCCTGCCCAAATCTGCCAGCATGAATTGGATCATTTGGAAGGGATTATCATTTAGAAAAATTTGACAAAATTGCAAAAAATGTCTAAAATTAGAGATAATTAGCAGAATAATATTGAAGGAGGCAAGATGTAAATGAAAACAAAAACTTTAGCACTGATAAGCGGTCTGGTTGGTTTGATTGGAGGGACTATTTTGCTGCTCTCGAATATCTTTTTTGTTCCTTTTTCAGCCCTACTAGGTGATTCTGGTCTGAATTTACTGGGAGCGGTGATTAAATTGGCAGCTCTGGGCTTGGGAATTACTTCCTTGGCTTATTACAAAGGTCAAATGCGTTTCAGTGTCGCAGCGGGCGTCCTCCTTATCGTCGGAAGCAGCAACATCGCGCCCATTCCATTTATAGGCTGGATTGCAGGCATTCTCCTTATCATTGGAGGGGCTCTATTCCTCGCTTCTTCTTCAAAATTTTAATGCGGGACCAATCAATTTTTAGGCTGTTTGTCAGTTTGAAAGGAAGGGTGAAGAAATTTTCTTCGCTTTTTTTCTTGTTGAAAAAATAGTTCTCATAGAAACTTTTTTCTTGACATCTTTCTTCCATGTGTTAAAATAGTTCTCATGAAAACTAATTAGTTCTCACGAGAACCAATCTAGGAAGGAAGTTTTGATGGAAAAGCCTTTGTTAGAAATGAAGCGTTTTGGACGAAAGATTCACCTCATAGTGGAAAAGCTTGCTAAGGAGCATGGGATTGAGTCCATGGCTGGGCCGCAGGGGCAGGTCTTGCATATTGTCGCTAGTCGTATGGAAGAGGGGAAGGACACTCTTATCAAGGATATTGAGCAGAAGTTGGATATTTCCAAATCGGTGGCCTCTAACTTAATGAAAAGGATGGAGAAGAACGGCTTTATCCAGCTGGAAACGAGCAAGACAGACAAGCGAGCCAAGTATATCCGCCTTACTCCGCAGTCGCAGGAAAGAATGAAGAAAATCCGTGACTTTTTTGATGAAATGGATCGTGCTATTTTGAATGGTGTTTCTGAGCAAGAACTGCTGATTTTTTCACAAGTCATGGCCAAGTTTTATCAGAATATCGAAAGTTTAGAAAATGGAGGGAAAGATGTTTAAGTTATTTAAACGGCTGACGGCAAGGGAAGTGAGCATGATTGTTCTCAGTGTGCTCTTCACCTTCCTAACGGTATATTTGGAATTAGAAGTTCCGACCTATATTTCGACGATTACAGAACTGCTGCAGACGTCGGGAACAACTTTGGCAGATTTGTGGGAGCCAGGTCTGAAAATGATCGGTCTGTCTTTTGCTAGCTTGCTGTCAGCTATCTCGGTTGGCTTTTTTGCCGCTCGTTTAGCTGCCAGCTTTACCCAGAGCTTGCGGAGCGATATTTTCAACCGTGTGCTAGACTATTCGCAGACGGAGATTAAGAAATTTTCGATTCCTAGTTTGCTAACTCGGACAACGAATGACATTACTCAGGTACAGACCTTAATTACCATGGGACTGCAGGTGGTGACCAGGGGACCGATTATGGCGATTTGGGCCATGACTAAGATTATCGGTAAGTCCGAGAACTGGCTGATTGCTGTTCTCATTGCTGTTCTTGTTAATATCCTGATGACAGTAGTTTTGGTTACATTGGCCTTTCCTAAGCAATCAGTGGCGCAGCGTTTGGTCGATAAGCTAAATAGCGTCACTAGAGAGAGTCTGACTGGGATTCGCGTGGTCCGGGCTTACAATGCTGAGGATTATCAGGATGAGAAGTTTGCGGCGGCCAATGATGAAGTAACCCGACTCAATCTTTTCATCGGTCGTCTGATGGCCATGATGAATCCAGTTATGATGGGGATTTCCAGCGGCTTGACACTGGCGATTTACTGGATTGGTGCTTATTTGATCCAGGAGGCTGGACTGCAGGAGCGTCTCCCGCTCTTCAGTGATATGGTCGTCTTTATGTCCTATGCTATGCAGATTGTGATTGGGTTCTTGCTCATGGGTGCCCTCTTCATCATCCTGCCTCGGACCATTGTATCGGCTGGCCGGATTAATGAAGTACTGGACCTGCATTCTTCTATCACCAGTCCCGAACATCCAAAGGCAGCAGCGGATAGCAAGGGAGAGGTGGTCTTTCGCGATGTGTCCTTCCGCTATTCCAAGAATTCAGAAGCAGTCATTGAGCATGTTAGCTTTACAGCGCAGGCTGGTGATACCGTAGCCTTTATCGGTTCAACCGGTTCAGGGAAATCCACGCTGGTCAATCTCATTCCTCGTTTCTATGATGTGACTGAAGGAGAGATTCTGGTAGATGGTGTCAATGTTCAGGATTACCAGCTGGAAGACCTGCATAATAAGGTCGGCTACATCCCGCAAAAGGCTGTGCTTTTCTCTGGCGATATTGAGAGCAATCTGGACTTCGGTCAAAGCAAAGAAAGCCCGCTGGATGAGCAGAAAATGTGGGATGCTCTTGATCTAGCACAGGCTAAGCCCTTTGTCCAAGAGAAAGAAAAAGGGCTCAAGTCAGAAGTGGCTCAAAGCGGGACCAACTTCTCTGGTGGTCAGCGTCAGCGTTTGGCTATTGCCAGAGCTTTGGCTCGTAAGCCAGAAATCCTCATCTTTGACGATTCCTTCTCAGCGCTAGACTATAAGACAGACCGCATTTTGCGCAAGGAGCTGGCTGAGCGGACGCAGGATATGACCAAGCTAATCGTGGCGCAGCGGATTTCTACTATCATGGATGCGGATCAAATCTTGGTCTTGGATGCTGGTAAGGTAGTCGGTCAAGGGACCCACCGAGAGCTCTTAGCCAGCAACGAAGTCTATCAAGAAATTGCCTACTCACAACTATCCAAGGAGGAATTAGAAAATGGAAAATAAGAAGCCTTCATTATTTAGCCAGATACGGCCTTATCTCAAAGGCTTCCAGCTTCCTCTTGCTTTGGCATTTGTGGGAGCTGTCTTGTCAAACATTATTACGGTCTATGGGCCAAATAAATTAAAAGAAATTACCAACCTCATCTCTGCTGGTCTTGCTACCAGTATTGATTTGAAAGCTGTGTCTCAGATTGCCCTGCTGCTGACAGTGCTCTATGCAGTCGGAGCCCTGCTCAACTATGGCCAGTCCTTTATCATCAGTACGGTTATCCAGTATTTCTCTAAGCGGCTGCGGACGGCCATTGCGGAGAAGATTAACAAGCTGCCGTTGGGCTATTTCGATGGTCATTCTCAGGGGGATACTCTGTCGCGCGTGACCAATGACGTAGATACGGTCGGCCAATCCCTCAACCAGAGTCTGGGGAATGTTATCTCTGCCAGCTTGCTCTTGGTGGCTGTGGTCTTGACCATGTTCTTCATGAACTGGATCTTGGCCTTGGTAACTATCTTGGCTACTGTATTAGGCTTTGTCTTTGTCGGGCTCATCATGGGCAAGTCTCAGGGTTATTTCACCGCCCAGCAAAACGATCTGGCTGCGGTAAACGGTTATGTGGAGGAGATGTACTCCGGTCATAATGTCGTTACCAGCTATAATGCCATTGAGCAGTCTAAGGAGCGCTTTGCAGTTCTCAATCACAATCTCTATAACAGTATTTGGAAGTCTCAATTTATTTCTGGTATGATGATGCCGCTCATGTTCTTTACAGGGAATTTTGCTTATGTGCTGGTTATTTTGGTAGGTGCTGCTCTGGCGATTAATGGCTCTATTAGCATCGGAATTATCGTCGCCTTTATGGTTTATGTGCGGACCTTCTCTCAGCCATTGTCACAGATTGCCCAAGGTATAACTGTCTTGCAGCAGGCTGGTGCAGCACTGGTTCGTGTCCTTGACTTTCTGGCTGAGCCGGAGATGGAAGACGACCAGCATAAAGAGCAGCAGCTTGCTGCTGTAAAGGGAGATGTTGCCTTTGAAGATGTCTTCTTCGGTTACAAGCCAGACCAGACGATTATTCATGATTTCTCAGCCCAGGCCAAAGCCGGACAGAAGATTGCCATTGTCGATCCGACGGGTGCTGGTAAGACGACTATCGTTAATCTCCTTATGAAGTTCTATGAAATTGATAAAGGGCGTATCAGCATTGATGGTATAGATATTAAGGATATGAAACGCTCCGAGGTTCACGATGCCTTTTCAATGGTCTTGCAGGATACCTGGCTCTTTGAGGGGACGATTCGGGAGAACTTAATTTACAATCAGGAGCATGTGACTGATGAAGCAGTTGTTGCTGCAGCGAAGGCAGTCGGTGTTCATCACTTTATCATGACTCTGCCGCAGGGCTATGATACAGTGCTGGATGACACGGTCAACTTATCGGTCGGTCAGAAGCAGCTGCTGACGATCGCTCGTGCTCTGCTGAAAGATGCGCCGCTCTTGATCTTGGATGAGGCAACTTCGTCAGTCGATACGCGGACGGAGGAGCTGATTCAAAAGGCCATGGACAAACTCATGGAGGGGCGGACTTCCTTTGTCATTGCCCACCGTCTGTCTACTATCCGTAATGCGGATCTTATCTTGGTCATGCGCGATGGAAATATCATCGAGCAGGGCAACCATGATGAACTCATGAATCAGAATGGCTTCTATGCGGACCTCTATAATAGTCAATTTGTAGAGGAAGATGCAGGTTGATGCTCAAATAAAACATCAGGAATGTTCGTTTTTCTGATGTTTTTTTAAATTTAACAGAATTGTAAAAAATGCTCAATTTTCAGTGAAGACGCTCTAAAATCCTGACTTTTTTCGCAGATGCTCTATCAAAAACTTGACAGTTTTTATGCTTTATATTAAAATAAATTTAATATAAGAACTGGAAGCGAACACAACGGGGTGTTTGCTCTACATATAAGTGAGCAACGGTGCTACAAAAAAAATAAAAATTCCTTATTTTTTTTGTAGTACTTTTTTTATCAGCGAATCTGGAGTAAAGCGATGAAGCAATTTATGCTAGCTGGTGTTTCCAGCGGTGTCGGAAAGACCACAGTTACCCTAGGGATTTTGAAAGCTCTGGCAGACAGAGGTTATCAGGTTCAGCCTTATAAGGTAGGACCTGATTATATTGATACAGCTTATCATAGTCGGATTACCAAGCGGCCGTCGCGGAATGTGGACAGCTTTATGATACCGGACGATCAGAGCCTGGCTTGGTCCTACTACAAATGGCATGGAGATGCTGATGTGGCAGTGGTTGAAGGAGTCATGGGGCTCTTTGATGGTCTGGGAACAGACAAGGATTGTGCGTCTTCTGCTTCTGTTGCTAAGAAGTTGGGAATTCCGGTTGTCTTGATTATTGATGGGAAAGCGACATCCACCTCAGCGGCTGCTATGGTCCATGGTTTTGCGACTTTTGATCCGGATTTGGATATTGCTGGGGTCATTATCAATCGAGTAGCTTCACAGAACCACTATGAGCTCATCAAGGGCGCCATAGAGCGGTATACAGATGTTGAAGTGCTGGGCTATCTGCCTAAGAATGCAACAGCTGAGCTGCCATCGCGCCATCTGGGTCTAATTCCTGACGTAGAAATGGATGATTTGGACCGTCGATTTGAGGACTTGGGAGCGGCAGCAGCCACGCATATAAATCTAGACAGGCTGCTGGAAAAGGCAGAACTGCCCGATAAGCAGATGACCAATCCTTTTCATATCCACAATGATCAGCCCTTGACTTTGGCTTATGCTTTGGATGATGCTTTCCACTTTTACTATGAAGATAATCTAGACTTTCTAAGAGAGCTCAATGTCCAGCTGGTGCCTTTCAGCCCTCTGAAAGATAAGGAACTGCCAGCTGCAGATGCTTATTATTTTGGCGGCGGTTTTCCGGAAGTCTACGCTCAGGAGCTGATGACAAATACTGACTTTCGGACTTCGGTTAAGAAAGCTCACGAGCAGGGCCGGCCAATCTACGCAGAATGCGGCGGACTCATGTATCTGGGAGAGCTGCTGGAAGTAGAGGGTCAGGTCTATGAAATGGTCGGTATTTTCAAGGGCAAGAGCCTGATGACCCCCGGCCTGAAAAGCTTTGGCTACTGCCAAGCAGAAACGCAGGTAGACAGTCTTTTTGGTCCTAAAGGTACGGCGGTCAGGGGACATGAGTTTCACCATTCAGTCTTTGAAACGGAGGAAGATACGGTCCTCAAGCTAGAGAAGGTCAGAGACGGTCAGGTCGTAGCTGCCTGGACAGGCGGTTATCAAAAGGGGCGGACCTTTGCTAGCTACCTGCATGTTCATTTTTATCAGGATGAGCAGCTGCTGGCCAACTGGCTGAACTATATCAAAGAGGCGAACTGATATGACTCTCATTGCAATTTTTTTGGCCGTCTTACTGGACTGGCTCATTGGCGACCCCTATAGCTGGCCTCATCCAGTCAAGTGGATGGGTTCCTACATTTATTTATGTATGCGCTCGCAGGAGAAAAGGCAGTTTTCGCCCTATCTGTTTGGCTTTTTCCTCTGGCTGACAACAGTTGGACTGGCGCTGGGAGTGAGCTACGGGTTGCTCTGGTTGGCTGGTCTGGTTCATCCCGTCTTCTACTGGCTCGTCTGGATCTATCTGGCCTATGCTAGTCTAGCGGCTAAGAGTCTAGCTTTTGAGGCCCAAAAGGTTTACCATACGCTCAAGTTTGGCACTTTGGAAGAAGCTAGAAAGCAAGTTGGTATGATTGTCGGCCGTGAAACTTCCCAGCTGACACCAGAGGAAATCAGCAAGGCGACGATTGAGACGGTGGCCGAAAATACCAGTGACGGGGTTATCGGACCACTGCTCTGCCTCTTTCTGGGCGGCCCCATTCTAGCTATGACCTATAAGGCCATCAATACCTTGGACTCCATGGTAGGCTATAAGACGGAAAAATACCGCAAAATCGGCTTGATATCTGCCAAGATGGATGATCTGGCTAATCTGATTCCTGCGCGTTTGACTTGGCTTTTCTTGATTCTCAGCAGTCAGATTTTACTGCTGGATTTCAAGGGAGCCCTGCGAATTGGCTGGCGGGATCGCTACCAGCATGCCAGTCCCAACAGTGCTTTTTCGGAGGCAGTTGTGGCTGGAGCTCTGGGCATTCAGCTGGGCGGACCGCACGTCTATCACGGAGAGCTGATTGAAAAACCGACCATTGGAGAGGCTTTCAGACCGGTTGAGGCGGATGATATTCAGACGGCTATCTCTCTGCTTTATACAAGCACCATGACAGGTTTAATCTTGTTCACTCTTTCTTATTTAGTAATGCAAGCATATTTCTAGGAGTATACTATGACATATATCCAAAATCCTTCCTCTATTGAGGAAAAGAGCTTTCAAATTATTCAGTCTATGATTACTGAAAAAGATCCTGATTATGTCTTCCATTCGGAAATGGAAGAATCCATCATCAAGAGGGCAATCCATACGACGGGAGATTTTGATTATCTCTATACCATGCGCTTTGAGCACGATGTCCTTAAAAAAATAGAAGAAGTAATCAGAGCTAAGGGTACCATCCTGCTAGACTCTAATATCTCTCTCAATGGCATTAATAAGCGCGTGCTGGACCAGCTGGGTGTGAGCTACCGCTGTTTGATTAGTGATGAAGAAGTGGTTGCGCTGGCCAAGGAAAAGCAAATTACCAGAGCTATGGCGGCTGTTGAGATAGCAGCTAAGATTGAAGGGCCTAAAGTATTTGCCTTCGGTGGTGCTCCTACGGCTCTGTCTTACCTGATTGAGCTGGCAGAGCAGGGATTGGTAGAAGCAGATGCAGTGATTGGGGTTCCAGTCGGCTTTATCAATGTCGAAGAGTCAAAAGAAGAACTGCTTCAGTCAGGTCTTCCTGCCCTTGTCAATCTCGGAAGAAAAGGTGGCAGCACGATTGTAGTAGCCATTGTCAATGCCATTATCTACCAGCTGAGAGAAGTGGTGACAGATGACTATGTCCGCTACTCTACACCATCCAGTAAAGAAGGAGGAAAGAACTAGATGTCCTATCTAAAAGCAGCGCATAAGATTGAAGAAGCTAGTTTCAGCAAGATTCAGGAAATTATTGACCAAGAGCATCCGGATATACATTTTTCGGATCCTTTTGAAGAGGCAGTGCTCAAGCGGGTTGTCTTTACCAGTGCAGACTTTGACTACCTTTACAATATCAAGTTTTCCAATCAGGTTATTGAGAAAATCCTCTATGTCCTCCGAAACAAGGGTACCATTTTTACGGATACGACTATGGTCTTGGGTGGTTTTAATAAGAAATTGCTGGATGACCTAGGTGTTTCCTATCGCTGTCTGGTTAATGAGCCGGCAATCTTTAAGGAAGCTAAGGAAAAAGGAATTACTCGCTCCATGGCTGCCGTAGAATATGCAGCTAAAGTGGACGGTCCAAAACTGTTTGTCTTTGGGAATGCTCCAACTTCTATCTTTAAGGTTTTGGATATGGTTGAAGAGGGAAGCTTGCAGCCGGATGCGGTTGTCGGGGTTCCAGTCGGCTTTGTCGGGGCGGCAGAATCTAAGCTCAAACTGCATGAAAGTTCAGTGCCTTCTATCGCGGCACTGGGGCAAAAAGGCGGCAGTACCATCGCGGCAGCGGTCATCAATGCCATCCTCTACCAGCTCAAGCTTGGCACTACAGACTATGAGCGTTACAGTGTTTCAGATAAAAAGCAGGCTCCGGAGAAAGGAGAGGGCTGATGATGGATGAATACGCTTATGTCAACGGAAAGAAATTAAGAAAAGGTTTTACAACTGGTACTTGTGCGACGGCGGCGACCGTTGCAGCCTTGAGCATGATCTTAAATCAGGAAAGGGAAGAAAAGGTCACTGTGCATACGGCTTCAGGTGTGGAAGTGACCATGGATGTTCACAATCCTTCCTTTGGAACAGAAGAAGCGACAGCGGCCATTGAAAAAGATGGCGGCGATGATGCGGATGCGACACACGGTCTCTTGATTTATTCGACCGTGACCCTTTTGCCAGATCAGACGGAAATCGAGATTGACGGAGGTCAGGGCGTTGGGCGCGTGACCGAGAAGGGGCTGGCTTGCGATGTCGGCATGGCAGCTATTAATCCAACTCCTAGACGGATGATTGAGCAGCATGTCCGTGAGATTATCGGTCCCAACTGTGGAGCACGGGTCATCATTTCCGTTCCTGGCGGCGAAGAAACGGCCAAGCTGACCTACAACTCCAGACTAGGTATTGTAGGTGGCATTTCAATCTTAGGAACAACAGGGATTGTCAATCCAATGTCCGAGGATAGCTGGAAGGCGTCCATCACGATCGAGTTAACCATGCTCTACAATCAAGGGCATCGCTCAGTCGTCTTGGTACCGGGGAATTATGGTGAAGATTTTGCTACTAATACTGTGGGGATTCCAGCTGGGCGCATCGTCAATATGAGTAACTTTGTCGGCCATGTCCTCAAAGAAGTGCAGCGCATCGGCTTTACCAAGGTTTTGATGATCGGTCACATGGGCAAGTTTGTCAAAGTGGCGGCTGGGATTTTCTCTACCCACAGCAAGGACTCGGATGCTCGTATGGAAACGCTGGTGGCTAATCTAGCCCTGATGGGGGCGCCTATGGAGCTGCTGGAAAAGGTTGACAAGTGCTTGACGACCGAGGCAGCTGGAACAGCCATTAAAGAATTTTCTTACGAGGGTGTCTATCAGGTCTTGGCGGATAAGATCAAGGCTAGAAGTGAGCGCCTGCTTCGCTATCGTAAGCCAGAAGTTAGCATTGAGGTGGTCGTCTTTGGGACTGAGGAAGGCTATCTGGCATCAACCCAGCCTTTAGAGCAGATAAAGGAGGAATGGACATGATTTATGTTATCGGAATTGGTCCGGGAGATCCGAGCTATGGTCTTCTGGGACAGGAAGCCTATTTTGAAAAGGCTGACCGCATTTTGGGCAGTGAACGCCATCTGGAAATCTTACCGCCGGCTTATCGGGATAAGGGTTTGGTCCCTCCTAAAAAATTAGCCGCGTTAGCAGAATTGCTGGAGAGCTTTGGTGAGAATGAGGAAATTTTATATCTGGCCTCAGGTGACCCGCTGATTTACGGCTTGGGCAAATGGCTGTCAGAGAAGTTCAAGGGGCGCGTGGTCATCTCGCCAGGTATCAGCGCCATGCAGTATCTGGCCAGCAGAATTGCCCTGCCTATGAACGATGCTTACCTGACGAGCAGTCATGCTAAGGTGCCTAACTTTGACTTGATTATGAGTTTGTCAAAAGTCTTTATGGTGACGGATCAGAAAGTTGGCCCCTACGAGATTGCTCAAGAGGCCGTTAAAAGAGGTTTGGATAAGGTGCTGGTCATTGGTGAGCAGCTGAGTTATGAAGACGAGCGTATTACCATTCTGCCTGCGAGTGAGGTAGAAGATAGAGAATATGAAATGAATGTGGTGGTGGTGTTAGATGAGGGATTCGGAATTTATCAGGGCTAAAGTCCCTATGACTAAGGAAGAAGTCAGAGCCATCAGTTTGGATAAGTTGGAGCTGCATCGAGCCAAGCGCATGCTGGATGTCGGCTCTGGAACTGGCAGTGTCACGATTCAGGCAGCCCGAACCTATCCAGAACTGGAAGTGGTGGCAGTGGAGCGAAATGAAGACGCGGTGGCCTTGACGCAGGAGAATATCCAGCACTTTGGCTGCCACAATGTCCGTCTCCATCAAGGACTGGCTCCGATTGAGCTGGATGGCAGCTTTGATGCCATCTTTGTCGGAGGGACCGGGGGCAATATGCAGGAGATTTTCGACTGGTGTGCCCAGCTCATGGAGCCGGGCGGTCGGCTGGTCTTGAACTTTATCCTGCTGGAGAATGCTCTGGAAGCAGCTCAAATAGCGGAGCAGATGGACTGGGAGGATTTAGAGATTGTATCAGTTCAGGCTAGTCGCTGGACAGCTATAGGCAAGGGGCACTACTTCAAGCCTCAGAATCCGACCATTATCGTTTCCTGTAAGAAAAAAGAAAGAGAGGCTAATTGATGTCCAAAGTACATTTTGTTGGAGCAGGCCCAGGTGATGTGGAGCTGATTACGCTCAAAGGTTACAAGCAGCTGTCTGAGGCTGATGTGGTCATTTACGCGGGATCCTTGGTCAATCCAGACCTGCTGAACTACTGTAAGGAAGGGGCTGAGATTCATGATAGCGCCAGCATGCACTTGATGGAAATCATCGATGTCATGGAAGCTGGAGTCAAGGCTGGTAAAGATGTAGTCCGCCTGCAGACGGGAGATTTCTCTATTTATGGCTCCATTCGAGAGCAGATCGAAGAGATGAAGAAGCGCGACATAGAGTTTGACTGTACGCCGGGCGTCAGCTCTTTTCTGGGAGCTGCTTCCAGTATCGGGGCGGAGTATACCGTACCGGAGGTTTCTCAAAGCCTCATCATCACTCGGATGGCTGGCCGGACGCCTGTGCCAGATCGGGAATCCCTGAAAAGCTATGCTCAGCATCGGACCTCTATGGCTATCTTCCTGTCCGTTCAAGGAATCGAAAAGGTCGTCGGCGAGCTGATCGAGGGTGGCTATCCTCCAGAAACGCCTGTGGCGGTCATTTACAAGGCGACTTGGCCGGATGAGAAGAAGGTCTTTGGCGATTTGACAAACATTGCTGAGAAAGTCAAGGAAGCTAAGATTAGAAAGACAGCTTTGATTTTGGTCGGTGACTTTTTAGGTCAGGAATTCTACTATTCCAAGCTCTACCATGCAGATTTTCAGCATGAGTTCAGACGGGGGAAGAGCAGCCATGCCAAGTGATTCTCAAGCCCGCTACGCAATCGCAACAGTGACAGCGGTCGGCAAGGACTTGGCTCTGACTCTGCGGGAGAAGCTGGGCAAGGAAATCCCTATCTATACGACGCCTCGATTGGCAGATGACAGAGTCATTGCCATCGAAGGACGAGTGATTGAGGCGCTTGGTCAGCTCTTTCAGGAAGTGGATGTTCTCATTTGTATCATGGCTATCGGGGCAGTTGTGCGAGCTATTGCTCCAGTCTTGAAAGACAAGGCGAGCGATCCAGCAGTAGTGGTCATGGATGAGAAAGCGACGAATGTCATCAGCCTGCTGAGCGGGCATCTAGGCGGAGCCAATCAAGTGACGCGAGACATCGCAGAATTGCTCGGTTCCAATCCTGTTATCACGACAGCGACAGATGTGCAGAATGTAACAGCTCTGGACAATCTGGCTCAATCAGTCAATGGTTGGCGGCCAGAATTGCGAGAATTCATCAAACCTTTCAACAGCTATCTAGGCAGCGGCCGAACCGTCTATTTCTATCAGGAAAAGGACTGGGTTACCGACCTTCGCGGTCTGACTCTGGTGGATGAGGAAGGACTTGCGGCTGTTCTCAAGGGAACGGAACCGCTGATTCTGCTGACTGCAGAAAAAAAGGACCTTCAAAGAGAAAATCTAGTTATCATCTATCCTCAACCCTATATCTTAGGAGTTGGTGCTAGAAAGGATGTGGCTCCTGCTGTCTTCCGAGAAGGCTTTGAGGAATTTTGTCAGCAGCAGGGGATTTCTGCCAGTGAGATTTCTAAAATCGTCAGCATTGATGTCAAGAAGGATGAAGCAGCTATTCTGGCCTTGGCTGAGGAATTGGGCTGTCCCTTTGAGACCTTTAGTAAGGAGGAGCTGTCTGTTGTAGCAGACCGCTATCCTCAGTCAGATTTTGTCAAAAAGACAGTCGGGGTCGGCAGTGTCGCCTTGGCCAGCGCAGATTTGGCCAGTCAGGGTCAAGTCCTGACAGAGCGCTTTGCCAAGAACGGCTGTACCTATGCGCTTGCAAAAGCAATAACCAAAAAGTAAATCAAAAGGAAAAAGCAGATGGTCCTATGAACCAACTGCCCTTATAAAATTTTATCATACACATAAAGGAGAAAAAATATATGTTATACGTTATCGGATTAGGCCCAGGTAAAGAAGAATTGATGTCACAAGAAGCATTGGCTGCTATAGCCGATTGTGAAATTATCGTCGGCTACTCTACTTATATGCGGTTGATTCTTGATTTGGTCAAGGACAAGGAACTCGTAGCGAATGGTATGCGCCAGGAAATCGACCGTTGTCAAAAGGCTATTGATTTGGCTAGAGAGACTGGCAAAAATGTCGGAGTTGTTTCTAGTGGAGATGCCGGAGTCTATGGGATGGCTGGCTTGATTTTAGAATTGCTGGGAGATGCCAGTGATGTAGAAGTTAAGGTGGTTCCAGGTATTACAGCTAGTCTGGGTGCTGCTGCAGTTATGGGAGCTCCCCTCATGAACGACTTCTGTCACATCAGTCTGAGTGACTTGATGACGCCTTGGGAAATGATTGAGAAGCGTCTACATGCCGCAGCTCAAGGTGACTTTGTAGTCTGCCTCTACAACCCTCGGAGTAAGGGACGTCCAGACCATCTGACAAAAGCACTTTCTATCATGTCTGAGTACAAGTCAGAGGATACCATTGTCGGTATCGGTAAGGACATTGGCCGTAAGGATGAGGAAATTATCTTGACGACTATCAAAGACCTAGATGAGACTTTGGTAGATATGACGACAATCGTTATCGTTGGTAACAAAGAAACTTATGTTAAAAACGGACGTATGATCACACCTCGAGGATATACTTTATGATGAAATTACTGCTGGGAGGGACATCCGACAGCACCGCTATTTTAGAAGTGCTTGACCGCTTGAAGATTGATGTGACCAGCTCTGTTGTCACAGACTACGGTCGGCACTTGGCTTCCAAATTTGGCCAGCCGGTCATTCAGGGCCGGCTGACAGCCGAGGACATGGTTGCCTTTATCAAAGAAAATGATGTGGATGAAATCATTGATGCGACCCATCCTTTTGCGGACATTGTTTCCAAGGAAGCCATTCGGGCGGCAGAGATGGCCGGTGTATCTTACCTGCGCTTTGAGCGTCAGGCGACCTTGGATTTGAGCGGGGCCATCGTGGTGCATTCGACCCAAGAAGCAATTGATGAGATTGCCAAGCGCGGCTACAAGACAGTCTATCTGGGAACAGGCAGCAAGACCTTGCCGCTCTTTGTCAAGGGACTGCCAGAGCAGCGGATTGTCGTTCGCGTTCTGCCGACTTCAGAAGTGCTTCTAGCCTGTGAAAGTCTGGGACTGGTAGCGGATCAGATTGATGCGATTAAGGCTCCATTTTCCAAAGAGTGTAATAAAGAGCTCTTGCTGCGTTCCGGAGCAGATGTCTTTGTTTCCAAGGAAAGCGGTACAGTCGGCGGTATTCGTGAAAAGATTGATGGCTGTCAAGAGCTGGGGATGGACTGCATTATCATCTCTCGGCCAATTGTGGCCTATCCGCAGATGGTTTCTAACTTGGAAGAGTTAGAGGCTTATCTGACAAAATAGCTAATAAAAGGAGAAAAAATGTCCGGTTTAGTAACATTACTGGGAGCAGGTCCAGGCGATGCGGAGTTGTTGACCCTCAAAGGAAAGAGACGTCTTCAAGAAGCAGATGTCTTGGTCTTTGACCGCTTGGTCAATCAGGAACTCTTTCAGCATCTAAAGTCTGACTGCGAAAAGATCGATGTCGGTAAAAAGCCAGGCCAGCCCTGCATCCGACAGGAAGAGATTGAAAAGATTCTCATTGAAAAAGCCCGTCAGGGCAAGCGGGTAGTCCGCCTCAAGAGCGGTGATCCCTATATCTTTGGCCGAGGCGGAGAAGAAGGAGTCAAGCTGGTGGAAGCTGGTGTGGACTTTGAAGTGGTGCCAGGTATCACCTCTGCTGTGGCTGGTTTGACCTATGCAGGGATTCCTATGACTTATCGGGATGTAGCGACTAGCTTCCATGTCTTTACAGCCCATCTCAAGGATGAGACAGAAATGCTCAACTGGGAAGCAATTTCTGAGCTCAAAGGAACCTTGGTCTTCCTCATGGGCATGAAAAATCTGCCTACCATCGTCCAAGAGCTGACGGCTAGAGGCTATGGCAAGGACAAGCCAGCCGCCATCGTTGAATGGGGAACCCATCCTCAGCAGCGTTCAGTGGACGGAACCTTGGGTAACATAGTCGAACTAGCAGAAGCTGAGGACTTTAAGGCACCGAGTGTCATCGTGGTAGGTGATGTCGTGGCCTATAGACAGCAGCTGAATTTCCATGAGAATCTGCCGCTTTTCGGTCGTAATATCCTTATCCAGCAGTCAGAGACGGGCAGACTTCCTCGCTTGCTCAAGGATGCTGGAGCGGCGCTGACCACTTTCCCTGCTCGAGATTTGGTTGAAGAGTTAGAATTGCAGCTGCCGGACTTGGAGCAGGTAGATGGTCTCCTCTTTGCAGATATGCAGAGCTGGCCTCTCTTCTTGAAAGCCCTCCGCAAGGCAGGCAAAGACTTGCGCAGTCTGCCGCACATCCGCTTTGCAGCTATTGGTCATCATACGGCTAAATCTATCGAAGCGAGCGGTATTGTACTGGATCGGATGACGCCACAGCAGTCGGATGTGGATTTCGCGGCTGCTCTTGAAAAAGAAGGCGGCAACTGGTATATTCTGACTGCTGAGCATAAGAAAGCTAGTCTGGCAGAACTCTATTCGCTGCCGATTATTGCTAGCCACAGGCTGGCCTTTGACAGTCAGATTAGCAGTGACAATTGGTCCGAGATTGAAGTGGTCTGTCTTCCGAACTCTGCTGCGGCCATGAACTTTGTAGCAGCTAGTCAGGAAGCTGGATTTGACTGGACAGATGTCCCTATCGTTGTCATGGGTGCCAGCACGCGGGCTGTTTTAGAGGAAGCGGGCTTTAGCAAGATTGTTGAGACGGATGAAGCGACTATCGCTTCCATCATCGATAAATGTCGGGAAATTCTCTGAAAGGATGCAGGTCATGAGTAAAGCTATAGTAGTAGTCAGTTTCGGAACGACCTATCCCGAGACCAGACGCAAAACAATTGAGGCTTGTGAGCAGGCTATTCAGGAACATTTTCCAGACTATCCGGTTCACCGAGCTTTTACATCCAATGTCGTTAGACGGCGGATTAAGAAGCAGGAAGGGCTAGATATTCCTACAGTCAAAGAGATGTTAGAGCAGCTCTTGGAAGTGGGCACTGAAGAGGTCTATATCCAGCCTCTCCATGTCATTTTGGGCAGCGAGTACGAAAAAATTCTCGCCCAAGCCAAAGAGTTTGAATCAGCTTTTAAAAAGCTATTCGTTGCCAAGCCTCTGCTCAATAGTCAGGAAGACTATGAGGCCGTCAAGGATATTCTGCTGGAACGGTATGGCCATGAGGGTCAGGGTGCAGCAACAGTTTTGATGGGCCATGGCAGTCAGCATTATGCCTTTACAGCTTATGCAGCCTTGGATCATATGATGAAGGGAAGTTCAGTCTATATCGGATGTGTAGAGAGCTATCCTCCGGTTGAGCTGATTGAGCAGGAACTGAAGAAAGAGGGTGTCCGAGAAGTTCACCTGGCACCTTTCATGCTGGTAGCGGGCGACCATGCGACCAATGATATGAGCTCAGATGAGGAAGGTTCTTGGTATCACTTCTTCAAGGAGCGGGGATATGAGGTTAAGGCTCACCTAGTCGGTCTGGGTGAATATCCTGAAGTTCAGCAGCTCTACATCCAGCATTTAGAAGAAATCATCGAATAGGAGGAAGGAATGGCAAAATTTTACGGAATTGGTGTGGGACCGGGTGATAGCGAGCTAGTGACTATCAAGGCCAGTCGGCTTTTGGAAGACTTAGATATTCTCTATACACCAGAAGCTAAGAAGGGAAGCAAGAGCTTTGCATTAGGTATTGCAGAGCCCTATCTGAAAGAGCATCTCGAAATCAAGCAGCGGCATTTCCCTATGGTCCGTTCCAATTCGACCAAAGAAGTCCAGTGGCAGGCCATCTCTGCTGAAATCGCAGAGGATGTCAAGTCTGGCAAGAATGTCGGCTTTATCACACTGGGTGACCCCATGGTCTATAGTACTTACAGCTATCTGCTGGCCCTGCTGGAAAAGGAAATCGACTGTCAGACCATCCCTGGTATCACCTCTTTCTGTAGCATGGCTTCTGAGCTAGGTCAGCCTCTGACCATGGATGAGGAGTCTCTGGCGGTCATGCCGGCTACGGCTTCTGCTGAGAAGATTGAGGCGGCGCTTGAGCTGCATGACTCGATTGTGCTGATGAAGGTGGCCAATCACCTAGATACCGTCCTGCCCCTGCTCGAAAAGCTCGGTCTCTTGCAGCAGACTTTTATGGTTAGCAACTCTTCGACGGACAAGCAGCAGACTATGCTGGGCCTCGATGGAATCACACCAGAAACCAAGCTGCCTTATTTTACTACCTTCCTCGTGAAAAAGAAGATTTTTTAAAATCAGAGTCTATGTTCAAGGATGAAGATTCATTCTTGTGAGCTCAGGCTCTTAGAAAAGGAAAAAAACATGAAACTATTAAAAAATAAAAAAGTAACTTTCGTTGCCTTGCTGGCTATTTTGGCGGTACTGAGTACCCAGTCTGTGTCAGCTATGCATATCATGGAAGGCTATCTTCCACTCTTTTGGTGTATCTTCTGGTTCGCCGTATTCCTGCCTTTCTTTGTAGTAGGCTTGATGCGCATCAAGAAAATCGTTGCAGAGGATCCAAATTCCAAGACTATGCTGGCCTTGTCCGGTGCCTTTATCTTTATTCTGTCTTCTTTGAAGATTCCGTCTGTTACAGGATCTAGCTCGCATCCGACCGGGGTTGGTCTGGGGACAGCTATGTTTGGCCCATCCGTTATCAGCGTTTTGGGAACCATCTGCTTGCTCTTCCAAGCCCTTCTCTTGGCTCACGGCGGCTTGACAACTCTGGGTGCCAATGCTTTCTCAATGGCAGTGGTTGGTCCATTTGTTGGTTATTTTGTCTACAAGTTTGCTAAATCCATTAAGCTTTCTACACCAGTTTCGATCTTTATCTGTGCTGTGATTGCGGACTTGGCGACTTATGCGACAACTTCTATCCAGCTCGGTTTGGTCTTCCCAGATGCTAACAGCGGCTTTGTTGGTTCTGCACTGAAATTCATGGGTGTCTTCTTGACTACTCAAATCCCAATCGCTATCGTAGAGGGATTGCTGACAGTTGTCCTCTATAACTTAATCTCAGAAAATGTCAAAGAAAGAGCAGGTCTGTTCAAATGAAAAAATACAAGAATATCATCTTAATCTTGGCTGCAGTAGCAGTCACTCTAGCTGCCTTTATCTTTGCACCTAAGGGTGTGGAATACAGTGGAACAGATGACGCTGCTGAAAAAACCATTAGCTCTATCCAAAAGGACTATGAGCCTTGGTTTTCACCAATCTTTGAGCCAGCAGGTCCGGAAGTAGAAAGTCTGCTCTTCACCCTGCAAGGTAGTATTGGAGCGGGTATTATCTTCTATGTCATTGGCTACCACAAAGGGAAAAAGCAAGGCCAACAAAAGGAAAACTCTGAACATAAATAAAAGCCTTCAACAGTATGAGCGAGCTCTGGTTCTTGATAGCGATTAAGCCTATTTGGGACCGGAGCTGCTCTGTACTGGGGGTATGGTAAAAACAAAGCTAGAAAGGAGCTCTCCACTTGTTTGCGATTGATAAATACGCCTATCAAAATCGGCTGAAAAATCTGCCGGTTGCTTATAAATTTGTCATCTATCTGCTCTTGTTAGCTGCCAGCTTTTCTGGTGTCAGGAGTCTGCAGCTAGGACTTATCATCTTGGTGGCGCCTCTGACTTGCTATGTGGCTCGGCTTCCGTGGCTGCGCTATCTGAAGTGGTATCTGCATGCCAGTATCTTTATCCTGATTAGTCTCTTGACCTTTGTCTTGACCTATCAGAACAGTCAGGAGCAGCTCTTGCTGGCCTTGCCTTTAGGTCAGGGCTATCTGGGCATCAGCCAATCTTCTGTTCAGCAGACCATTTTTATCCTCTTGCGCATCTATTCATCTTTGGTTTCGACTTATTTCTTTGTCCTGACGGTGCCTTTTGCTCAGATGCTGCGGCTTTTTAAAGCCATGCATGTGCCACGGGTACTGCTAGACTTGATTGTCCTCATGTATCGCTTTATTTTCCTGGTCTTCTATGAGTTTGTGACCATTCGGGATACCTTGGACTTGAAATTCTCCTTTTACAATAAAAGGAAGCAACACCAAGCTTGGGGCAGATTAGCCAATACTCTTTTTGTTAAATTGCTAGATGATAATCAGCATTTAAATGAAGTACTGACGCTAAGATTTGATGCAGAGCACAGTGAATAATGAAAGCGCATTTACAATAAGACTGCTTTTATACTATAATGGAAAGTAGATAGGAAACATAGATGTTACAAGTAAAGAATATTTCTTTTTCGTATGACGAAAATCCAACGCTGCACGATATTTCTATGGACTTCGAAGAGGGCCGGATTACTGGCATTCTGGGAGTCAACGGTTCAGGTAAGTCTACCATCATGAAAATCATCACCCGACTGCTCCAACCGCAGAAGGGCAGTGTTTTATATGATGGTCAGCCTGTAGGCGACTCTAAGAAGGCCTTGTTCCAGTATCGGCAGCATGTCAATATGGTCTTTCAGAATCCGGAGCAGCAGCTCTTTTATACCATTGTGAAGGACGATATTGGCATGGCCTTGGAAAACTTAGGCTATGAAGAAAACGAGATAGCAAGCAGAGTAGCGACAGCTTTAGAGATGATGGACATTTCCCATCTGCAGGACAGACCCTTGCAGTATCTGAGCTACGGCCAGAAAAAGCGGGTGGCTATTGCAGGTATGCTGGCCCTGCAGCCCAAGTATCTGCTGCTTGATGAGCCGACGGCAGGACTGGATCCCAAAGGACGGGACCAGATGGCAGCGACCATGAAAAAGCTAGTCCAGGCTGGAACCAACATCATCGTATCTAGCCATGACATGGATCTGATGTATGACTGCTGTGACTATGCCTATCTGCTGCAGAAGGGGCATTTGATTGCGGAGGGCAGCAAGTTTGATTTCTTCCAGCAGGGAGATCTGCTAGTAGAGGCAGGCTTGGCTGTACCTTGGATTGTCAAGCTTCATCAGACTATCCAGACGCCGCTGGCAGAAAATGAAGCTGCTTTCTTTGAGCAGCTAGGAGGACATGTAAAATGGTCAAATCATTGATGGTACAGGGGACTGCCTCTGATGCTGGGAAGAGCATTATTGCGGCGGGGCTCTGCAGGATTTTCAAGCAGGATGGCCTAGAAGTGGTACCTTTTAAGTCGCAGAATATGGCGCTTAATTCCTTTATCACCAAGAAAGGAGATGAAATGGGCCGGGCTCAGGTCGTTCAGGCTGAGGCAGCTGGCAAGGAGCCGGATGTCCGCATGAACCCGGTCCTGCTCAAGCCCACGTCTGACCGCAAGTCCCAGGTTGTTTTTCTAGGACGAGTACTGCGGGATATGGATGCCGTCGAATACCATGAATACAAGCAGCAGCTCCTGCCTAAGATTAAGGAAGTCTATGAGGAGCTGGGCGCTGAGAATGATATCATCGTCATTGAGGGTGCTGGCAGTCCAGCTGAAATCAATCTCAATGACCGAGATATTGTCAATATGGGCATGGCCAAGCTGGTTGATGCGCCAGTTATTTTAGTGGCAGATATTGATAAGGGAGGCGTCTTTGCCTCTATCTACGGAACGATTGAGCTCATGCCATCTGAGGATCGCAAGCGGATCAAGGGTGTTATTATCAATAAATTCCGTGGCGATGTGGCCTTGCTACAGTCTGGCATTGATATGATTGAAGAGCTGACTCAGGTGCCGGTTATCGGAGTCGTGCCTTATGCCCAACTGGATATTGACAGTGAAGACAGTGTGGCCCTGGTACAGAAAAGCCGGCGCTTTGATAGCAGAAAGAGTCTGGATATCGCAGTTGTCAGCCTCAAGCGCCTGTCTAACTTTACGGATTTTCATAGTCTAGAAATCCAGCCGGATGTTTCTGTCCGCTATGTCCAGCCTGGTGATGCAATCGGTCGGCCGGATCTCTTGATTCTGCCGGGCAGCAAAAATACCATCGAAGACATGAACTACCTACGCGAGTCTGGTCTTGAAACCGAGATTCTCGAGTGTCTGGAGCAGGGCGTGCGAATCTTTGGCATCTGCGGCGGCTATCAGCTGCTGGGGCAGAAGATTAGTGACCCGCTGCACCTAGAGTCTGACTTAGAAGAGATTAGCGGGCTGGGTATTTTAGAGACCGAGACGGTGCTTCAGCCGGTCAAGAGGACGACTCAGGTCAGAGCTCTGCATGAGGGGCAAGACTTAGAAGGCTACGAGATTCACATGGGCGAAACCCAGCTGGCGGATAGCCTTGAGCCATTTTCCATCATCAAGGAGCAAAATGGTGAGGCGACCGAGCGTCTGGATGGAGCAGTGGGTTATGGCGGTCAGGTGCAAGGAACCTACCTTCATGGGGTCTTTGACAATCTAGAATGGACTCGTCAGTACCTGAATGAACTTCGTCTGGCTAAGAGCTTAGAACCGCTCAAGGACCAGCTTGTCAGTATCAAAGACTTTAAAGACAGAGAGTATGATAAGTTGGCAGACGTCCTGCGCCAGTCTTTGGATATGGAGCAGATTTATCAAATCATCAACAGAGAAGAAAAATGAGAATTTATACGAAATACGGTGACAAGGGCTTTACACGCCTCTACGGTGGGGACCGAGTATCCAAGACCCATATTCGGGTCGAAGCTTATGGAACGATGGATGAGCTATGCTCGCATCTAGGCTATGTCGTATCTGAGATGCGTGACTATCCCATCTTGGATGACCTACGTCTAGAATGCGAGGAAATCCAGCAGCATCTCTTTGACTGCGGCAGCGACTTGGCTACACCGAGGGAACTGCGTCCCTACAAGCAAGAGCCAGCCAATGTCAGCTGGCTGGAGGAGCGGATGGATGAGTATATGCATATCCCTCCGAAAATCGACCGCTTTATCATTCCGGGCGGCCATCGGATTGCGAGTCTTCTGCATGTGGCCCGCACCATGACCAGACGCTTGGAGCGCCGGATGGTGGCTGTTATAGAGGCAGATGAAGCGGTCAATGAGATAGGATTGATCTATATCAACCGCCTGTCAGATTACTTTTTTGTGCTGGCTCGATTGGTCAATGACCGTCTAGAGGAGCCAGATACAATCTACAAACGCAGCGCGAAAATCTTTCGGGAAAAGAAATAGGAGAAGCTAGCATGTATCCAGTCATGATTAATATCAGAGAGAAGAAAGTCGTGGTAGTGGGAGGCGGCAAGGTCGCAGCGCGGAAGATTAAGACCCTGCTGGCTGAGCAGGCTGCTGTGACAGTGGTCAGTCCGACTCTGCATGCTGACATTCCACAGGCGGAGATCCAATGGCTAGCTAGACCCTACCAGACAGGCGATTTGGAAGGCGCAAAGCTAGTCTTTGCCTGTACAGATCAGGAGAAAGTTAACCGTCAGATTATGGTGGATGCGGCACCCAGTCAACTGGTAAACAATACGGGCGACAAGACCTTTTCTGACTTCTACAATGTAGCCATTGCGCGAAAGAAGGACGTATCTGTCATGATCTCGACCAACGGTCTCTCGCCCAGCCGTTCCAAGGAGATTCGCAAGAAGATAGAAGCAATTTTAGACCAACTTTAAAAGAAGGAAAGAAGCATGCACCTATTATATGTGGGTTTGACCCATCGGGAAACGCCACTGACAATTTTGGAAAAAGCGCATTTTTCAGATCGGGAGGGGCTGAAAGCTCTGAAGCTCCTGAAAAGAGAAAAAAGTATCTTGGAAAATATTATCCTGTCCACCTGCAATCGGACTGAGCTCTATCTGGTGGTGGACCAGCTGCATACTGGCCGCTACTATTCCAAGCATTTTTTGGCGGACTGGTTTCAAATTCCTGTCAAGGAGCTGGAAGAGTATTTAGTCTTTCGTGAGGGGGATGAGGCCTTGCGGCATCTGCTGCGGGTCTCCATCGGCCTAGAATCCAAAATTGTCGGTGAAAGTCAGGTCTTGGGCCAGCTCAAGCAGGCTTTCTTGACAGCGCAAGATGCTGGTACGACTGGAATTGTCCTCAATCAGGCTTTCAAGCAGGCGCTGACCTTTGCTAAGCGCATGCATGATTCTTATCGAATCAATGACCGGCCTATTTCTATCGGTCTGACGGCTATCCAAGAATTGGACCGACTGGGGCTGGATTACAGCACTAAAAAGGTGGCTGTAATCGGTTTGGGAGAGATTGGTCAGCTGGTGACTAAGTATGCCTTGCAGCGTCCATTCGAATCCGTTATGCTGCTCAATCGGACGGTCAGCAAGGCCCAAGCATTTCTGACAGAGGACAGGGTATCTGCCCATGGCTGGGATGAATTGGAAGCGGTGCTGGCGGATGCGGATGTGGTTTTTTCGGCAGTTAAAACGGAAGAATACATTATCTTTCCCTCTATGCTTAAGGAGGGTGCAATTGTATTTGACCTTTGTCTGCCTCGTTCCTGTCATCCGAGCTCATCTCTGAAGCTCTATAATATTGAAAATCTAACCAATCAACTGGAGCAATACAAAGCGGAGCGGCAGGAGATTGCCGGTCGGATTGCTTTGGAGATTGATGAGGAGCTGGTCAAGTTTGCTGACTGGCGTCAGCAGCTGGGCATTATTCCTTTGATTCAGGAAATCAGGGATAAGGCTTTGGAAGCTCAAGCTTCGGCCATGGAAAGCCTTAATCGTAAGTTTCCGGATTTGACCGAGCGGGAGCAGAAGCAGATTTCCAAGCACATGAAGAGTATTATCAACCAAGTCTTGAAGGAGCCAATCTTGCAGCTCAAAGAGCTGTCAGTCGGAGAGCATTCAGACTATGACATTGCCTTGATTGCCAAGATATTTGGCTTGCACAGAGAAAGGGGAAAAGATGAAGGTCATTAAGGTAGGAACCCGCAAGAGTAAGCTGGCTATGACCCAGACCCAGCGGTTAGTGGACCAGCTCAAGGCGATCCATCCAGAGCGGGATTTTGTCCTCGTTCCCTATACCACAAAAGGAGATCGCTTGACCCATGTCAGCCTCCAGGAAATTGGCGGCAAGGGAGTCTTTGTCAAGGAAATCGAACGAGCCCTCTTAGCTGGTGAGATTGATATGGCGGTCCACAGTCTCAAGGACATGCCGGCTAAGCTAGCTGAGGGCTGTGCGCTCGGTGCGATTAGTCAGCGAGAAGATGTTCGAGATTGCTTGATTTTCCGTCAAGCTGGCCAGACGCTGGCTAATCTTCCTGAGGGCGCTCTTATAGGAACCAGCAGCATTCGCCGACAGGTTCAGCTGCAGGCTCAGAGGCCGGATTTGACTTTCAAGCCACTGAGGGGCAACATTGATACACGTATCAAGAAGCTGGAAGAAGGCGAGTACGACGCCATTGTCTTGGCTATGGCCGGTCTTAAACGCTTGGGCTGGCTGGACCAAAGCCGTCTTCACATTCAGCCTTTAGAGACCAGTCTTTGTCTGCCAGCTATTTCTCAGGGCGCTTTGGCGGTGGAATGCCGGAAAGAGGATGAGGAGCTGCGGCAACTGTTGGCAACTGTTCAGGATGAGAAGACAGCTGCTGAAGTGTCAGTTGAGCGGGAAGTTTTGGCTCAGATGAATGCAGACTGTACTTTCCCTATCGCTGCTTTTGCCCAGAAAAAGGGTCAGGACTATCAGTTAGAGGCCATGCTGGCCAAGGAGGACGGCCAATGTGTCTTTGTAAGCCTTCAAGGGCAAGATGGTCAGGAATTGGCAGAGCAGGCTGTGCGCCAGATAGCCGATAAGGGAGCAGTAGGAATGCCATGGTTAAAAAAATAATCTTTACCAGAGAGCAGGCGCCGGACTCTGCCTGGCTAGAAAAGATCAGACAGGCAGGATTTGAGACGCACCATGTCCCTCTCATTCGCTGTCAGTCTTTGCCCTTACCAGAAGCTGTTCAAGCAGTTCTGCCAGAAGTCGACTGGGTCTTTTTTACCAGCGCTGTCGCAGTAGAGGCTTTCAGTCCCTATCTGAAAGCGGACTTCCAGATTGCGACCATCGGGCCTCAGACCAGTCAGGCGCTGGACAAACTAGGCCGAGACTGTGATTTTCAGGCCAGCAGCCACTATGGTCTTGACTTTATTCAGGAGTGGCTGGCTTTGGATCTGCCGACGCAGAAGATCTTGCTGCCCCAGAGCAGCTTGTCCAATCCCAGTCTGGCTGAGAAGTTAAAAGAAGCAGGTCATGATGTCTGGGCTTGGCCTATGTACGAAACGACCTCAAACCCTGCTGGTCAGGATCAGCTCGAGACCTATCTGTCCCAGGAGGATGTGATTTGGACCTTTGCCAGTCCATCGGCTTGGCAGAGTTTTTGTGCTATTAAGCCCCATCTAGCGTCTAGTCATCAGATTGCAGTGATTGGGCAGACAACGGCTCAGGCAGTCAAGGAGTCCGGCTATGGGGTAGACTACCAGCCCCAGAGTCCTTCTGTTGAGGAAATGGTCAAGGAAATAATCAAGAAAGAAGAGAAGAAGCATGGAATTTTATAGACATCGCAGACTGAGGAGAAGCAGCGGTCTACGGCAGCTGGTTCGAGAAACCAAGCTGTCTGTGGATGATTTTATCCAACCCTTGTTTGTCAAGGAAGGTTTGACTGAAAAGCAAGAAGTAGCCTCCATGCCGGGAGTTTATCAGTTCTCCCTCGAGGATTTGCTGCCAGAAGTGCAGGAATGTGTGGACTTGGGCATTCGGGCTTTTATCGTCTTTGGCATTCCGTCAGAAAAGGACGAAAGAGGCAGTCAGGCTTCAGCTGAAAATGGCATTGTGCAGGAAGCTATCCGTTTGATCAAGAAGCATTTCCCTGAGACGGTCGTCATTGCAGACACCTGTCTCTGTGAGTTTACCAGTCACGGCCATTGCGGCATTTTACGAGGGGAGGAAGTGGACAATGATCTGTCTCTGACTAGACTGACAGAAGTCGCTGTCAGCCAAGCCAGGGCTGGAGCAGATGTCATTGCGCCTTCCAATGCCATGGACGGTTTTGTGGCGGCTATCCGTCAGGGGCTTGATGCGGCTGGCTTTGAAGACATTCCCATCATGTCCTATGCGATTAAGTTTGCCTCTAGCTTTTATGGGCCTTTCCGAGATGCTGGCGAGAGTGCTCCGGCCTTTGGTGACCGCAAGACCTATCAGATGGATCCGGCCAATCGCTTGGAGGCTCTAAGAGAGGCCAAGAGCGATGAGGAGCAAGGAGCAGACTTTCTCATGGTTAAGCCGGCTCTGGCCTTTCTGGATATCCTCAGAGAGCTGCGCCAGGAAACTCAGCTGCCTTTGGTGACCTATAATGTCAGTGGAGAATACGCTATGGTCAAGGCAGCAGCCCAGCAGGGCTGGATCAATGAAAAAGCTATTGTTATGGAAACTTTGACCAGTATGAAAAGGGCTGGAGCAGACTTGATTATCACTTATTTTGCCAAAGATGCGGCCGGTTATCTGAAAGAAGGATAGAGACTGCGGAAAATCAGCAGTTTTCTAGATAAGGAGGACGAACTTGAAGAGAGAACATTCCAACCAATATTTCACAGAGGCTCAAAAGCTCTTTCCAGGCGGGGTCAACAGTCCTGTCCGGGCTTTTAAGGCTGTGGGCGGCCACCCGCTTTTTATCGAAAAAGCCAGCGGAGCCTATCTGCATGATGTCGATGGCAACCGCTATATTGACTACGTCCTGTCTTGGGGGCCTATGATTTTGGGGCATGCTCCTAAGGATGTGTTGCCAGCAGTTGAGGAAGCTATTTGGGAGGGGACCAGTTTTGGTGCTCCGAGCCCCAGAGAGATTGCCCTCGGCCAGCTGGTGCAGGAGCGTCTGCCTTTCATGGAAAGAATGCGGATGGTCAATTCGGGAACGGAAGCGACCATGAGCGCCATTCGGGTAGCGCGTGGAGTGACCAAGCGCTCTAAAATTGTCAAATTTATCGGCTGCTATCACGGTCACAGTGATTCATTTTTGGTTCAGGCTGGTTCAGGCCTGGCCAGCTTTGGGATTGCTGATTCTGCCGGAGTCATTGCTCAGGTAGCTGGGGAAACTCTGGCCTTGCCTTACAATGATACAGATGCTCTCAAGGCTTGCTTTGAAAAGCACGGAGACGACATTGCCTGTGTCATTTTAGAAGCCGTTGCTGGCAATATGGGCTTGATTCCAGCGGATGCGGACTTTATCAGTACTATTCGCTCCCTCACTCAGGAATACGGCTCTCTCTTCATCGTGGATGAGGTCATGAGTGGTTTCCGAGCTCATTATCAGGGGGCAGTTGGCCTCTATCAGACAGATCCGGATCTGGTCTGCTTGGGTAAGGTTATCGGTGGCGGCTTCCCAGTCGCAGCCTTTGGCGGCAAGGCCCTCTATATGGATCAGGTAGCGCCTCTAGGCAGCATCTACCAGGCTGGTACCCTGTCGGGCAATCCAGTCGCCATGACGGCCGGTTATGAAACCCTGAAACAGCTAACACCGGAGCTCTTTGCTGAGATTGAAGAGAAAACAAGCTACCTCTGTGATGGCTTGCGAAATCTAGCAGACAAGTACAGCATTGATCTGCAAGTCGTATCAAAAGGGACCATGTTTGGCTTCTTCTTCAGTCAGAAGCCGGTCCGCAATTTTGAGGATTCTAAGGCGGCTGACCATGCTCAGTTTGCACGACTGCACGGTCTCTTGCTGGAGCAGGGCATCTATCTGGCACCATCTCAGTATGAAACCAACTTTATGTCCAGTGCCCATACTAGAGCGGACCTAGACCAGACCTTGTCAGCCTTTGAGCAGGCATTTCAAGAAATGAAAGAAGAAGCAAATGGCTAAGATTGTGTTAGTGACAGGTGGTGCCAGAAGCGGTAAGTCGGCATTTGCGGAGGATCAGTTAGCTGACCGAGAGGAAGTCTGCTACATTGCGACCGGCCTGCCTCGAGGAGAGGATCCAGAATGGCAGGAGCGGATTCGACTACACCAAGAACGCCGGCCGGCTTCCTGGACAACTCAGGAGCAGTATGCAGGGCTGTCCGACTGGTTGCGAGAGCAGTCGCATCCGGTTTACCTGCTGGATTGTGCCACCCTTCTGACCAACAATTGCCTCTTTGATTTGATTGCCCAGCATTTTCCAGACAAGCTGGATCTGACGGAGGAGCATTTTCTCAGTCGGCAGGAGCAGTCTTTCCTGCTGCAGCTCTTGGAAGAAGAATGGCAAGAGCTCCTATCTACAATCCGTCAGACTGATGCTGAGTGCTGGATTGTAACGGACGAGGTTGGACTGGGCATTGTCCCAGAGACCAGACTAGGTCGCTTTTTCCGTGATGTGCAGGGCAAGATTAACCAACTGATTGCAAAGGAGGCGAGTGAGGCTTATCTAGTCATCTGCGGCCTCGCTCAGCAGTTGAAATGATAAAGGCATTGATTATCTATACCCAATTTTTTAGCCGGATTGTGATTCCAAAGGCAGTAGATATTTCCTATCTGCGACGGGGTCTGCCTTTTCTGACCCTCTTTGGCCTTTTGCTGGGTTTGATTTCAGGTGGATTTTATTTCCTGACGAGCCTAGTCCTGCCAGGGATGGTCGCTTGGGTTCTGACCCTTGCTTTCGATGTTCTGCTGACAGGCGGTTTTCACTTAGATGCTCTGGCGGATACGGCAGATGGTCTCTTCTCCTCTCGTAAGAAGGAGCGGATGCTGGAGATTATGAAGGATAGCCGGATTGGCAGCAATGGCGTTCTGGCACTCATTCTCTACTATGCTCTGATGCTGGTTCTCTACCCTTATCTGCCAGAGCCTCGCTGGTTTATCGTGGCTAGTCTGACCATGATTGGCAAGGCTGGTCTGAGCCTACAGCTTTACCGGATGACCTATGCCAGAGAAGGTGGCGGCTCGGGAAATTTCTTCAGTGGTAGCAAGACTAGTCATATCCTGCTTTCCCAGCTTTTGCCTTTGCTCCTGTCTCTGCTGGTTTTCCGCTGGAGAGGCCTTCTGGCTTACGGCTTGGTATTTCTGGGAGCAATCGGCTATCGCCGGTTCGTTTATGATAAAATTGACGGCCACACAGGCGATACGCTAGGAGCCTATGTTGAAGTTGCCCAACTCCTCTATCTCTTAGGATTGGTGGTGCTAGGATGAAAAGATGGTATCTAATGCGGCACGGTCAGACAGACTACAACCGCAGGCGCTGTTTCTATGGTAGCCATGATGTCTCTGTCAACGGGCAAGGTCAAAAAGATGCCAAGCAGCTGGCCCTGCTGATGCAGAAGCATGCGATTGATGCAATCTACACTAGTAGTCTCAAGCGGACGCAGGAAACAGCCCAGCTGGCTTTTCCAGACAGGCAAGTCCAGCCCATAGCTGACTTTGATGAGCGGGGCTTTGGACAATGGGAAGGATTGACAGCTGATGAGATTGAAGCGGCTTTTCCAGAAGTCTGGCAGGCTTGGCTGGAAGCCCCCTTTGAGGTCACGCCTCCTGAAGCAGAAGTTTTCTCAGACTTTCAGACCAGAGTTTGGGCAGCAACAGACCGCCTGCTAGATACTACTGAGGAATCAATCGCTCTAGTGGCTCATTTGGGAGTCCTTCGCTTGATTTACCAGCATTTGGTTGACCGAGAGGCTGTTTTTTGGAACATTGATGTCCCCCAAGGACGAGTGCTGCTCTTGGAAGAGCGGGACCAGACTTGGCAAGCAACCTTACTCTAAGGCTTTATTATTAAAAAACAACATGATTTATCTTGGGAAAGAGGTGACCAGATGAATACACAGATTCAGGATGAATTCACTTTTAAAAATGGTCAGGCCATGCGCAATCGCGTTGTCTTGGCTCCTATGACCATCTGCGCTAGTGAGCCGGGTGGCTATGTATCTCAGGCAGATATTGATTTTTTTGCCCGCCGGTCTAGGTCGGTTGGTATGGTCATTACTGGCAGTACCTATGTCCATCCTCTGGGAAAGTCCTTTGCGGAGAGCTTCAGCGGCGCCGAGGACGATAAGATTGAGGGGCTTAGCCGTCTGGCCAAGGCCATCAAGGACCAAGGGGCTCTGGCTATTGTCCAGCTCTATCATGGTGGTCGTATGGTTCTGCCCGATTTGATTGACGGTCAGCCAGTAGCACCCAGCGCTGTCAAGGCTCCGCGCGATTATCTGGCAGAGCCGAGAGCGCTCAAAAACGCTGAAGTGGAGCAGGTGATAGAGGATTTTCTGTCAGCCATCAGACGGGCCATTCAGGCTGGCTTTGACGGAGTTGAGCTTCATGGCGCCAATACCTATCTGATCCAGCAGTTTGTCTCTCCCCATTCCAATGTCCGTCAGGACAAGTGGGGCGGCAGTCTTAACAACCGCCTGCGCTTTCCAAAGACCTTGCTGAAAAGAGCCAAGCAACTAGTCAAAGAAGAGGCCGACCGCCCCTTCCTGATTGGCTACCGCTTTTCTCCAGAAGAGATTGAAGAGCCAGGTATCCAGCTTTATGACATCCTGCAGTTGCTGGAGCAGCTCATCTATCATCAAGTGGACTATCTACATATTTCGACCTCTGATGTCTGGCGCTCGTCTATCAGAGATTCTCAGGACTCAGAGCCAGTGATTCAGAAAATTATCAAAAAAATTAATGGTAGAGTACCCCTTATTGGTGTCGGTCAGATAAAGACCAAGCAGGATGCCCAGCGAGTATTGGATGCGGGGATTCCGCTCCTTGCCCTCGGCAAGGCCCTGCTCCTAGACCCAGACTGGGCTGAAAAGGTTGTCTCCGGCCGAGAGGAAGAAGTCATCCGAACTTATCGCGATGAGTTGCAGGCTGACCTGGCTTTGCCAACTGCCTTTGTCGAAGATGCTAGAAGCTATCTGGAAGGAAAAGATTAAGACAAGCACATCCCCAAGGAGGAAAGAGGATGAGCAATCATTTGTTTTTCACTCGTCTGCTCTCTCATCTTCAGGACATAGAACCACCTTAGACAGAGAGCGAAGCGTATTTAGATTTGACTAGGACAGAACGTCTAAAAGTAGTTTACAAAATAGAAAAGGAATTTGAATATTTTATGAAATATTTAAAAAAAATAATGGTTTTAACCTTGGCAGGCCTAGCCCTAGCTTCCTGTGTAAACCCTAGCAAAACCAGCGAGCCTGCTGGCGATGGTGACAGCAAGACTGTGACTATTGGCTATACACAATTTCCAGAAAATATTGACCCAGCAGCGGAATACAATGGCTGGTTCACGGTCCGTTACGGAGTGGGAGAAACCCTCTTTAAGATGGACGACAAACTTGAGGTGAAACCTTGGTTGGCTGAGAAAATCGAAGCAGTATCAGACCTAGAGTGGAAAATTACCCTCAAGGATAAGGTTGTCTTCCAAAATGGTGAAAAAATGACCGGTGAAAAGGTCAAAGCTTCTCTAGAACGTCTGGTTGAGAAGAGTGAGCGGGCAGCTGCTGATCTGGGCATTGACAGCATTTCTGCAGAGGGTCAAACTGTGACCATTAAGACAAAGGCTGTTCAGCCTATCATGGCTAATCTCTTGGCAGAGCCCTACTCCGCCATTGTCGATACGACTGGCAAGAGCGCATCTGATAAGGCTCCTGTCGGAACTGGACCTTACATGGTGACCAAGTACACTCCTGAGAGCGGAGCAGAGCTCAAGGCTTATGACGACTACTGGGATGGTAAGCCAAAAGTTGCTAATCTGAAGATTAAATACTTCTCTGATCCGACAGCTATTTCTGCAGCCCTCAAGTCTAAGGAAGTCGATGCCGTCTATGGTCTGCCTTATGCAAATCTAAGTACCTATACTTCCGATAAGAACTACAAAATTTCTGAAGTAGAAGGTTCTCGCTACCTAGCTTACTACTATAACTTTGAAAATCCTTACGTAGCAGATGACAAGTTCCGCCAGGCTTTAGATACCTTGGTAGACAAGAAGACCTACTCAGAATCTCTCTTTAAAGGCTCAGCTGTGCCAGCTGTTGGACCTTTCCCTACTGGCTTTGCATTTGCCCTACAAAAGAGTGTCCATGAATTTGATGTAGAAAAAGCTAAGAAACTCTTGGATGAAGCTGGCTACAAGGATACTGACGGCGATGGTTATCGTGAAAAAGACGGTCAAAAAGTCAGCATTGAGCTGCTGTCCTTTACCCGTCTGCCTGAAATGCCGCTGGCTGTAGAAGCAAGCCAACAACAGCTCAAGGAAGTCGGAATCGAAGCGACTATTAAGAAAGTTGAAGTCAGTGCCGTTGCCAGTGAAAAGGACTATGCCTTCACACCTTATGCGGTGGTAGCAGCTCCGATTGGTGATCCGTATGCCTTCTTCAACAGTGCTGTTAAGACAAACGGTGCAGCTAATATTGGTCACTACAGCAACCCAGAAGCGGATAAGAAAATCGAAGAGCTGGCGACTGAAACAGATCCAGCTAAGCGCAATCAGCTCAGCAAGGAAATTCAAGAAATCATGGACAAAGACTACGGCTTTACTATTATCGGCTTCTTCAAGGTCGCTCTGGTAATGGACAAGTCCGTCTCTGGTTTGGAATCCCATCCAACAGACTACTATCACGTCAGCAACAAATTATCAAAGGAATAAAACATGCTGGATATAAAAGATCTTCTGGTGCAGTCAGCAGATAAAGTCATTCTCGATCGGGTCTCCCTCTCTCTTGCTGAGGGGGAGTCCCTTTCGATTGTGGGCGAGAGTGGCAGTGGCAAGTCCACCCTGCTCAAGATGCTGCTAGGTCTCCCTCTTAGGGGGCTGATAGTAACAGAGGGCAGTATTACCTTTGAGGGGCAGGAAATTCAGCCCCAGGGCCACCGCATTTATCTGCCTTTTGTAGGCCGAGAAGTGGCCTGGATTAGTCAGCATGCCAGTCTCAGCTTCAATAACCGCCGTAAGATCAAAAAGCATTATCAGGACTTGGTGAAAAATCAGGGTCAGCAAGCAACAAATCTCCGTCCCTTGGAAGAATGTCTAGAGATGGTGGGACTGCTGCCTGAAAAAGTCGTCAATAAGTATCCTTTCGAGCTCAGCGGTGGTATGATGCAGCTAGTCGGTGTAGCGCTGGCTCTAGCCAGCAGACCCAAACTGCTGCTGGCTGATGAGCCAACTAGCGCTCTGGATGTCCTGTCGAAAATGAAGCTGCTTGATCTCTTGAGCAAGCTTCATCAGGAGGAAAACATGGCCATTCTCTTTGTCACACATGATATCAGCGTAGCTGAGCATCTGGCGCAAAAAGTAGTCGTCATGAAAGAAGGGCAGATTGTCGAAAGCGGTCCAGCCTATCAAGTTCTCTGCCATCCTAAGCAGGCCTATACCCAGAAATTGCTGAAGGCTGTGCCCAAGCTGGCAGAGTTTAGAGAAGGGGAGCAGCCATGAGTCAAGTATTGGTCGGTCGCCAGCTGACCTACGAGTATGGTCAGATTGGTAATCGGAGAATCGGTGTCTTTGATATTGATATTAGCTTGGAAAAGGGACGAGCTATGGGGCTAGTCGGAGAGTCAGGATCTGGCAAGAGTACCATTGCCAATCTCATCTGCCGCTTTTTAAAGCCGGACCAAGGGGAGCTAACCCTACTGGGCCAGCCAGTCTCTGCCTACAGAGATAGAGACTACTATGCTCGGGTCCAGTACATCGCCCAGCAGCCCCAATCTACCTTTCATCCCAAGCGCAGCATTCAGCAGAGCCTAGAAGAGGTCTGTCGAAATTTCTCTCTCTATCAGCAGCCGTCAGATAGAAAGCAGGCCATCCATGACTTGCTGACCTCGGTCGGTCTGACAGCTGAGCTTGCTCAGCGGCTGCCGCATCAGCTGAGCGGAGGAGAATGTCAGCGGGCAGCTATTGCCCGTGCCTTGCTGATTAATCCCGATGTGCTCATCTGCGATGAAATCACCAGTGCTCTGGATGTGACCGTTCAGTATGAAGTCATGCAGCTGCTGGCAGACATCAAGGAGCGCTCGCAGACCTCCTTTCTCTTCATCTCTCATGACATCGCTCTGGTCAGCAATTTTGCGGAAGATTTGGTCGTCCTCAAGGACGGAATCGTGCAGGAGAAGGGCAGCATGCGAGAGGTCGTCTCTGCTCCCAAGAGTGACTATACCAAGCTCTTGCTCAGTCAGTACAGGGAGGATAAAGATGAGGATTAAGCAACAACTAGACTCTATGGCTCCATGCAGCAGCTATCAAGGAAGTCTGCCCATCACGGATGAGCTGGCTATCCAGTACACTCTGCTCAAAGGACAGGCCTCCCAGCCCTTGCTGACCATCAGTGCTGCAGTCCATGGCTGTGAGTATGTCGGGGTTAAAGCGCTGATGGACTTGGCGCATGAATGGGACTTTAACTTTCAGGGCTCTGTCCTCCTCCTGCATGCAGTCAATGTCAGCGGCTTTTGGGCTCGGGAGACGACGCTTGTACCTGAGGATGGCCTCAATCTAAACAGGATCTTTCAGGACCAAGAGCCAGTTTCCAGCCTCAGCTATCAGATTCGGTCTGTGATTGAGAGTCAGGTCTTTAGCGTCAGTGATTTCTTGATTGACCTGCACAGTGGCAATCGGGAAGAACTGCTGACCCCTCATGGTTACTATTCTCTGCGGGCAAATCCAGAGGTGATGGAAAAGTCCTATCAGATGCTGCAAGCTTCTGGGACACCGATAATCTACCAATCTCAGGACCGTGGCAATCTCTACCACGCTGCCTCGGTAGATTATGGACTGCCTAGCATCCTGCTGGAGCAGGGGGAAAACGGCACCTGTCTGCCAGAGGATGTTCTGGCCATGAAGGAGTCGGTCAAGCAAGTCGCCCGCTATCTTTTTGAAGGGAGCATGCCCTATTATAAGCAGGCGCCACTGATTTTTGACGACAGCTACTATCTGACCAGTCAGAGGTCGGGCTGCTGGATGTGCTTTGTTCGGCCCAATCAAACAGTACAGGCTGGTCAGGTCATCGGTGAAATCTGTGATATTTATGGCAATATTTTAGAAAAGGTGACTGCTAAGGAAGACGGTCTGGTCCTCTACCAGAAAGCGACCTTGGTCGTCCACCAAGGCGAAGTGCTGCTGGCCGTAGCCAGCAAGAAGCCTGAAAGCTACCAGACATCTGAAAGGGAGGCGCATGATTAAATTTATTATCAAAACAATTCTGCAATTCGTCCTCATCCTGCTCTGCGTCAGCTTCATCTCCTTTTTACTGGTTTATCTAGCACCGGGAGATCCGGCTGAGAGCATCCTCAATGCTCAGGGCATTCCTTTTACCAAGGAATTGCTGGAAATTAAGCGGGCAGAGATGGGGCTGAATGGCAGCTTTATGGAGCAATATCTGGCCTGGCTGGGCAGGATTGTCCATGGCGACTTTGGTGTGACCTATAATTCCGGAGCTTCGGTCTGGGAGCAGCTTGTTTTCTATTTTCCAAATACAGTCTACCTAGCTTTTTATACCCTGCTAGCAACTCTGGGAATTTCCTTGCCGACAGCTCTCTACACATCCTACCATGCTGGAAAGCCAGTTGATCGCTTCCTAATGGCGGGTCTGGCTTTTCTGAATGCCATTCCTAGCTTTGTTATGGGGATTATCCTGATTCTGATCTTTTCTGTTCAGCTGCACTGGTTTCCCATTCAGGCAACGGCCAATGAGCTGGGCTTGGTCTTGCCAGTCATAACACTGGCCATGATCATGTCCACTCGCTATATTCCGCAGCTGCGAACCGCTTTGATAGAAGTGTTGCATTCGCCAGAAGTCGAAGGTGCGCGTGGTCGGGGGATTCGAGAGGGGCATATCCTGCTGCATGATGTGATTTACAATGTCTTGCCCTTTCTCCTGACCTTGGTCAGTCTTTCTCTGGGCTCGCTCTTGGGTGGCGTGGCTATTATCGAGCACCTCTTTTCCTGGCCGGGCATCGGTAAGATGCTGATAGGAGTCGTTGCCAAGCGGGATTATCCTCTCATTCAGGGGGCGGTCCTCTTTATCACAGCTGGGGTCTTGACTGTAAATCTAGTCTTTCAACTGCTCACGGTTTGGCTCAATCCTCGCGTCCGACTGGCTCAGGAAAATCCCAAACTGCTGCCACGCACGAAGAAATTAAAAGCAAGCAAGGAGGGTTCGTATGGATAAGAAAATCAATCGAAAACTCTTGGTCTTGGGCGGCCTTATCATCCTAGCCCTGATCCTATCCTCCTTGGCTCCTCGTCTTTTGGGTGACAGTTTGACCAAGGTCAATCTGGGACAAGCCCTGCAAGGACCGAGCAGCAGTGAGTGGTTCGGAACGGACGCTCTAGGCCGGTCTGTCTTTGCGCGTGCAGTGAGCGGAGGTGCGGAAACAGTCCTGCCAGCCCTGATGATTCTAATGCTGATTGCGGCGGTGGGCTCCTTTATCGGGGTGACCAGCGCCTTCATCGGCGGGAAATTCGACCAGTTTATCTTGTTAGTTATCACGGCATTTCAGTCTTTCCCCTCTATCATTTTGGTTATTGCCATCGTCAGTATCTTGGGCATCGGTCTCCAGCAAACCCTCATCGCTATCTGCTTGACGGCCTGGACCAAGTATGCCTACCTGATGCGCTCTATGACCATGCAGCTGAAAAATGAACCCTATATCCAGTCCTCTAAAATGTATGGCAATAGTTTTTGGACAATCTTGAAAAACTATTATTTCCCCAGTCTTTTTCCTCAGATTCTGACGACCATGAGCTTTGACATCAGCACCATTATCATGGAAATCGCTGGTCTCAGCTTTGTCGGATTGGGAGCTCAGGCACCGTCGCCTGAGTGGGGAGCCATGATCAATGACGGCCGGATTTACATCCAGGAAGCTCCCTGGATTGTGGTCTTCCCTTGTATCTTACTGATTCTGACCATTCTCCTCTTTACCAAGTTCGGAGATGCTCTCAACAGCAAGTACAACCGCATGAATTGATCATAAAAAAAACATAAACTATAGCCCCCTATCTCTTGGGACTGCGATCATAAAAATATGAATACAAGAAAGTGATTCAATAAAAATGAGAAAAAAACTATTTTTATTAGTTGTCCTCTTGCTGCCCTTATTCTTGGTAGCCTGCCAGCAAAACTCAAACTCATCCAAACAGGTCGGTGAGAAAGACAAACTCACCATGGTCTGGGGAGAGGACTTTGGGGATGTCAATCCTCACCGCTACAATCCAGACCAATTTGTCATTCAAGATATGGTCTATGAAGGCCTAGTCCGCTACGGTGACAATGGTAAGATCGAGCCAGCCTTGGCTGAAAGCTGGGATATCAGCGAAGATGGTAAAACCTATACCTTCAAGTTGAGAAAGGCAAAATTCTCAGACGACTCTGACTTTAATGCTGAGAATGTCAAACGGAATTTCGATACCGTCTTTTCAGAGGAAAATAAGAAAAACCACACTTGGTTTGACTTTACCAACCAGCTGGAAAGCTATCGAGTTGTAGATGAGCATACCTTTGAAATTAAGCTCAAACAAGCCTACAGTGCGACTCTCTATGATTTATCAATGATTCGTCCAATCCGCTTCATAGCTGATGCTGCCTTCCCTGATGGAGATGATACGACCAAGGACAACCTCAAGAAGCCAATCGGAACCGGTCAATGGGTTGTCAAAGACAAGAAGCCAAACGAGTACATCACCTTTACCCGTAACGAAAAGTACTGGGGTGAAAAGCCTAAACTGAAAGAAGTAACTGTCAAGATTATCCCAGACCCACAAACCCGTGCTCTTGAGTTTGAGTCTGGCAATGTTGACTTGATCTATGGAAATGGCGTTATCGGTTTGGATAACTTTGCTAAGTATGCCAAGGATGATAAGTACACGACAGACGTATCTCAGCCAATGTCCAGCCGCCTCATGCTCTTAAATGCCAAGCAGGAAATCTTCAAAGACAAGACTGTCCGTCAGGCGATGAACCATGCGGTTGATAAGAAGTCTATCGCGAAAGACATTTTCCGCGGAACAGAAACACCAGCTGATACCATCTTCTCTAAATCTACCCCTCACTCTGACGCCAATCTGACTCCCTATGAATACGATATCGAGCTGGCTGAAAAGATGCTGGATCAAGCAGGCTGGAAGAAAGGCTCTGACGGTATCCGCGAAAAAGACGGCAAGAAATTAAGCCTGAATGTTCCTTATATCTCGTCTAAGGCGACAGACAAGGACTTGGTTGAGTACTTCCAGGGCGAATGGAAGAAAATCGGAATCGATGTTCAGCTTAAAGCTATGGAAGAAGATGACTACTGGGAAAATATTAAGACTGGCGACTTTGATTTGATGCTGACCTTCTCTTGGGGAGCACCTTGGGATCCGCATGCTTGGATGACTGCCCTGACTTCACCAGCAGACCATGGTCACCCAGAAAATGTTTCCCTGGAAGCTCTGCCATCTAAGTCAGAAATGGACAGCATTATCAAGGCGACACTGGTCGAACCAGATGAAGCAAAAGTTGATGAAGGCTACAAGAAAGTTCTCACTATGCTCCATGATGAAGCCATCTATATCCCTATTACTTACCAATCTGTTGTCTCTGTCTATCGCAAGGGAGAAATCAAAGGTATGCGCTTTGCCCCAGAAGAAAATGCATTCCCACTGCGCTATATTGAGAAAAAATAAAAACTGGCTTCATAACTACAGATTTTAATATAAAGGGAGTAGTGCTGCTGAGTTGAAAAGCTTAGCAGCCGCCCCTTTTCTTTTAAGGACTATGATAAAAGATTTATTTAAAAAAATAGTTTCTTTCCTAGCTGCCCTATTGATGATATCGGTATTGACCTTTCTCTTGGCCAAGCTATCCTCGGCAGATCAAGCAGAAAATTATCTAAGGGTATCTAAGATTCAAGTGACTCCTCAATCCTTGGAAAAAGCCAGAGATTATCTGGGACTCAATCAGCCTTGGCCCCAGCAGTATCTAGGTTGGCTGACTAAGGCCCTTCGTGGGGATTTTGGAACATCTTATCTCTTAAAGGTTCCTGTCCTGCCCTTGGTGCTGGAGCGTTTCCAGTCGACCCTTTCTCTGGGCTTGACATCCTTTGCTCTCATTTTGCTTACGTCCATTCCTTTGGGGATTTTTAGTGCAGTCTACAAGGGTTCTCTCTTTGATAAGGTCACTCGCTTTCTATCCTTTTCCAGTGTTTCCATGCCCAGCTTTTGGCTAGGTTACATGCTGATTGTAGTTTTTGCTGTTCAGCTCAGATGGCTGCCAGTTTCGGGCAAGCAGGACCTTAGCAGCTTGATTCTTCCTAGTCTGACCCTCAGTATGTCATTGATTGGCCAATATACTGCTTTGATCCGCAAGGCCGTGCTGGAGCAGATGAACAGTGTTCATGTCGAAAATGCCCTCCTGCGCGGAGTCAGTAAATTCTTCCTGGTCAAGAATCATCTCTTGAGAAATTCACTGCCAGCTATTGCGACAGGCCTGAGCCTGACCTTGGTCTATCTTCTGACAGGATCCTTAATTGTCGAAGAAGTCTTCTCTTGGAATGGTGTCGGTTCCCTCTTTGTAGATGCGCTGCAGTCTGTGGATCTGCCCATTATCCAGTGCTGTATGCTTTTATTTGGCCTATTATTCTTGGGAAATAACATTCTAACCCAGCAGCTGCCGCTCTGGATAGATCCTAGAGTCAGAAAAAGGAGGAGCAATGTCTAAACGATTTATTTTTTCAAGTGTCATTTTGCTGGTCCTCTTCATCTGCGCTCTCTTTGCTCCCTATCTATCCTCTTTTGATCCCCAGCATGTGGAGATTTCAAATAAACTAATGGCACCTGACGCTGTTCATCTGCTGGGGACCGATCAGCTGGGCAGAGATGTCTTGTCTCGTCTGCTGCACGGGGCTCGTTATTCCCTCTTTTTCTCCTTGACTATCAGTCTGCTGGAAGTGGTTATCGGTGTGGCAGTTGGCTTGCTGATCGGATGGTACCAGGGAAAGGCTGAAGCCACCTTCTTATGGTTTGCAAATGTTATTTCCGCCTTTCCTAGCTTCCTGCTATCGCTAGCTACTGTTGGGATATTGGGACAGGGAATGACCAATATGATTCTAGCCATTGTCATCATAGAGTGGGTCTACTATGCTCGGGTGACGGCCAATCTGGTCAAGAGTGCCAAAGAGGAAGCCTATGTTATTTCTGCCCAGACCATGGGACTCTCTCAGGTTCATATTCTCAAAACTCATATCCTGCCCTTTATATACAAGCCTATTTTGATTATTGTGCTGATGAATATCGGGAATATCATTCTCATGATTTCTGGCTTTTCCTTTCTGGGAATTGGTGTCCAGCCCAACATTACCGAGTGGGGCATGATGCTGCATGATGCTAGAAGCCATTTTCAAACGGCAACTTGGATGATGCTGGCGCCCGGACTGGCTATCTTTCTGACTGTGGTCGCCTTTAATCTATTTGCCGAATGCTTTGAAGAGAAAGGCTGGAAACAGATATGGAAAAAATAGCAGTAAAGCAACTGACAGCCCAGATTGAGGGAAAGATCATTCTGCAGGACATCAGCTTTGAAGTGGAGGCGGGTCAGTCTCTGGTCATCATTGGGGAGAGTGGTTCTGGTAAAACCCTCTTAACCAAGATATTGATTGGCCAACTGCCTTCATCCTTGAGCATGCAAGGAGAAGTTCTCTATGGCACTATGTCTCTAGAGCGCAACTCTCTCAAGGACTGGCAGCAGCTGCGGGGGAGGAAAGTGGCCTATATGTCACAAAATCCGATGGCTATGTTCAATCCCTTTCAGACCATTCAAAGCCATTTTTGGGAAACCCTGCGCAGCCATTGCAAGATTTCAAAAAGCGCTTGTCTGGCTAAGGCCATAGCTTCTATGAAAGAAGTCAGACTGGGAGAGCCGGAAGAGCTTTTGAAGAAATATCCTTTTGAGCTCAGCGGCGGTATGCTGCAGCGTGTCATGCTGGCTATCTTGCTTTGCCTAGAGCCAGAGACTATTATTTTGGATGAGCCTACTTCGGCGCTAGATATCCACAATCGCGAGCAGATTATTCTCATCTTAAAGGAGCAGTTAGCTAAAGGAAAGACCCTCATCACAGTGACCCATGATTATCATTTGGCGCAGGAGCTAGGAGGCAAGATGCTTGTCATATATCAGGGGGCTATCATGGAGGAAGGTCCAGTGGACAAGATCCTCGAAAGTCCTTCGCAGACCTATAGCCAAGACCTTATCTTAGGAAATCCATACGAACGGTTGGTGAGACAAGATGCTGGAATGTAGACATGTTTTTAAAAAATTCGATGGTAAAATGGTTGTCAAAGACTGTAACTTCTCCGTCCAGAAAGGTGAAATGATTGGTCTGATGGGCGAGAGCGGCAGTGGTAAGAGCACGCTGGCTAAATTGCTGATTGGTCTAGAAAAGCCCAGTCAAGGTCAGGTCTTACTAGATGGCCAGCCCTATTCAGTCAAAAAGTCTGGCGTGAGAATTCTGCTGGTCTTTCAGGACTCACTCCATTCGGTCAATCCGCACTTTACAGTCGAGCAGGTCTTGACAGAGGCCCTGTCAAAAGATGTGGCTAGAGACGAGATAGAAGCCATTCTAGAAGACGTCGGTCTGGATAAAAGCTATCTGAATCAGCCAGCGCGCCAGCTCAGTGGCGGCCAGCTCCAGAGGATTTGCATCGCCCGAGGCCTGCTCTTAAAGCCAGATATTCTTATCTTTGATGAGGCTCTAAGCGGTCTGGATCCCATTGTTCAAGGCAGGTTGTTACGCCTCCTATATGATTTGTGGGAGAAATACCAGCTGACCTATCTTTTCATCTCGCATGATTTCAAGCTGAGCTATGCTCTCTGCCATCGGATTTTGGTCATGGCAGACGGGGAAATCGTTGATGAGATAAAGGACTTTGAGCTTCCTATCCAAGCTCATCACCCCGTGACAGAGAAGTTGATAGGCGACATGGGACATTTCAGCTGATGCATACCCCAGCCAGCTGATCTATTTTAAAATTAAACATAAAGGAACATATATGAAACGTACATTTGAAACGAGAAAACTTTACTTCGGCTTTCCAGTCTTCTTTTTAGGCTATAAGGACGATGTGCACGGCTATAATATTTCAACCTCAAGCTCGGTTTATTCCTTGGGCAGCATGATGGTTATTGCCATGCGTACCAAGGGAAATGCCATTACAGAGATTACCAAGCACCAGCAATTCACAGTCAATGTCCCAGAGAAGGATTTGACCAAAGAGTCTGAAATTGCTGGTTTCAACAGCCGCAAGGACAAGTTTGCCCTGACCGGTCTTAGCTACACAATCGGCGAGACTGTGGATGCTCCGCTGGTAGACCAATGCCCTGTATCCATTGAGTGTCAGGTGCTGGATATGGTCGAATGCGGTGCCTTGACCAATGTCATCGCCCGTGTCACTCGGCGCGTGGTTGATGAGGACTTGATTGATGAGAATGACGCTTTCCGCAGCGACCGCTTTTCTCCTATCAGCTACATGGGAGACGGAGATGGCCGGCTTTACCGCTATTTCAGCGACGATTCAGTCAAGATGGGCTCTATCATCAAAGAAATCCGTAAGGAAGAAGAAAAATAAAGAAACCGCTGGGATATTTAGGTCTCAGCGGTTTAGTTTTCTATCAAAAGTTTTTCTTCTAGGCCAAATTTCTCTAGGAAACGGCCTTGCTCTTCTTGGATTTGCGGAGTTGGATTTTTGGCGTTCATGACCAGTTCTATCATTTCCGGATGGACCTCACGCACCAGCTGACTCAGAGCCCAGATAGCTGTAGCGACATGAATCGGATTTTGCCCCTTGTCAATAATTTCCAGCATTTTGGGAATGGCAGAGCGATCATTGGCATTTGCCAGAGCGATAATGGCATTGCGCTGCAGGATATTTTTCCCCCGCCAGCTGCCGGCCACATGACCGAATTTCTCCTTAAACTGACCGTTGGAAAGCTCCAAGAAAGGCAGGAGCTCCGGATGAGAAAGGTCGGGATCAATCTCTGTCGCCAGAGGATTGTCCAAGCCTTTATTATAAGGACAGCAAATTTGGCAGATATCACAGCCATAGATGACAGTCTTAATCTTCTTGCGAAATTCCAGTTCCATGACGCCCTTGTCCTGAGTCTGAAAGGATAGACAGCGCTTGGCATTCATGCTGCCGTCACCAATTAAGCAAGAAGTAGGGCAGGCTGTCACGCAGCGGTTGCAGTCTCCGCAGCCGTAGTTGACAGGCTGATCAGGCTCAATGTCCAGATTGGTGATGAGCTCTCCCAAAAACATATAGGAGCCAAATTCCTTGGAGATGACCAAGCCGTTCTTGCCGATGAAGCCGATTCCTGCTCTTTGGGCTACGGCGGTATCGACCAAGGCGCCCGTGTCAACCATGCCCTTGTATTCAAAATCAGCGGTCAGCTCTTCGATTCCCTTGGCAAGCCGGTCCAGCTTGTCCTGCAGGACATAGTGGTAGTCCAGCCCCCAGCTATTAGGGGTGAATTTCCCTCGCTTGTAGGCCGTTTTCTGAGGTTGCTGCTTGAGCTTGTGGGGGTAGGCGACTGCGATAGAGATAATGGTCTTGGCCGAGGCTAGACTGAGCTTGGGCTTGATCCGCTCCTCGATGTTTTTATGCTCAAATCCAGAATTTCGTCCTTCTTCTACAGCCAAGCGCAGCGACTTCTCCAGATAGTCGAAATCATCCGCTGTCGTAAAGCCAATCTTAGAAATCCCAATTTCTTTTGCTAAGTTAATAATTTCTTCTTTGATGTTCATCCCTACTATTATAACGGAAAAATGCCAACTTGGCGAATGATTGAGAAAGGGAACTATCCTATAGAGATATACCTATAGTTTTATAAGACTTCCTTAGCCTATATACTGTATGATATAATGAAATGTGGAATTTTTTTATAGAAAATTTCGCAAAGTTTAGGGGAAATTTTATAAAGTTAAACAATGGGAGTTTACAAAATGAAAAAGAGATATTATGAATTTTTGAATGTTCTTGTTACGGATTGTAATCCAATCAGAAACTTAGATTTTTATAAGGCTGGTTTAATTGAGTTAATTTTTATCTCACTGGTATTTATCGTTTCTATTTTCTTACGGGGTGAGATGCATCACCTGAGCATGATAGTCATGAATTTTACTATTATTCACGCGCTTATTTTGTTTCTGGCCTTTTTACTCTTCCAAAAGTTTTTTGATACCAAAGCCTTGCAGCTCATTCCGACCAGCTCTTACCTATTTCTGCATTTTGAATTACTTTTTTGGGGCTCCATCTTTTTTGGTGAGAACCACTTAGCATTTTTTATGATTTTTATCATACTCAGCTTGTCTTATCAGTTGATCAATTTGCTCTATCAGATGGTGATCGTTTCAAAATTAAGATATTTTGAACAGAAACAAAAGATCAATATTTTGCAGATTCATGCCATCGTCCTGTGCTGCTTGTCAGCTGCAGTAGCAGTCATCACTCGCTTGTTTATGCTGTCAGGACTTTATATGATTATTGCCTTGGTAGGCTTGAGCATCGCATTGACGCCCTTGTATCTATTGGGCTATGCGCAAGTTTTCACAGGCTGGAGAAATCAAGTGCCTGAAAAATTGTAGAATTGAAGGGGGATTGTCTGTCTAGTCTTGAATACGTTAGGTTTCCTCTAACACATTGATTGAGAAGATTAGAGTATATGCATTTTAATCAGTAAGGTAGAGAAATAATTTTTCTCTGCCTTTATTTTTTTACAAATCTGAAAGCGCTTCATTGACAAAGTCTGCCAGATAGTTTATAATATAATAACAGTATAGAAAATGGCAAGGAAGCCTGATTTGATCGCAATGAAGCGAGTGTTTCAGAATCAAAGGGGTTTTTCTGCCATTTTTTTGCGCACTATTATTTTTTATGGAGGATTGTTTCTATGCGGACAAAAGGAATTGTGCTGCTTTGTAGTTTGGCTTTGCTTCTGGGAGCTTGTCAAGCGGGGAATAATAAGACGACGACTGAGTCATCCTCGGCTAAGACAGAGACAACGGATAAGGACAAGGCTAAGACTTTGGATAAGGGCGTTTGGGAAGACAAGCTTTATGCCCGCCTGACTAAGCTCATCAAGGAGAATGGGAACACCAGCTCTAGCTATGATAAAAATAAAAAACCTTATGCCGTCTTTGACTGGGACAATACGACAGTCATCAACGACATTGGCGAAGCAACCTTTACCTATCAAATTGAAAATCTGGCCTTTAAGATGACGCCGGAAGAATTTGACCAAGCAGTGCGGACCAATATACCGAGCGACGATTTTGTTGAAGATTTCCATAACAAAGATGGTGAACCAGTGAACATTGACAAGATTGCGGCTGACCTGCTTTCTGACTACACGGTTATTTACAATAGCTATAAGGGAATGCAAGGAGACAAGTCTCTGGAAGAAGTCAAAAAGACCGATGAATACCAAGACTTTGCTGCTAAACTCCGCTATCTTTACGAAGCGATTGGTGATACCTTCAGCTCTGACATCAGTTATCCATGGGTGACCTACCTCTATGCAGGTATGACTTCTGAAGAAGTTCAAGCTCTATCTGAAAAGTCTATTGACCAAGCTCTTGAGGACAAGCTGACTTCTGAAACTTGGGAAAGTCCAGAAGGCTTGAAAGGTGAGTCAGGCCAAATCACTGTGACCTTCAAGCGCGGTGTTCGCTCGGTCAAGGAAATGCAAAATCTCTACAAGACTCTGATGGCTAACGGCATTGATGTCTATATCTGCTCAGCGTCTTATATCGATGTGATTATCCCTTATGCTAGCAATTCTAAGTATGGCTACAATATTCCTAAAGAAAATGTTACTGCTATGCGTTTGAAAAAGGATGACAAGGGAGTAATTCAGCCAGAATATGATACCAACTATGCTCAGACTCAAGGTGAGGGCAAGACAGAGACCATCAAAAAGCTGATTGCTGTCAATCATGACAATCAAGAACCAATCCTGATTGCCGGTGACAGTAATGGCGACTATGCTATGCTCAAGGACTTCCCTAAACTGCAAATGGGTATTATCTTCAATCTTTTGAGAGATCCTAGCAAGGGAATCGGTCTTTTGCAAACTAAGGCAATTGAAACTTACGGTCAGGAAGATGCACTTTACTACCTGCAAGGCCGCGATGAAAATAAAGGTGTACTGCTCAATGGCAGGGAAACTATCAAACTAGATAGTAAGGAAGCCCAGCTAAGCAGATAGCAGGCAGTTCCCTGTCATAGAGAGGAATGGATGCAAAATATGAAAAAAATCATGTTTGTCGGTCCAGTCGGAGTGGGTAAGACTACTCTGACCCAGCGACTGAAAGGCTTGGAGCTAAGCTACTTTAAGACTCAGGCTATTGAGTTCTATGATGCCATCATTGATACGCCCGGAGAATTTCTCCAGCATCGTAAGTATTATAATGCTCTGAACGTGACTGCAACGGAGGCTGATGTGATTGGTCTCTTGGTGGCGGCTTCCAATCAGATGCAGACCTTTCCTCAAGGCTTTTCTTCCCTCTTCAATAAAGAAGTCATTGGCATTGTCACCAAGATTGATATGGCTGAACAGCCGGAGCAAATCGAAAAAGCACGGCGGCAGCTGAAAGCGGCTGGAGCCAAGGAAATTTTTGAAATATCAGCGACGGAAAACGAAGGAATTGACCGTCTTCAGGCTTATCTGGAGGCAGACTAGGGACGAAAAAGCCGAATATGGTATACTAGATTCTAACAAGGAAACGAGGAAGGAATGTCTATTTATGAAAGTAGAGCACGGTGGAAATGCGGCAGCTTTGGCTGAGGAATTTGGTTTTTCTCTAGAAGACTGTCTGGATTTCAGTGCCAATATCAACCCTTTGGGGATTTCTCAAAAGCTTAGGGCTTGTCTGACCGAGTCCATTGATTGGCTGGTTCATTATCCAGACATCAGCTACAGCCGCTCCAGAGAGCTTTTGGCACATCATCATGACCTAGAAAAGGACAATGTCCTGCTGGCAAATGGTGCGGTAGAAGTCTTTTATGAGCTGGCCCGCTTCCTGCGTCCAAAAACTGTCCTGACTTTGAGTCCTACTTTCATGGAATATGAAAAAGCCTTCTCGCAAGTGCAGGCCAAGGTGGAGCGCTTTAGCCTTCCTTCTCCATCCTATGAGTGGAATCTAGCTGACATGTTGCCAGCCTTAGATTCACTGACTGTAGGAGACGCTGTGCTCATCTGCAATCCTAATAATCCGACGGGTACCTTGATTCGGCGTACTGATCTAGAAAAGCTAGCTGAGAAGCTGCAGGAGCGGCAAATCTTTTTGATACTGGATGAGGCTTTTATGGACTTTCTGGACGATGAGGAGGACTATAGCTTCGTCTCATGTCTGGCTGCCTATCCAAATGCAGTAGTGGTGCGGTCTCTGACCAAGTTTTATGCTATTCCTGGTCTGAGATTGGGCTATGCTCTCAGCTGTCATCCAACTTGCTTTGATGAGATAGAGGGGAGCCGCGCTCCTTGGTCGGTTAATGCTATGGCGGATCGCGCCCTGCCTGTCCTTTTGGAGGACGAGGTCTATCAGCAAGCTACCAAGCAGTGGCTTCGAGTAGAAAGGGACTTCCTTTTTCAAGGACTGACTGCATTTTCACAGATTCGGCCGGTCAAGCCTAGTGTCAACTATATCTTCTTTGAATATTTAGGTCAGCAGGATCTGCGTCAGGAGCTTCGGCAGAGAAAGATTTTCATCCGTTCCTGTCAAAATTATCATGATCTGACAGACCGACATTACCGCCTAGCCATTCGCAGCCATCAGGAGAATGAACAGCTTCTGGCTTGTCTGACAAAGGTCTTGGCGAAAGAGGCAGCTTATGACTAAGGGAATCGTTTCCTGCCCAGGTTCCTGCGGTGAATTATTTCAAGGTTTAGTAGGAGAGCAGGAGGTTCTGCTCTCTTATGGGATTGAGAAGCGCAGTCGAGTGAGATTGGACGGGGCTTCGTCTCTCGCAAGGCAAGCCCAAGGTGAAAAGGTAAGGCGAGCTTTGGAGCTCCTGCCTGAGTCCAATGTTTTCTCTTTTGTTCAGGAGTCAGACCTGCCTATCAGCAAGGGCTATTCTAGCAGCACAGCAGATATGGTTAGCTGCCTGCAGGCAGCTGCTCTGGGGCAGAAGCAGCCTCTAAGAGCGGCAGATTTGACTCGTCTCTGTGCCAAGATTGAGCCTACTGACTCGGTGGCTTTTGCGGACTGGACGGTCATTAATCCCCTGACTGGTCAAGTGGTCTGGCAAACAGACTGGCGACCGGAGCTTTATGTCTATATCTTGGAGCCTGTGGAGATGGTGACAACTCTTGACTTGGTTCGGATGAAGGACAGTCCTAGATATCCGCTTGAGGAGTCCAAGCGCTTGCTTCCTCTCTTTCAGGTGGCTTGTCAGGAGAAGAGTTTGGAAAAGATTGGCCATTTGGCGAGCTATAGTGCTTTGTTGAATAACCAACGGCTGCCCAAGCCCTATCTGGAAGAATTACTGAATTTGGTAAAAAAATACCAATGCTTAGGGCTCAATGTTGCCCATAGTGGCACATTAGTTGGTCTGCTGCTGAGCAGGGAACAGCTAGAAGTCTTGCCCAAGCTAGAGGCTGAACTAGCTCGCTCAGCCAGCGGGGCTTATTATCAGACTCGGACCTTGAGCAGGATTATTTTTGAAGGGGTGCAGCCGGTCAGGGAGGAGATAGACTAGTTTGAAAGACTTAGAAAAAATTATTGAGCAGATTCTTCCGATAGACAGAGACAAACTTCAAGAAGGCCAGAGCTACTGTGATCAGCTAGGAAAGCCGCCAGGCTCCTTAGGAAAGCTCGAGACTATCTATGCTCGCTTGCATGCCATGTTTTCTGGTCCCATTGATTTGGAGAAGAAGATTGTCCTCGTCTACGTAGCGGATAATGGCATCGTGGCTGAAGGCGTTTCAGCCAATCCTCAGGAAACGACCTATACTGTTGCTCGTAATATTCTAGCAGGGAAATCAGGCCTGTGCGCTATTTCCAAACATGCAGGTTCAGACATCTGCCTAGTAGACATTGGCTGCAAGAAGGATATTTTTGAGGAAAATAAGGACAAGGTCTGTCATGGGACGCGTAACATGCTCAAGGAGCCGGCCTTGGCCCGCGAGCAGGCTATAGCGGCAATTCTAGTCGGCTACAAGAAGACAGAGGCCTTGATTAAAGACGGCTATCGTCTCTTTGGAACAGGAGAAATGGGGATTGGCAACACCACCACCTCAGCTGCTGTTATTGCTGCAGTTCTCGGTCTTAAAGCAGAAGACGTCACAGGCTATGGAGCTGGTCTGACTCAGGATATGAAGGCTCATAAAACTGCCGTTATCCAGCAGTGTTTGGATCGTCACGCTCCTTATGGAGATATTCTGGATCTGACCGCTAAGCTTGGCGGGCTGGATATGCTGGCTATGGCTGGCACTCATCTTGCCTGTGCCCGCTATCAGCTGCCATGTGTAGTGGATGGCCTTATCTCTCTGACGGGGCTTCTGATTGCCCATCAGCTGACTCCTCATGTCTTGGACTATACCTTTGCTTCCCATGCTTCGACGGAGCCTGCTTACAGACTGGTCAGTGACTTTCTAGGACTGGAGCCTATGCTTTTGCTGGATATGCGGCTAGGTGAAGGCTCGGGCTGTCCTTTGGCTTTCTTTCTGCTGGAAAATGCTGTTTATACCATGGAGCACATGCCAACCTTTGCAGAAGGCAGTTTGAAAGAAGAAGATTATGTTGATATTCGCAAAAATGTGACTTAAAGGAGGAAAAATATGCAACTCTATACAAAAACAGGTGATAAGGGCTTGACCAAGCTAGTTGGCGGTCAAAGTGTCGCCAAGGATGCAGAACGGGTTAATGCTTACGGGACCATTGATGAGCTTAACTCTTGGATTGGTTATACCATTACCAAGCTGGACAAGGATGATAAGCTGAGAGATGAGCTGCTCCAGCTGCAGCATTATCTCTTTGACTGTGGTTCAGACCTCTCTACACCAAAGGGAGTTTACCCTTATAAGGTCGATCAGCAACTGATTGACTGGATTGAGGAGAGGATTGATACCTACGCAGAAATTCCACCGGCTCTGGAAAGATTTATCCTGCCAGGCGGTGACGAGATTGCTTCCATGATTCATGTGGCTCGGACCATTGCAAGACGGGCAGAGCGTCATATCGTAGGGGCTATGTGGACTACAGAAATTAACAATAATGTCCTGATTTTTGTCAACCGTCTATCAGATTACTTCTTTGCCTTGGCTCGAGTAATCAACTTTACTAAAAATCAAGAAGACATCGCCTATGAAAGAGGTGCTAAGGTCTTCCACAATATCACCAAGGCAGATGTTGAGCGTTGGGCAAGCAAACGCCAGTGACAAAAAGAAACAGAAAAAGTTCTGTCTTTCCAAATTGACTTTACCAAGTCTTGGAAGGACAGAACTTATTTTGATGTTCTAAAAAAGAAAGCCGCCTATACATCTTCGTATCTTTATGCTAAGCTTCGTTGATTAGCACTAGCTTTCCAATTATTGACTCTGCTCCTTTGCAGAAAGACAAGTGAAACCTCATCTTTAGAAAATTAACGTACTTAAACGTAGAGTCAATAATGGAAACTAAGCTAAAATGTTTGTTCCAAACTGACATCACTACCTTACATCGAGGCATGAAATCTACTAAAATTTAAGAATAAAGACCTGACTTAAAGCTGAAAAGCTTATCACAGTGGCGGGACCGCGCTGGATTTGCACCAGACTTCCATACCCTTAAAAGTACTAAAATCAATTTCCTAGTAACTAGATTGTAACACCTTTCACAGGGAATTACAAGGAAAATGAACTAAATTTTAATAAAAATTTAATTCTTCAAATAAACTTGCCTTTGCTGTGAGATGCGGCACTAAAAATTTCTTATATTAATGACTTTTTCATTGCCTTGAAAGCGCTTTTGTGTTATAATTCAATATAGTACAAAGGGGTACTGAAGATAAATAAGCAATGAAGCTATATGAAAATGCTGTGACGTGTGTAGGGGAGCAGTCTTATTTTCATATAGTTTCTTTTTGTTTAAAAATAGATACAACAGAAAGGAGAAAAGATGTATAAGATTTCCTATAAGACTGAATTGCATGTGGGCAAGGGCGCTCTGCAGCAATTAAGCCATTATAAAAACGAGCATATTTTAGTCGTTGCCGATCCTTTTTTGAAGACATCTGGCACGCTGGATGCTATTTTAGCCAACTTTGATGACAACAATGATATTGTTGTTTTCACGGATATTGTGCCTGATCCGCCAATCGAAACGGTTGTGGCTGGTATCAAGAGTGCAGGAGACAAGCCAATCAGTATTGTGCTTTCTATTGGCGGAGGCTCTGCCATTGATGCTTCCAAGGCTATGTATTATTTTGCCAAGAAGCAGGGTGCTTTCTCAGAGGCTATTCTCATCGCCATTCCGACGACAAGCGGAACTGGATCTGAAGTAACGTCTTTTTCTGTCATCACGGATGCAGAGAGAGGTACCAAATATCCTTTAGTGACCAAAGAAATCCTTCCGGATGTTGCGATCTTAGATGCGGATTTGGTTCTGTCACTTCCTGGTAACATCACGGCTGACACTGGAATGGATGTACTGACCCATGCCATTGAAGCTTATGTATCGACCAAGGCTACGGACTTCTCTGATGCCTTGGCTGAAAAGGCAATCAAGCTGGTCTTTGAATACCTACCTAAAGCCTACAAAAATGGTCAGGATGTAGAAGCGCGTGAAAAGATGCATGCAGCATCCACTCTGGCTGGTATGGCCTTTAACACAGCTTCTTTGGGTATCAATCACAGTCTGGCACATGCGGCAGGAGCTAAGTTCCATGTACCTCATGGTCGTTTAAACAGTATTTTAATGCCCCATGTCATTCAGTATAATGCTGGTATCGAATTCAACAATCGGAACCGGCAGGCGACAGACAAGACTGTAGCAAGTCGCTATCAGGATATTGCCAAACTACTGGGATGCAGTGCTTCAAGCCCTGTGTCAGGAGTGAGACAGCTGGTTGAAGCTATCAAGAAGCTGCAGAGAAAGTTGGAGATGCCAACTTCTCTCAGAGAATATGGTGTGAAAGCAGATGCTTTTGCTCAGTACAAGGTAGAAATTTCAGAAGCTGCTCTGCATGATGGCTGTACTCCGACTAACCCTCGCGTCCCTACGGCAGAAGAACTGCTTAAAGTATTAGAGAAAGCGTTTTAATCCTCTGAATTGCTGTTATGCCAAAATTATTGTATAATGATTAAGAGCGTGCAGTACACTTCTGAAGGTTTAAAATCATGAAGAAGGTTTACTAAATTGGAAGAAAAACAAAGAATGATACAGGAATACGTTCCTGGGAAACAAGTGACCTTGGCGCACCTTATCGCTAATCCTGATGAAGTCATTTTTGAAAAATTGGGATTGCAGGCAGAAATCAAGGATGCGATTGGAATCTTGACGATCACTCCGAGTGAAGCAGCTATCATTGCGGTTGATATTGCGACCAAGGCTGCGGATGTTCAAGTTGGTTTTGTGGATCGTTTCAGCGGCTCTGTCGTGATGACAGGTGACGTTTCTTCTGTTGAGGCAGCTCTCATTGCCGTTTTACAAGGTCTGGAAGAGATTTTGGGCTTCTCCAGCACTGTCGTAACGCGGACATAAAAAATCAAACTGTCGAGGGGAAGTATGAAAGGCAGAATACTAATTGTTGATGATGATCCAATTGTAAGATTAGATATCCGAAATATATTAGAGGCAGCTGATTATGAAGTTGTGGCTGAGGCATCAGATGGCTTTGAGGCTATTGATTTGTGTCAGAAATATCGTTGTGACTTGGTCATGATGGACATCAAGCTTCCGCTTTTGGATGGCCTGACAGCGGGTAAGAAAATACTCGAAGATGCTTTAGCCTACAGTGTGATTCTACTGTCAGCCTACAGCGATGAACACTATGTTCAAAAAGCTAAAACCAATGGGATTAGTGCTTACTTGGTTAAACCTTTGGATGCCAAGTCCTTGATTCCAATGGTAGAGGTCTGCATAGAGAAGGGTCGCCAGCTTCAGCAGATGTCCAATGAAATGGTCAAGCTGTCGAAAAAGATAGACGATCGGATTGTGATTGAAAAGGCCAAAGGCTTGCTGATGGCTCGTGATCATTTATCAGAGCCAGAAGCTTTCAAGCGCATTCGGACAATTAGTATGCAAAAGAGAGTGCCGATGATTGAGATTGCCAAATTGCTGGTGCTCCAAGATGATGTGTAATGATGTATAAAGATAAGATAAAGCAGCTTTGTCAGGAACAGACAAATTTGGATGAGGCTGATATCGAGCATCTTGTCCAACAGGCTGACGAATTATTGAAAAACTCAGCTTATGCCAATGAAGATGTCTTCATTGATGTAAAGAATATCTTTTCGGAACATGCCATTGTCATCTTTCACAAAAAGCCGGAAAGCAAGCTCAGCTTGTACGAAAACTCGGTCGTAGGTGCTATGGCCTATCTGGAAAATGAGCCAGGTGTTATCCGGACCTTGGAGACGGGCGCTCCTTCGATAGGGCTTTCGGCCAGATCGCAGGAGGGCTTAGCCATCCATCAGACGGTCTTTCCGATTTTGAGAGAAGAGCGCGTCATTGGAACGCTGATTATCGAAAGAAATGCTCCCCAGACTTTACCAGACCACTTTTCTTTAGATAAAGAGGATGACGGTTTTGAGTTGCGGAGCACTCCTGAGATTTCAGCCCAAGAGCAGTTTGTTTTATTTGATCATATTGACGAAGCTTGTCTGGTCTTTGACCAGCAGGGCTATCTCAAGTATTTCAATCAAGCAGCTGCCGATTCTTATCGCCATAAGCTGGGCTATATGGACTCGATTGAGGGAATGCACTACAGCAATCTAGTCTTAGACAGTCTGACTTTTGAAGAAATCCAGCAACTGGGACCACAGGCCCCTCAAGAAAAACCTCACCAAGTTGAGGTACATTATGGCACTTATTGCTTTTTGGTCAAACGCTATTTGCTGGCTGAGAGTGAAAATGTGGTCATGATCTGTAAGGATATTACAGATATCAAGGAAAAGGAAGTGCAGCTCTTAACCCATACAACTACCATTCGTGAAATGAACCATCGGGTAAAGAATAACTTGCAAACCGTTGTTTCCTTGCTGCGACTACAGGCTCAGCAAAGTCCAGGAGCAGACACCAAAAAAGCTCTTAACGATAGTATGAATCGTGTGCTCTCCATAGCGGCGACTCACGAGCTCCTGTCTTCTCAGCAGGATGACAGCATTCAGATTGAGCATCTGCTGAAGAGAGTTATCGAAAATGTTCAGCGTTGTTTTTCCGGGCATAGGGAAATAGTCCTGACCTACAGCCTAGAACCGGAACTCTGTCTCGACAGCAGCCGGGCCACTTCACTGGCGCTAATCGTCAATGAATTACTGCAGAACAGCTATGAACATGCTTTTAAGGACAAAAAAAATCCAGAAAAACCGCAAATCCGTTTGCAGGTTGGACTTAAAAATGATATAATAACTTTAAAAGTACTGGATAATGGTAGCGGTTACAATCAAGAGCATTCCTTTGAAAATCATCTGGGTCTACTCTTGGTGGAGCGCTTTGTCCAAGGAAAATTGTTTGGAACCTTGTCTATCCACTCAGACCATGAGGGAACGGCAACGACCATTCGTTTTAAAAAATAAATATTACCAGACTAACAATGATGTCAGTCGAAAAAAGCAATGACGCTTGAAGAATGTAAATGAACTCTGTTTGTTTGCATTGCTTTGAGCGTCTTTTTTTGGAGGTTTTTAGTATGTCAGATAAAATTTTGAGTGTGGGGCTCGATATCGGGACAGCCACTACACAGCTGATCTTGTCAGAGCTTACCATCGAGAATATTGCTTCTGTGTTTACTATTCCTCGTGTCTATATTACAGATAAAAAAGTTCTTTATAAAAGTGAAATTATCTTCACACCAATTTCAGATCAACTTTTGATCGAGGTGGATAAGATCAAAAACTTTGTCCTGAATGAGTATGCGAAAGCAGGCATTCAGAAAAAAGACATTCAGATGGGAGCAGTCATCATTACTGGTGAGACGGCTCGCAAGGAAAATGCCAGCCAGGTGCTCCAAGCACTGAGTGGTTATGCTGGTGACTTTGTCGTTGCGACGGCTGGCCCAGACCTTGAGAGTATCATCGCCGGTAAAGGGGCCTGCAGTCATCAATATTCTCAAGAGCATCATACATCAGTAGTCAATATTGATATTGGTGGGGGGACTTCCAATCTGGCAGCCTTCCGAGAAGGAGATGTGATTGATACAGGATGTTTTGATATCGGAGGTCGGCTGATAAAAATCGATCCGCAGACCCAGCGGATTAGCTATATCGCTCCAAAACTGCAAACGATCATTGCAGAGCAGGGACTTCAGTTGGCAGTTGGTGAAACGGTCCATCGGGCTGATTTGGATCGGCTGATTCAAGAAATGGTCTCCGTGTTAGAACAGTCTGTAGGAATTGACAATCACAGTCCTTACTATGAGCTTCTACAGACCAACCACGGTCTCAAGTTGAACTATGATCTCCACTGTGTATCTTTCTCAGGTGGTGTAGCTGATGGAGTATACTTGGAAACGACCTCGGCGGATGATTTCCGCTATGGGGATATCGGTATCCTGCTTGGCAGGGCGCTGAGAAAATCCAAGATTTTTGATCAAAAGAAAGTCATCCAGTCAGCTGAGACCATTCGGGCAACCGTTGTTGGAGCCGGCAGCCATACGACCGATGTCAGCGGCAGTACCATTACCTACATCTCCGATATCCTTCCTATTAAGAACATTCCAGTTCTCAAACTGGCAGCTTCTGATGAGCATGAGGATAAGGAGGGGCTGCAGCAGATTATCAAGGACAAGGTAGCCTGGTTCACACTGGAAAATGAAGTCCAGCAGGTGGCTTTGGCAATCAATGGAGAAAAAAGCCCAAGCTTCGCCCGGGTTTTGGAATACGCAGAGGCTATTGTCAGTGGAATGAGCGAAAGCATTGAAAAGAAAATTCCGCTGCTAGTAGTGGTCAGAGAAGATATGGCCAAGGTTCTAGGTCAATGTCTCTTTGCTCAGTTGCCTAAGGATTATCCATTTGTCTGCATTGACTCAGTGGATGTTCAAAATGGCGACTATATCGATATTGGTAATCCAGTCATTGAGGGATCGGTCCTACCAATTGTCGTGAAAACATTGGTGTTTAATTAAACTTTTATTTACACTAAGGAGGAAGTAATCCATGATTTTGAAAACAAAATTGTTTGGTCGGCTTTACGAATTTAAATCCGTAAAAGAAGTGCTGGCCAAAGCCAATGAGTACAAATCAGGGGATCAGCTAGCGGGAGTAGCAGCAGAATCTGCCGAAGAGCGCGTTGCTGCTAAGGTTGTACTAGCTCAGCTGAAATTATCTGATTTGTTCAATAATCCAGTAGTTCCTTATGAAGAAGATGAGGTAACACGGATTATCATTGATGATGTCAATCTTCGTACTTACGAAAAGATTAAGAATTGGACAGTAGAAGAGCTGCGTGAATGGATCTTGGATAACAAGACTAAGAACGTAGACATTCAGTGGCTGTCTCGTGGGTTGACTTCTGAAATGGTAGCAGCAGTCGCTAAGTTGATGACCAACTTGGACTTGATTGTCGCTGCCAATAAGATTATCATTACCAAACATGCTAATACAACGATTGGTATGCCAGGAACATTCTCCTCCCGTCTTCAGCCTAACCATACCACAGATGATCCAGACGGTATCATGGCTTCTACTATGGAAGGTTTTGCTTATGGATGTGGGGATGCTCTCTTAGGATTGAACCCAGTAGATGACTCAGTAGAAAGTACCAAACGCGTCTTGCATAAGTTTAACGACTTCATCGAAGAGTACAAGATTCCAACTCAGCACTGTGTGCTAGCTCACGTTACTACTCAGATAGAAGCCATGAATCAAGGTGCTCCGACAGGATTGGTCTTCCAGTCTATCGCTGGATCTGAAAAAGGAAATGAAGCCTTTGGTTTTGATGCTAAAATCATTCAAGAAGCTTGGGATACAGCTCTGAAAGTGGGAACAGCTGCTGGACCGAATGTCATGTACTTTGAAACAGGTCAAGGTTCTGAACTTTCATCTGATGCTCACCATGGAGCAGACCAAGTGACTATGGAAGCTCGTTGTTATGGTTTCGCTAAACGCTTCGATCCATTCTTGGTAAATACCGTTGTTGGATTCATTGGACCTGAGTATCTCTACGATTCTAAGCAGGTTATCCGTGCTGGTTTGGAAGACCACTTCATGGGCAAACTGACCGGTATCTCAATGGGTTGTGATATCTGTTACACTAACCACATGAAAGCTGACCAAAACGACGCTGAAAATCTCTTGGTTCTTCTCGGAGCAGCTAATGTTAACTACATCATGGCGATTCCTCATGGTGACGATATCATGCTTAACTATCAAACAACTGGTTACCATGAAACAGCAACCATGCGTTCACTTCTCAATAAACGTCCGATCAAGGAATTTGAAGAGTGGATGGAAAAAATGGGCTTGATGGAAGATGGTCACCTGACAGAAATCGGCGGAGACGGCTCCATCTTTATGAAATCAAATTAGCAAGGAGGAAATCATTGTGGATGAATTGCAATTAAAAGAAATGATTCGCTCATTGTTAAATGAGATGGGCGGCGACTCAGCTGCTAAAGAAACGGTAGCAACTGAACAAAATAAAGCTGAAAATCCTCCTGTTTCGGAAGAAGCTGAACCTACAGTTTCTCTGCAGGAAGAAGTCAAACAAGACACTTCAGTGATTGAAGATGGCATCATTCCAGATATAACGGAAGTAGATATTCAGGAGCAGTTCTTGGTGCCTAATGCCATCAATGAAGAAGCCTACCGGAAGATTAAGAAATTTACTCCTGCACGTTTGGGCTTATGGCGAGCAGGCGATCGCTACAAGACACAGAGTGTTTTGCGTTTCCGTGCAGACCATGCGGCAGCTCAGGATGCGGTCTTCTCCTATGTATCAGATGACTTTATCAAGGAAATGGGCTTCATTCCTGTACAGACTAAGGCGACTACTAAAGATGAATACTTGACACGTCCAGATTTTGGCCGGGTCTTCCCTGAAGATCAGCAGGCTATTATCAAGGAAAAATGCAAACCTAATGCTAAAGTTCAGATTGTCGTTGGTGATGGTCTTAGTTCATCAGCTATCGAGGCTAACGTCAAAGACTTCCTGCCAGCTCTGAAGCAAGGTCTGAAAATGTTCGGACTGGACTTTGGTGAAGTACTCTTTATCAAGCATGCTCGGGTTGCAGCTATGGACCAAATCGCAGAGCTGACTGGTGCAGAAGTTATCTGTATGCTGGTCGGTGAGCGTCCAGGTCTGGTAACAGCTGAGTCTATGAGTGCTTATCTGGCTTACAAGCCAACAGTTGGTATGCCGGAAGCGAAACGGACTGTTGTTTCCAATATTCATAAAGGCGGAACACCAGCCGTTGAAGCTGGAGCCTATGTAGCAGAAATCATTAAGAAGATTCTTGATAATAAGAAATCAGGAATTGATTTGAAATAATAGGAGGTAGTGGCTTTGAAAAATGATCGATTAGGTGCAAATGTATTAAGTGCCCTTCTGATTTCAAACGTGGATGCAGGTTTGGCAGCTTCTTTGGAGCTTAAACCACATCACAGAAGCCTGGGAATTATCACTTCTGACTGTGATGATGTCACTTATGTAGCCTTGGATGAAGCAACCAAGGCAGCAGATGTCGAAGTGGTCTATGCTCGCAGTATGTATGCTGGTGCAGGCAACGCTTCAACTAAGCTGGCTGGTGAAGTCATCGGTATCTTGGCTGGTCCAAACCCAGAAGAAGTTCGCAGCGGTCTGGATGTAGCAGTCTATGAAATCGAAAATGGGGCTAGCTTCTACAGTGCCAATGATGATGACAGTATTCCTTATTTTGCTCATTGTATCTCTCGTGCAGGTTCTTACCTGTCAGAGGGGGCTAATGCAGAAGAAGGAACAGCGATTGCTTACTTGATTGCTCCACCGGGTGAAGCTATGGTGGCACTGGATGCGGCTTTGAAAGCGGCTGATGTGCAGGTTGGAGCCTTCTACGGACCACCAAGTGAAACCAACTTTGCCGGCGGACTTCTGGTCGGATCACAGTCAGCATGCCGAGCTGCCTGCGACGCATTTGCGAATGCAGTTATCGCAGTAGCAAATGATCCTAAAAGTTATTGATTAGGAGTTGATTAAATGGCAGATAGAGCACTAGGTTTAATTGAAGTAAAAGGTTATCTAGGTGCTGTAGTTGCGGCAGATGCGGCTTTGAAGGCTGCCAATGTATCATTGCTTAATATTGAAACGGTCAAAGCTGGTTTGAATACGGTTCAATTGATAGGCGATGTCAGTGCAGTCCGCTCAGCGGTTGATGCAGCAGTTGAGTTGGTACAAGATAAACCTTACTATCTGGCCAGCCATGTAATTTCTAGGCTGGATAATCAGACAGACCTTCTCTTTGTACCAAAGAGAAACAGTAAAACAGTTAAAAAAGAGATTGCTTCTACGGCGGAAACAATCCCTTCAGAAAAAATCGAAGAAAAGCCTCAGCCTGTAAAGGAAACTAAGGCTGAACCAGCAGAGAAGCTTGAAGGAGAGACAAGGACCTACACCAGAGAAGAACTGGAAAAACTAAAAGTCGTCGAACTACGCAGCCTTGCCTATCATCAAGAAGGTATCCGTCTCAGCAAGAAAGAAATCAAATTTGCTAATAAGAAACTTCTCGTTGAGACTTTGATGGAAACAATAGGAGAGGAGTAATTGCGGATGTTTTTAGAAGATAAAGATTTGGTATCGATTCAGGAAGTAAGGAATTTGATTCGGGATGCAAAGAAAGCCCAACAAGAACTTGCTAAAATGAGTCAAGAACAAATTGATACCATTGTAAAAGTAGTAGCGAAAGCTTGTTATGATGAGCGTGAACGCCTAGCTAAAATGGCGGCTCAGGAAACTGGCTTTGGCCGCTGGGAAGACAAGGTGTTGAAAAATGCTCTTGCTTCCAAAGGTATTCTTGAAGAAATCAAGGATATGAAAACGGTTGGGGTTCTCAGCGAAGACAAGGAAAAGAAAGTCTTGGAAGTTGGGGTTCCAGTCGGTGTCATTGCTGGCTTGATTCCATCAACCAACCCGACATCAACGGTTATGTATAAGGCTTTGATCGCCTTGAAGGCAGGAAACAGTATCGTCTTCTCTCCTCACCCAAATGCTCTTAAGTGTATTGAGGAAACGGTGGAAATCATCAAGAAAGCTGCTAAATCAGCTGGATGTCCGGATGGAGCTATCAGTGCGATTCATCGGGTATCCATCGCAGCTACAAATGAGTTGATGCGACACAAGGATACAAATCTGATTTTGGCGACTGGTGGAAATGCTATGGTCAAAGCAGCATACTCATCTGGCACACCAGCAATCGGTGTAGGTCCTGGTAATGGTCCAGCCTTCATCGAAAGAACAGCAGATGTGCCAAAAGCAGTTCGTCAGATTTTGGATTCTAAAACTTTTGACAATGGTGTAATTTGTGCATCTGAGCAGTCTATCATCGTCGAAGAAGATATGAAGGAAAAGGTTGTAGCAGAGTTCAAGAAACAAGGTGCTTACTTTGTTCCAGCAGAAGATGCTAAGAAACTAGGCTCCTTCATTATCCAGCCGAGTGGTGCGATGAATCCGAAAATGGTTGGTAAAACACCGCAAGTGATTGCTGAGTTAGCTGGTATTTCAGTTCCAGCAGATGCTCGGGTCTTGATTGCAGAAGAAACAGGCGTCGGCAAGCAGTATCCATATTCTATGGAAAAACTGGCTCCAGTCTTGGGCTTCTATACTGTCAAGGACTGGTTGGAAGCTTGTGAGCTGAGTATTAAGATTTTGCATCACGAAGGTGCAGGCCACACTCTTGCTATTCACAGTCAAAATGAAGAAATTATTCGTGAATTTGCACTGAAAAAACCAGTATCTCGTCTGCTGATTAATACGCCAGCAGCTCTAGGTGGTGTCGGTGCAACGACTGGTCTCTTCCCAGCCTTTACTTTGGGTTGTGGAGCTGTGGGAGGCAGCGCGACATCTGATAATGTCAGCCCGCTCAATCTCTTCAATATCCGTCGTGTAGCTTACGGTACATCAGAACTGTCAGACCTGCGACAAGCAGAAAATATGGCAGTGGAAGAACCAAAAGCAGTAGCAGTTGACGGATCAAACGAAGAAGAACTGGTAACCTTATTGGTTCAACGCGTATTGGAAAAACTAAAATAGTCAATATTAAACATTATAATTGGAGGATACAATCATGGCAAACGCAAATGCATTAGGAATGGTAGAAACAAGAGGACTTGTCGGCGCAATCGAAGCAGCTGATGCAATGGTCAAAGCCGCTAACGTAACTTTAGTTGGTAAAGAACAAGTCGGCGCTGGATTGGTAACAGTCTTGGTTCGTGGTGATGTCGGTGCAGTCAAAGCAGCGACAGATGCTGGAGCAGCTGCAGCTGAAAACGTTGGTGAATTGATTTCAGTTCACGTAATTCCACGTCCACATGCTGAAGTAGAAGTAATCTTGCCTCATCAAGAATAAGATTACAGACTTTCGGATAAAATTAAAAACAAGAAAATAATTGGAGGAAATAAACATGGCAAACGCAAATGCATTAGGAATGGTAGAAACAAAAGGACTCGTCGGCGCAATTGAAGCAGCTGATGCAATGGTCAAAGCCGCTAACGTAACTTTGATTGGTAAAGAACAAGTCGGTGCTGGTTTGGTAACTGTAATGGTTCGTGGTGATGTCGGCGCAGTCAAAGCAGCGACAGATGCTGGAGCAGCTGCAGCTGAAAATGTTGGTGAATTGATTTCAGTTCACGTAATTCCACGTCCACATGCTGAAGTGGAAGTCATTCTGCCCAAATAATCTGGGACAGATAAATATTTGCTGAAAGGGCCTGTATTCTAGTGTTTAGAACTGATATAGGCCCCAGAGGCAAATAGAATACTCAGTGAAAATGAAGCTTATGGGCAGCAGCCCGATACTAGACAGAAATGTTGATTTTCAGAGAGTATCAGATTGATTTTCACAGAGTATCAACGGAGTAGAAGGATGTGAATACATGTCAGTTTTTACAGAAGCTAAGATTAGAAAGCTTTATAGAGAATCCGTTCTCGCTGATAACGGTGTCTTTGAATTAAACAAAGATGAAAAACTGACGCCAGCAGCCAGAGGTTTTCTCAATGATCACCATATTCGAATTATCTGTTCAGGTCAGACCAAAGGGAAAACAGCCTCAGCTGCTGATGCTATCAGGGTGCCGATTACAAACCTTGAGGACTCTGCTGTGTATCCACGACTATTTAGACTGACTAAACTTTATACTTGCTTTTTGAAGAACCAGAGAGAATTGCATCAGGCTTTTCAGGATGAAAAGTGTGAGCAAGTTGGCCAACTATTGAACATAGTAGAACAAATCGTCGGCCATCATATTCTGGATGATATTTCTGATTACCAGACAGACCTGCCTAGCAATGCAGAATTGCAGGCCATTCGGGTCAGTCGCCAGCTCGATCAAGAAACGGTCATGATGAGTTACCAAGAACCGACTTGGCAGCTGAATTGCTATGAAACATATATCGAAACGACCCTCCTGCGCAAAGAATTGGAGCAGGCTGCTGATGGTGACAGAGATCAATTTGCTTGTAAGGTTTCTCAATTATTAAAATCAATTGAAGTCTTGCTCTGGTTGATAGCAAGCTAATAACAAGAGAAAGAAGAACAGCAATGACTTTAGAAAATTTGGTAAATAAAGTAATTGATAAAGTTCAGGAAGAATTGCAGGGGTCATTTGAGGTAGAAGCGAGCGGACGTCATGTCCATTTGAGTCAGGAAGATTTGGAAGCCTTGTTTGGTCCCAACTATCAATTAACAAAAGCAAAAGACCTATCACAGCCAGGCCAGTTCGCTAGTCAAGAAAGGCTGACAGTTGTCGGTCCAAAAGGCGCTTTTCACAATGTGGTTATTCTAGGACCTGTTCGCAAACATTCTCAGGTAGAAGTTTCCCTGACAGACTGTTTGCAGCTGGGCACCAAGGCACCCATTCGCGAAAGTGGCGATATCGAAGGAACACCAGGTGTCATCTTGGCTCATGGAGACAAGGCAGTTTGTCTGGATAAGGGCCTGATAGTAGCTAAGCGTCATGTTCATATGACACCGGAAGATGCTGAACGTCTGAATGTAAAAAATCACGAGATTGTACAAGTCAGAGTAGAAGGTGCTCGTCCGCTGATTTTTGATGATGTGGTTATCCGTGTTAGTCCCAAGTTTGCGACCTATATGCATATCGACTACGATGAAGCCAATGCTTGTGGTTTCAAAAAAGGAACACGCGGACGGATTATCAAGAAATAAGTCGTATGAGCAAATAAAAGGTAGGTAAAGAATGGAAAATCTAGATCATTTAGTAGATTTGATTACAGACCGCCTGATGGAAAAGTTGAAGCAAAAGCCTCAGAAACCCTCAGTATACGTCATTGGAGGCGATAAGATTCCTGACTTATTAGAAGGGGAAGGCTTTCAAGTCGTAAAAGATTCTTGCACAGCAGAGATTGTTGTTGTTGAGACACTTGGTTTTGATGCTTTTCTGAGACTCTCATCCCTTTGCCCTTTAGCGGTGGAGGAAGCAGTCATTTTAAAGAGTCTTTTGAAAGGCAAAAAAGTCCTCGTATCAGACAACGCCTTTGCTATTCAACAGTACAAGCAATCTTCTAAAGTGTACTTGTATCAGGAACTGCAGGGACAGCGAGAAAAGCTGATTCGCTACGGTCTGCAATTTTATAAAGAAGGCCAACTCTTAGCACTCCTAGAAAGTGATCAAGCTGAAGAGCCTCGTCCGGAAGTGAAACGGGCGGTGGCAGAAGAAGTCAGCTCGAAGACTAAGGCTCCGGGCAAGCCGGTTTTGCTGACAGAGAAGAGGCTGAGAGAGATGGGCTTACCTGAAAATGGAAGTTTTAAAATAGAAAAAGGAATGATTGTGACAGCCTTGGCGAGAGATTATCTAAAACGTCAAAAAATAGAAATCATAGAATAAAGGAGTGGGTAGAGATGTTTGTTGGTAAAGTAAAAGGTAGCCTTTGGGCGACTAGAAAAGACGAAAATTTAAATGGTTTGAAATTTTTAGTGGTCGAACGGCAGCTAAATGAACATCAAAGTGACCCAGCTCTGCTTATTGTGGCCGACTGCATCGGTGCAGGCGAAGGAGACCAAGTAATGGTAACCACTGGCAGTTCTGCCCGGATGAGCCTAAATAAGACGAATATCCCTGTGGATATGGTCGTTGTGGCTATCATTGACAAGGTTGACTATCACAGTGATGAAGAATATTAGAAACTAAGGTAATGTTATGAGTATCAATGAAATTATCATTTATATCATGGTGCTATTCATGCTGATCGGTGCAGTGGATAAATGTATCGGTGGCAAACTAGGACTAAGTGAAAAATTTGAAGAAGGAATCATGGCTATGGGAGCTTTGGCTCTGTCTATGGCTGGGATTATGGTAATCGCTCCCCTCTTGGCGGATGTCTTGAAACCGATTGTCGTGCCTTTGTATGGCTTGGTGGGCGCTGACCCGTCTATCTTTGCGACAACCTTCATTGCCAATGATATGGGAGGAGCTCCTCTGGCTCTCAGTCTGGCTCAGGATCCAGCAGTAGGAAATTTCGCTGCCTTTGTACTGGGCTCTATGATGGGGCCAACCATCGTCTTTACGATTCCAGTTGCCTTGGGTATTATTGAAAAAGATGACCGTCCGCTTTTGGCTCGCGGAATCCTATACGGTTTGGTAACTGTTCCGATTGGCTGTCTCCTCGGAGGAATTTTCGTGCCAGGTCTGCCTTTTGGAACCTTGGTTGTCAATCTTATTCCGATTATCATTGTATCTGCTCTGATTTTCATAGGATTGCTTTTGGCACCTAATGCCATGATTAAAGGTTTTGAAGTGTTTGGTCAGATTATTGTTATCTTGGCAACGCTTGGTTTGGCTTTTGGTGCAGCGCAGCTTCTGACTGGAAATGAATGGCTCATCAGCATCTATCCAAAAGGTGCTGAGACACTGAAAGAAGCCTTTGAAGTTGTCGGAACGATTGCCGTAACCTTGGCTGGAGCCTTTGGTTTGGTAGCTGTCTTTACCAAGGTAGCCAACAAACCGCTTTCTGCTATCGGAAAATCCCTAGGAATGAACGAAGTTGGTGCAGCTGGTTTGGTAGCTTCTCTGGCTAATAACATTGCCATGTTCCAGATGATGAAGGATATGGACAAACGCGGTAAGATTATCAACGTAGCCTTTGCTGTATCTGCTTCCTTTGTTATCGGAGATCACCTAGGCTTCACAGCCGGTCAAAAACCGGAAATGATTGTGCCGATGATGATTGGTAAATTTGTCGGCGGTATCACAGCGGTATTACTGGCTTTCTTCTTAACGAAGAAGGAAGCTTAGACTTGGAGGTATGAAGTATGGCAGATATTAATCGTTCTGACCTAGAAACATTGGTTCGTAAGATTTTATTGGAAGAATTAGCCACTAAAGATGGTGGGAAGAAGGTTAGCAAGGCAGGAGTGGCTTCTATCGCCCTGCCTGGTCTGGATGTTCGTCCAGAAGATCGCTTGGATACAGGTGATTCGAGCCATCAAGTTTATACACGAGACTTGCTGACCTTAGACGAAAGCCCAAGATTGGGCTTGGGTCTGATGACCATGGAAAAGACAACTTTCCCTTGGCATCTGGACTATGATGAAGTGGACTATGTTATTGAAGGGCGTCTTGATATTATCGTTGGTGACGAAGTCATGACAGCTGGCCCTGGCGAAGTACTCTTTATCCCTAAAGGCAGCGACATTCAGTTCTCTGTCAGAGATAAGGCCCGCTTTATCTATGTGACCTATCCGGCTGACTGGCAAGGCTAGTTTGTTGGAGATTTGAACTATCAGATTTAATAGAATGGCAGGACAGCGGCCTGCTGTCCTGCTATTTTGTAATGATAGAAAATAAAAAAACAGATAAAAGATGAGCAACCCTGCGAAAAGTTTATCATCTGTTATCTGTCTCTGCGATTGTTATTTCTGAAGGGAAAGGCCTGTCAAGTATATTTCTTGTAGGCTTAGCTTGGCATTCTTAAAAAAGTTGGTTAGGCTTTTTTGGAGAACGCGGAAAAATCTTCCTTTTTAAAAAACAACCATACTCATTCTAACAGAAAACCTTAGAATAATCTATTCTTTTGACCCGAAAAAAGTAAAAAAATGGAATCAGAAAGAGGCGTATAGTTATGGTGCTCCCCTTATCTGATTTCCTTATTTCCTAAAATTGTAAGCGCTTCAAAATATATGTCAGCGAAAGGAGCTGTCTTATGGAAAACAAATGCAATATTACAGAATTTGTCGGTGTTAATCCGATAGGCGATACAATTGGACTTGTCATTGCCAATGTGGACCAGCAGGTGCTGGATGCTATGAAGCTAGAAAAGAGCTATCGCTCAATTGGTGTAGTCGGTGCTCGTACTGGTGCAGGTCCTCATATCATGGCCGCAGATGAAGCAGTCAAAGCAACCAATACAGAAATTGTTAAAATCGAACTGCCTCGTGATACTAAGGGCGGTGCTGGACACGGAAGCTTGATTATCTTCGGTGGTGAAGATGTATCAGATGTCAGACGAGCTGTGGAAGTAACCTTGAAGGAAGTGGATCGAACCTTTGGCGATGTTTATGCTAATGATGCAGGGCATATTGAACTCCAATATACTGCGCGTGCTAGCTATGCTTGCCAGACTGCCTTTGGTGCTGAATACGGCCGTGCTTTTGGCTTGATTGTCGGAGCACCTGCAGCTATTGGTGTTGTTATGGCGGATACAGCTGTCAAGGCTGCCAATGTTACTGTTGTCGGCTATGCTTCTCCAGGAAATGGTGGCACTAGCCACTCAAACGAAGCCATTCTCTTTATCAGTGGAGATTCTGGAGCAGTTAGACAATCAGTTATCTCAGCGCGTGAAGTTGGACTGGCACTTTTAGGCAGTATGGGTGACGAGCCAACCAACTCACAGCCATCTTACATTTAAGAGTGAGAGGGAGGAAACGGTATGAGATCCAAACGTTTTGAAGTATTAAGCAAACGCCCTATCAACCAAGATGGGTTTGTAAAAGAATGGGTTGAAGAAGGTTTAGTGGCTATGGAAAGCCCAAATGACCCTAAACCCAGTATCAAGATTCAAAATGGAAAAGTGGTTGAGTTAGACGGCAAACCAAAAGAAGAATTTGACCTGATTGACCAGTTCATTGCCAATTATGGGATTGACCTGAGCCGAGCTGAAGAAGTTATTCAGATGGACTCACGAGAGATTGCCAATAAAATATTGACACCGAATGTGCCTCGGACAGAAATCATCAAGCTGACCAAGGCCATGACTCCGGCTAAAATCATTGAAGTAGTCAATCAGATGAATGTCGTGGAAATCATGATGTGTCTGCAAAAGATGCGGACCCGTAAGCAAACAGCTACTCAAGCCCATGTCACTAATGTCAATGATAATCCAGTGCAGATTGCAGCAGATGCAGCTGAAGGAGCTCTGCGTGGTTTTGCAGAGCAGGAAACAACGGTTGCCGTAGTGCGTTACGCTCCTTTTAATGCCCTGTCTCTGATGATTGGCTCACAAGTGGGCCGTCCTGGAGTATTGACTCAGTGCTCCTTGGAAGAAGCGACAGAACTAGAATTTGGTATGCGTGGCTTTACAGCTTATGCTGAGACCATCTCTGTTTATGGTACAGAAGATGTCTTCACCGATGGAGATGATACACCTTGGTCTAAAGCATTTCTGGCTTCAGCCTATGCTTCTCGGGGACTCAAGATGCGCTTCACTTCTGGTACAGGGTCTGAAGTACAGATGGGACAAGCCGAAGGCAAGTCCATGCTCTATCTGGAAGCTCGCTGTCTCTATGTCACGAAAGCGGCTGGGGTTCAAGGAACTCAGAATGGATCAGTTAGCTGTATCGGTATTCCAGCAGCTGTTCCGAGTGGTATTCGGGCGGTCGTTGCTGAAAACTTAATTGCCAGCATGCTGGACTTGGAATGTGCTTCATCAAATGACCAAACCTTTACTCACTCAGACTTACGTCGCTCCGTTCGGACTTTAATGCAGTTTGCGCCAGGTACAGACTTTATCAACTCTGGCTACTCTGCTACGCCAAACTATGACAATATGTTTGCCGGATCTAACTGGGATGCGGAAGACTTTGACGACTACAATGTCCTGCAGCGTGACCTGCGGGTAGACGGTGGTCTTCGTCCTGTACGTGAAGAGGAAGTTGTAAAGGTTCGGAACAAGGCAGCACGCGTTATGCAAGCTCTTTTCAAAGGCTTGGGCCTGCCGCCGATTACCGACGAAGAAGTCGAAGCAGCGACATATGCTCATGGCTCTAAAGATATGCCAGAGCGGGATAAGGTTGAAGATATCAAGGCTGCTCAGGGTATTCTGGAACGCGGCGTTCAAGGGGCTGATTTGATCAAAGCCTTGGCTAATAATGGCTTCCCTGAAGTTGCCAATGAGCTGCTCAATTTGTTCAAGCAACGTGTAGCAGGAGATTTCCTGCAAACATCTGCTATCTTTGATCGGGATTGGAATGTTATTTCAGCGGTGAATTCACCGAATGACTATGTTGGTGTCGGTACAGGCCATCGTCTGGTCGGCGAAGAATGGGAAAAAGTCAAAGACATTCCTAAAGCGATTGACCCGCGTGATGTATAGGAGGAGCTAAGATGACAGAGATAAATGAAACTTTACTGCGCTCCATTATTGCAGAAGTGATGAAAGAGATGAGCGCCAATACCAACGAAACAGTTGCTGAAACAAGCGAAAAGCCTGTTACAAAGCCTGTGTCCAATGAAAAAGCGGTCATCCGCACAGTTGGTGTAGCTAAGCCTAGCCAATCAACGGATGAAGTCGTTATTGCAGTTGGACCTGCCTTTGGGGAACAGCAGGTGAAGACGATGGTGGACATTCCTCATACGGAAGTACTGCGTCAGCTGGTGGCTGGTATCGAAGAAGAAGGGCTCAAGGCTCGCATTGTCAAGGTCTATCGTTCTTCTGATGTTGCCTTTGTAGCGGTAGAAGGAGACCATTTGTCTGGCTCAGGCATTTCTATCGGTGTTCAGTCTAAGGGAACAACGGTTATTCACCAACGTGATTTGCCACCGCTCAGTAATCTGGAACTCTTCCCGCAGGCACCTTTGTTAACTCCTGAAACCTATCGTTTGATTGGTAAAAATGCTGCTAAGTATGCTAAGGGTGAAACACCAAATCCGGTGCCAACCCTTAACGACCAAATGGCTCGTCCTAAGTACCAAGCATACTCAGCTTTGCTCCATATCAAGGAAACGAAACTGGTTAAAAGAGGAAAACCAGCTGATGAATGTCAGGTGATTTGATGCATATGATGTCTACAAGGAGAAATCAGAATGAGTGAATCAGTAGAAACATTAGTAAAACAAATATTAGCCGAGCTAAGCGATAGCAGCTCAGCTAGTCAAGGAGCAGCCAATCGTCCTGTCAGTTCTGATGAAGCGACAGCGGCTGATTATCCTATTTCTAAAAAACACCCAGACTGGATAAAGGTTGGTCAGGATAAGAAATTCGAAGATATTACTCTGGAAAATATCTTGTCTGGCTATGTAAAAGCAGAGGATTTGCGGATTAAGCCGGAGATTTTGATCAAGCAAGGTGAAATTGCTAAGAATGCCGGCCGCGAAGCAATCCAGTATAACTTTTCTCGGGCTGCGGAACTGACCAAGGTTCCAGATGCGCGTGTGCTGGAAATCTACAATGCCCTGCGCCCTTACCGGTCTTCCAAGCAGGAATTATTGGACATTGCCAATGAATTGGAAAACCAATATCGAGCTGTTATTTGTGCGGGATTTGTCAGAGAAGCCGCTGAAAATTATGAGCGCCGCAAGAAGTTGAAAGGCGACAACTAATTCGGTTTTACCAAGGCTATTTTGGGTTGGAAGAAGATTATTATCACTACTTTTATAAATACTATTCAAAATAGCCTACTCTTGGTGGAGGTGAAAATGTGAAACGAATCATTGGAGTAGACATAGGAAATTCTTCGACCGAGTCTGCCTTAGCTGAAGTGCAAGATGATGGAAGCATTCACTTTCTTGCCTCAGCCATTGCGGATACAACAGGTATCAAAGGGACCAAGGAAAATGTCCACGGGATTTATCAATCTCTGAGAAAATTGATGGAGCAAACATCCTTTGAGCTAGGACAGGTTGATTTGATTCGGATCAATGAAGCGACGCCTGTCATCGGCGATGTTGCCATGGAAACCATCACAGAGACAGTCATTACTGAGTCTACCATGATTGGTCATAATCCCCGTACTCCAGGCGGTCTGGGTCTGGGGATTGGACTCACGGTAGATATTCTTGACTTGGTTCATCATCCGATTGATGGGAAATACATCGTGGTAGTGCCGAAAGTCATTGATTTTGACTTGGTTGCCCAGCTGATCAATGCCTATCTAGCCAAGGGCTATCAGATTACCGCTGCCATTCTTCAGGCGGATGATGGAGTTCTAGTCAACAACCGCATTAGCCAGAAGATTCCAATCGTGGATGAGATTCTCTTTATTGACAAGGTTCCTTTGGGAATGCAAGCTGCTGTTGAAGTGGTAGAGCAAGGGAAGGTGATTTCTCAATTATCCAATCCCTATGGCATTGCGACAGTCTTCGGCTTGAGTGCAGAAGAGACGAAAAGCATTGTTCCCATTGCCCGTGCCCTCATTGGCAACCGCTCGGCTGTCGTGATTAAGACACCGGCAGGTGACGTTCAGGCTCGGACAATTCCAGCAGGCAGTATCCAAATTATCGGCAAGGAGCATACCTTAAAGGTGGATATTTCCAAGGGTGCCGATGAGATTATGGAGAAAATCGTCTATGCTGGCGAGATTAGCAATGTTGTCGGAGAGGCAGGTACCAATGTTGGAGGCATGCTGGAGAAGGTGCGCCAAACCATGGCTGACTTGACCGAGAAAGAGCCTTCCGACATTTATATCCGTGACTTACTAGCAGTCAATACTTTTGCTCCGATTTCTGTGCGCGGTGGTGTGGCTGGAGAATTTTCTATGGAGCAGGCTGTCGGCATTGCCTCTATGGTAAATTCTGACAAGCTGCAAATGTCCATCATTGCCCAAGAAGTCGAACGAGAGCTGGGTATTACCGTAGAAATCGGTGGAGCAGAAGCTGAATCAGCTATCCTCGGGGCTCTGACTACACCAGGGACGGATCGCCCCTTGGCTATTTTGGACTTAGGAGCAGGCTCGACAGATGCTTCCATTATTGATAGCATGGGTCAAATCTTGGCTGTCCATCTAGCCGGTGCCGGTGATATGGTAACCATGCTGATCAATTCGGAGTTGGGACTGGAAAATCATCATCTGGCAGAGGACATCAAACGATATCCTCTGGCCAAGGTAGAAAGTCTTTTCCATATCCGGCATGAAGACGGCACTGTTCAATTTTTTGACAAGCCGTTGTCTGGAGATTTGTTTGCCAGAGTCGTCATCGTCAAGGAAAATGATGAATTTGTTCCTATTGATGATGGAGACTACTCTATCGAAAAAATCAAACTCGTTCGGCAGTCAGCCAAGGAAAGGGTCTTTGTTACCAATGCGGTTCGAGCTCTCAAGCGCGTCAGTCCCACTCAGAATATTCGAGACATTCCTTTCGTTGTCATCGTAGGTGGCTCAGCTTTGGACTTTGAAATACCTCAGCTAGTGACCGAAGCCCTCTCTCAGCATGCCATTGTAGCTGGTCGAGGCAATGTGCGTGGCTTGGTGGGACCTCGAAATGCAGTAGCGACCGGACTGATTTTGACCTATGTCAGAGAGAAATGGGGGGCCGGCTATGGAATTAGCTTATACTAGAAAGCCCACCATTAGGTTTATTGCTACGGACAATGCTCCTGCGGATAAGGTGGCACAAATCGGCTACGGTATCGAAGAGGAAGGTATTCCTTTTAGTCTGGTCAGCCCAGATGAACTTAGCGATCCTGTATCACTAGCGCATGTGGCTGCAACTCAATCCCAGCTGTTAGTAGGGATTGCCTGTGACGGGCGAGATGCAGTCCTCCATTATCGTAACTTGCCGCTTGAAAAATTTATCTATCGTATCAAAGATTATTCCGCTATACCGGACCACGTCTTGCGCCTATTTGGTTCAAATGCAGCGCGTTTGGTCAAGGGAGTCCCGTTTAAAAAATCTGACCTGTTAGAAGCATCTTTTTGACTTGTTCCGATCGATTCAAAAAGATGTCCGTATCAACTACTGAAAAGAGGTGAAATGGATGGCTAGAGATAGAGAGAAAGACGAGCTCAGCAGTCCAGAACTATCAAGCTGGGAAGGAAACCCAGAATTGCAAGACATCATCATTCAAAAAGTCCTTGCTAGATGCCAAACCTTACTGGATAAAGAGCCTGTTCTTTTCACAAATATCTATCAGGATGCCTGGGAATTGGTAACAAGGGCCAGATGCAAGGCTGAAGAGCTAGGACTAGCTGTCGTGATAACGGTGGTTGATTCAGCAGCACAAGTCGTGATGACCTATCGTATGGAAAATGCCTTGTTAGTGAGTAACGATATGGCTTATAAGAAAGCTTACACAGCTGTTGGCATGAGGATGCAGTCCAAGGATTTAGCACCTTTAACTCAGCCTGGTCAGTGGCTCTATCAGCTGGAAACGATGACTGACAATAAGGTTGTTAGTTTAGCTGGTGGCATTCCTATTTATTGCCAGTCAGAAATGATTGGCGGTATCGGCGTCAGTGGAGGAAGTTCTGAAGAAGACCAGTCCATTGCTGAATATGCTGTGGGACTGTAGAGAAGCAAGCTAGCTAATTAAATAATATCAGAGGAGAGAATACCGCTTGCAATCCATGCTTGGAGCTAGGGATTTTCTCCTATTTTACGAGCATATTTCTCTTATGCTTTCTTAGAATCTATATTGCGCTGTAGAAGCAATATAGAGGAGAGAGTATAAAGTATTTCGAAATGAAGGAGTATGGAGTATGGAAAAATATCTAGGTGAATTTTTAGGCACCATGGTTCTGATGGTTTTTGGGAATGGAATCGGAGCGTCTATCAGTCTTAATAAAAGCATCGCAAAAGGTTTCTCTCCCAATTGGTTTACCGTTGTATTTGGTTGGGGCTTAGCAGTGACCTTGGGTGTCTATACGGCAGGATTTTATAATACTGGCGGTCACCTTAACCCAGCTGTCACCATTGCTTTTGCGGTGGGTGGCATCTTCCCATGGGAGAAAGTGGTGGGCTATATCATCGCTCAGATTCTAGGGGCCTTTGTCGGAGCGGCTATTGTGGTGCTCTTCTATTATCCCCATTTCAAAGAAACCAAGGCAGAAGAAGGCAACTCAGTTGGCGTATTTGCTACTGGACCAGCCATCCAGAATCCAGCATTTAATCTGCTTAGCGAAATCGTTGCGACTTTCTTCTTCATCTTTGCACTTTTGATGATAACGCACGGCGAAATCACGCCTGGACTCACTCCACTCTTAGTTGGCTTCCTCATTATGGCGGTCGGCTTGTCTTTGGGTTCGACGACAGGTTTTGCCCTCAACCCAGCCCGGGACTTCGGTCCGCGCCTTGCTTATGCCCTCTTGCCAGTTCCGAATAAAGGAGATGCAAACTGGGCTTATGCTTGGGTGCCAATTGTAGGACCGACTATCGGCGCTGTCTTGGCTGTCTTGGCAGTCAATGCTATGTAATATATAAAATAGTAAATAAGCTAGCCGACCAGTTGAAGCTAGCTTATTTATCTAACAAGTAGCAATGGAAAATTTCAGTTTTCAAAAAACGTTATTTGAAAAAATCACTGTTTTCATTGCTCAGGAGAAAAATATGTCTAAAAAAATTTTTGCGATTAATGCGGGCAGTTCGTCATTAAAATTTCAACTGCTCAGTATGCCTGATGAAAGCCTTTTGGTGAAAGGAATTTTTGAAAAGATTGGCTTAAAGGAAGGCATTTTTAAGATTGAATTTGAAGGTCAAAAAGAAAAGGAACTGCTGGCTATTCCTTCGCATCAATTTGCAGTGGATTACCTGCTGAACTTTCTTTTGGAGCGGAAGCTGATTGCTTCTCTGGACGAGATAGATGGGGTTGGTCATCGCGTAGCCCATGGTGGAGAATCCTTTGATGATTCAGCTTTGATAGACAAGCAAGTGCTATCCATCATTGAGAAGCTGTCTTTCTTGGCTCCTAGCCATAACCCTGTCAACTTGGTAGGGATTCGAGCTTTTCAAAAGGCGCTGCCGGAGACAGGACAAGTGGCTGTGTTTGATACGGCCTTTCATCAAAGCCTTTCAGAATCTTATTATCTCTATCCTCTTTCCTGGGATTACTATCATAAATACGGTTTGAGAAAGTATGGTTTCCATGGAACGAGTCACAAGTATATTGCTCAAAAGGTAAAGGAGATTTGGGAAGGGCAAGGAGAAGCTGCTGAGCATTTGAAGATTATCAACTGCCATTTGGGCAATGGTGCTAGTATTTGCGCCATTAAAAATAGTCAGTCTGTCAATACTTCGATGGGATTCACCCCCTTGGCTGGCCTGATGATGGGCTCCCGCTCAGGTGATATTGACCCTATGATTCTCCCTTTCCTGCTAGAACAGGAAAAATTATCAGCTCAGCAATTAAGTGATGTCCTCAATAAAGAATCCGGTCTGCTAGCGATCTCCCAGCTTAGCAATGATTTAAGAGATGTTTTGGAGGCTTGTGACAGAGGCGATGAAAAAGCTAGTCTAGCAGTTAATATGTTTGTCAACCGTATCGCTCAGACTATTGCAAGCTACATCACAGATTTAGATGGTCTGGATGCCTTGGTCTTTACCGCTGGAATCGGGGAGAATTCAGCCTTGATCCGCAGCTTGGTCGTTCAAAAGCTCAATTGCTTAGGACTTTCTTTAAATCAGGCAGCTAACGAGCAAGGACAGCTCTTTATCCAAAATTCCCAGTCGCAGGCTAAAATTCTCATTCTTCCAACCAATGAAGAATTGATGATTGCCCAAGACACCATGCGCTTGCTGGATTTTAAGTAGCCAAAAGAGGGGTAGAATGTCCAAGGAGTGTTAGACACTATCGGAAAAAGGTCTCTTTAGCAAAAAGAACACTTTTTATCTTTGTATTGTTTGGACTCGAAAAGACAGAGCAAGACCTCTGCCTTTTCTTTTTTAGCTTAGATATCTTGCCATCTCCCAGTTCTGTAAGTACAGTCTAATGAAGCTTTTTTGCTTTTTTCATTCTTGAAAGATATAGGAAAACATGCTATAATGAAAAGAACATTCTAAAAATCAGAAAGATTATTATATAGTAAGGAAAAAAATGGCGAATATTTTAAAGACTATCATTGAAAATGATAAAGGTGAATTAAGAAAATTAGAAAAAATGGCTGACAAAGTCTTGGCTTATGAAGACGAAATGGCGGCCTTGTCTGATGAAGAACTTCAGGCAAAAACAGAAGAATTCAAGAAACGCTATGCTGATGGTGAAACTTTAGATCAGCTCTTATTTGAAGCTTTTGCGGTTGTCCGTGAAGGAGCTAAGCGAGTGTTGGGTCTTTTCCCTTATAAGGTTCAGGTTATGGGAGGGATTGTTCTCCATCATGGTGACGTTCCAGAGATGCGTACCGGTGAAGGAAAAACCTTGACAGCGACAATGCCAGTTTACCTAAATGCCCTTGCAGGAAAAGGTGTGCACGTTGTAACAGTCAATGAATACCTGACTGAACGTGACGCGACCGAAATGGGTGAACTTTACTCTTGGCTGGGGCTTTCTGTCGGTATTAATCTGGCAGCTAAGTCTCCATCTGAGAAGAAAGAAGCATATGCTTGCGACATTACCTATTCAACCAATGCTGAAATCGGCTTTGACTACCTGCGTGATAACATGGTAGTTCGAGCTGAAAACATGGTACAGCGCCCGCTCAATTATGCCTTGGTCGATGAGGTGGACTCAATCCTGATTGACGAAGCTCGGACACCATTGATTGTATCCGGACCGGTTTCTTCAGATACCAACCAGCTCTATCATATGGCTGACCACTATGTCAAATCTCTGGATAAGGACGACTACATCATTGATGTTCAGTCTAAGACGATTGGTTTGTCTGACTCAGGTATTGACAAGGCAGAAAGTTACTTCAAGCTGGACAATCTCTATGATATTGAAAATGTTGCCCTGACTCACTTTATCGACAATGCCCTGCGAGCTAATTACATCATGCTCCTTGATATTGACTATGTGGTCAGTGAAGATCAGGAAATTCTGATTGTCGATCAGTTTACTGGTCGGACAATGGAAGGCCGCCGTTACTCTGATGGTCTCCACCAAGCGATTGAAGCCAAAGAAGGTGTGCCGATTCAGGAAGAAACAAAGACCTCTGCTTCCATTACTTATCAGAACCTCTTCCGTATGTATAAGAAGCTGTCCGGTATGACAGGTACAGCCAAGACAGAGGAAGAAGAGTTCCGTGAAACATACAACATTCGTGTTATTCCAATTCCAACCAACCGTCCGGTAGCACGTATTGACCATTCTGACCTGCTCTACCCAAGTATTGATTCTAAGTTTAAGGCAGTTGTTCAGGATGTTAAAGAGCGTCATGAAAAAGGCCAGCCAGTTCTGGTTGGTACTGTTGCGGTTGAAACCAGTGACTATATTTCTAAGAAATTGGTAGAAGCTGGGGTGCCTCACGAAGTTCTTAATGCGAAAAACCACTATAAAGAAGCACAAATTATCATGAACGCCGGCCAACGTGGTGCGGTTACTATTGCGACCAATATGGCCGGACGGGGAACCGACATCAAGTTGGGTGAAGGTGTTCGCGAACTGGGCGGTCTCTGTGTTATCGGTACAGAGCGCCATGAAAGCCGCCGGATTGACAATCAGCTGCGCGGACGTTCAGGCCGTCAGGGTGATCCAGGTGAGTCACAATTCTACCTGTCACTGGAAGATGAGCTTATGCGTCGCTTTGGCTCAGAGCGCATTAAAGCCCTCTTGGATCGAATGAATCTTAGTGACGAAGATTCTGTTATCAAGTCTGGCATGCTGACCCGTCAGGTAGAGGCAGCTCAGAAGCGTGTCGAAGGAAATAACTACGATACGCGGAAACAAGTCCTGCAATATGATGATGTGATGCGTGAGCAACGGGAAATTATCTATGCTGAGCGCCACGATGTCATTACTGCTGACCGTGACCTCAGTCCTGAAATCCATGCTATGATTAAACGGACGATCAACCGTATCGTTGATGGTAGCAGCCACTCTGATCAGGATGATAAGATTGAAGCGATTTTAAACTTTGCTAAGTATAACTTAGTTTCAGAAGATTCTATTTCAGACAGCGATTTGGAAGGCAAGTCTGACCAAGAAATCAAAGATTATCTGTTTGAACGTGCATTGGAAGTCTACGACAGTCAGATTGCTAAGCTGCGAGACGAAGAAGCTGTGCGTGAATTCCAGAAGGTCTTGATTCTGCGCGTGGTGGACAGCAAGTGGACTGACCATATCGACGCCCTTGACCAGCTGCGCAATGCTGTTGGACTGCGCGGTTATGCACAAAATAACCCAGTTGTCGAATATCAAGCAGAAAGCTTCCGTATGTTCAACGACATGATTGGTTCTATTGAGTTTGATGTGACTCGTCTGATGATGAAAGCACAGATTCATGAGCAAGAGCGTCCTCGGACAGAGCGGGCTATCAGTACAACAGCTACCCGCAATATCTCTGCTAAGGCGCCAAATATGCCCGAGAATGTAGACCTGTCCAATGTAAAGAGAAATGACCCTTGTCCATGTGGTTCTGGCAAGAAGTTCAAGAACTGTCACGGCCGTAAAAAGTAAGCATAAAAGAAGGAGAATAGATGACCTTTAAAGCAACTAGTCAACCCATTGATGTGGCAGAAGTTCGCCAACTTGCTAAGCTAGAAGGCGACATGCTCGCTCGCAAGGAAAAGCGTGACCGAGAGTTAGAAGCAATTCTGCGTGGTCAAGATGACCGCATTCTCTTGGTTATCGGTCCCTGCTCTTCAGATAACGAAGAAGCGGTGCTAGAGTATGCCAAGCGTCTATCTGCTCTCCAAGAAGAAGTAAAAGACCGCATTTTCATGGTCATGCGGGTTTATACTGCCAAGCCTCGGACGAACGGAGATGGTTACAAAGGGCTTATTCATCAGCCCAATGCGACTGCCGCTCCTAGTCTGATTAACGGCATCAAGGCAGTCCGCAATCTGCACTATCGGGTTATTTCTGAGACAGGCATGACCACAGCTGATGAGATGCTCTATCCAGAAAATCTGCCTCTGGTAGATGATTTGATTTCTTACATGGCTGTCGGAGCTCGCTCGGTCGAAGACCAGCAGCACCGCTTTGTAGCTAGTGGGGCAGATCTGCCAACCGGCTTGAAAAACCCGACTTCTGGGAATCTCAATGTCATGTTTAACGGCATCTATGCAGCTCAGAACAAGCAGAGTTTCCTCTTTTCAGGTAAGGAAGTAGAAACATCTGGCAATCCTTTGGCGCATGCTATCTTGCGTGGTGCCTTGAATGAATACGGTAAGAATATTCCCAACTACTATTATGATAATCTGCTGGATACCATTGCCCAGTACGAAAAAATGGGCTTAGAAAATCCCTTTATCATCATTGACGCCAATCATGATAACTCTGGTAAGCAGTATCTGGAGCAGGTCCGTATCGTTCGCCAGACTCTGATTAACCGTGACTGGAATGAAAAGATTAAGGCTACAGTACGTGGCTTTATGATTGAGTCTTATCTGGAAGACGGTCGTCAGGACGAGCCGGAAGTCTTTGGCAAGTCCATTACTGACCCTTGTCTGGGCTGGGCTAATACAGAACAGCTAGTTCGTGAAATTTATGATACATTAGGAAAATAGTATGGCATTTATTGAAAAAGGTCAGAAGATTGACATTGAGCAGATTAAGTCCAGAACCAGGCTGACTGATCAGGCCTTGGCTCATAAAAATAAGCGAGATCAAGAACTAGCTGAGATTCTCAGTGGGGAAGACGAGCGTATTCTCTTGGTGATTGGTCCTTGCTCATCAGACAATGAAGAGGCTGTGCTGGAGTATGCCCGCCGTTTGTCAGAGCTGCAGAAGAAGGTCGCAGATAAGATTTTTATCGTCATGCGGGTCTATACTGCTAAGCCGCGGACCAATGGGGATGGTTATAAGGGCTTGGTTCACCAGCCGGATACTTCTAAAGCTCCTAGTCTTATCAATGGTTTGCAGGCAGTTCGTCAGCTGCACTACCGCGTCATTACAGAGACTGGTCTGACGACGGCTGATGAGATGCTCTATCCGTCCAATCTTGTGCTGGTGGACGACTTGGTAAGCTATCATGCTGTGGGTGCTCGCTCAGTTGAAGACCAGGAGCACCGCTTTGTGGCGTCAGGTATTGACGCTCCAGTCGGCATGAAGAATCCAACTTCTGGTAATCTGGGAGTTATGTTTAACGCTGTCTATGCGGCACAAAATAAGCAGACTTTCCTTTTTCATGGCCAGGAAGTAGAAACCTCTGGAAATCCTTTGGCTCATGTTATTCTGCGTGGGGCAACCAATGAATACGGTAAGAACATTCCAAATTTCTACTATGAAAATATGCTGGATGCCATTTCCTACTATGAAAAGATGGGCTTGGAGAATCCTTTCATCGTCATTGACACCAATCACGATAACTCTGGCAAGCAGTATCTGGATCAGATTAGGATTGTGCGTCAGACCTTGCTTAATCGGGATTGGAACGAAAAGATTAAGAGAGCGGTTCGTGGTTTTATGATTGAATCTTATCTGGAAGACGGTCGGCAAAATGAGCCTGAAGTCTTTGGTAAATCTATCACTGACCCTTGCCTGGGCTGGGACAATACTGTTCAGCTTATTGAAGAAATTTACAACACTTTAGATAAATAAGGAAAATTGAAAGGGACAGTCTTGACCTGTAAAGAGGACTAACTGTCGGGTGAAGACGAACTCAGCTGGCGGCCCAGCTGAGTTTTGTCGCCTTTCCAGAGAATGATATGATAAAAGGACACGGAATTGACATAGAAGAACTGGCTGCCATTGAGCGAGCCTATCTGAAAAATGCCCGTTTTGCAAAGAAGGTGCTGACCGAGGCGGAGCTTTCTCGTTTTGAGGAGTTATCCGGCAAGCGGAAAATCGAATTTCTAGCTGGCCGTTGGGCTGCCAAGGAGGCTTTTTCTAAAGCTTGGGGAACTGGTATCGGTAAGCTCAGGTTTCAGGACTTGGAGATTTTAAACGACCGTCAGGGAGCACCTTTTTTCAGCCGTTCACCTTTTGCTGGCAAGGTTTGGATTTCGATCAGCCATGCTGCTGGCCTAGTTACAGCCAGCGTTATTTTGGAGGAAAATGATGAAAGCTAGTCTGCATAGACCCAGCAAGGCAGTGATTGATTTAGCTGCTATTGCTTTTAATATTAGACAATTGAGTACCCATCTGCCTCAGACGACAGAGAAGTGGGCTGTCGCCAAGGCAAATGCTTATGGCCACGGAGCTATTGAGGTTTCTAGGCACATTGAGCCCCTTGTAGATGGCTTTTGTGTGTCTAATATCGATGAAGCTTTGGAGCTGCGCTCAGCTGGCATTGGCAAAAAAATTCTGGTGCTAGGAGTATCAAATCTGTCTGCGCTCCCGCTGGCTAGAAAGGGAAAGGTCTCTCTGACTGTAGCCAGTCTGGAGTGGTTGGATTTAGCTTTAGCTGCGGAAAAAGACTTAACAGGATTGAAGTTTCATATCAAGATTGACTCTGGTATGGGGCGGATTGGTTTTCGAGATAGTCAGGAAGCTCAGGAGGCAATCCATCGCTTGCAGGCTGCTGGGGCTGTCGCGGAGGGAATTTTTACCCACTTTGCAACGGCAGATGAAGCGGAGCACCATAAGTTTGAAGCCCAGCTGACTCGTTTTCATCAGATCTTATCTGAGCTGGACAGTGTTCCTCCTCTCGTTCACGCTAGTAATTCTGCTACCTCTCTCTGGCACAGTGAGACTGTTCTAAATGCCGTCCGGCTGGGTGACATCATTTATGGCCTCAACCCTAGCGGAACTGTTTTAGAACTTCCTTATGAATTCAAGCCAGCTCTGTCGCTGGTCTCAGAATTGGTGCATGTCAAGGAAGTTGAGGCTGGAGCAGATGTTGGCTATGGAGCCACCTACACCAGTAAGTCTCAAGAGTGGATTGGCACTATTCCTTTGGGTTATGCAGATGGCTGGACGCGCGATATGCAGGGCTTTGATATCTTGATTGATGGTCAGCGTTGTCCGATTGTCGGCCGCGTTTCCATGGACCAAATTACAGTGCGCCTGCCTCAGGCTTATCCCCTTGGCACGCCGGTTGTGTTGATTGGAAATAGCGGAGCGGAGACCATTACGGTGACAGATGTGGCAGAAAAGCGTGGCACCATTAACTATGAGGTAGTTTGCTTGATTAGCGACCGTGTACCGAGGGTATATAAAGACTAAGAAGATTAATGCAGGGAACCGCTTGAAGTATTTGATAATGCTCTAGCTTGGTCACCCTGTCTGTGATGCCAGCATCGCAGCAGTATCAGAACTGAAAGAGGAATTATGAATTTACACCAACCTTTGACGGTTCTGCCTGGTGTGGGACCGAAATCAGCAGAAAAATTTGCTAAGCTGGGTCTAGAGACCTTGCAGGATTTACTGCTTTATTTTCCTTTTCGTTATGAGGATTTTAAGAGTAAGAATGTCCTAGACTTGGAGGATGGAGAAAAGGCGGTTGTTTCTGGTCAGGTCGTAACCCCGGCCAATGTCCAGTATTACGGCTACAAACGCAACCGCCTGCGCTTTACCATCAAGCAGGGAGAAGTCGCTCTGGCAGTTAATTTCTTTAACCAGCCTTATCTGGCGGACAAGATTGAAGTAGGAGCGAATATAGCCGTCTTTGGCAAGTGGGACAAAGCCAAGGCCAGTCTGACTGGCATGAAACTGCTGGCTCAGGTAGAGGACGACTTGCAGCCTGTCTATCGGCTGGCTCAGGGAATTAGTCAGGCCAGTCTGGTCAAGCTGATTAAGACTGCCTTTGACCAAGGACTGGACTTGCTCTTAGAGGAAAATCTGCCCCAGCCCCTGTTGGAACGCTACCAGCTAGTGAGCAGAGTTGAGGCTGTGCGGGCTATGCATTTTCCAAAGGATTTGGCGGACTACAAGCAGGCTTTGAGGCGGGTCAAATTTGAAGAACTCTTTTATTTCCAAATGCAGCTGCAGGTCTTAAAGAGAGAAACCAAGGCTGTCAGCAATGGATTGAAGATTGATTGGCAGTTGGATGCTGTGGCCGAGAAAAAGAAGAGCTTACCTTTTGAACTGACTTCAGCTCAGGAGCGCAGTCTGACAGAGATTTTGCAGGATTTGCGATCGCCTGGCCACATGAATCGCCTGCTGCAGGGCGATGTGGGAAGCGGAAAGACAGTAGTCGCTGGTCTGGCTATGTATGCTGTTTATACAGCTGGCTTTCAGTCAGCTCTGATGGTTCCAACAGAAATTTTGGCTGAGCAGCATTTTGACAGCCTAGCTCAGCTATTTCCAGAATTGAATCTGGCCCTGCTAACTGGTGGGATGAAAGCAACAGAACGCAGAGAAACCTTGGCAGCGATTGAAAACGGTCAGGTGGACATGATTGTCGGAACCCATGCCCTGATTCAGGAAGGAGTCCGTTACCATGCATTGGGCTTGGTCATTATTGACGAGCAGCATCGCTTTGGGGTGGAACAACGTCGGATTTTACGGGAAAAGGGAGACAATCCTGATGTCCTCATGATGACGGCGACGCCTATTCCCAGAACCCTTGCAATTACAGCATTTGGTGATATGGATGTATCTATTATTGACCAGATGCCTGCGGGACGCAAGCCTATTATCACCCGCTGGGTCAAGCATGAGCAGCTGGAAGTCGTCCTGGACTGGCTGAAAAAAGAGCTCCACAAGGGCGCTCAGGTCTACTTTATTTCTCCTTTGATTGAGGAATCAGAAGCGCTGGATCTTAAGAATGCCATTGCCTTAGAAGAAGAACTGACAGCCTATTTTGAACAGCAGGCCAAAGTGGCTCTGCTTCATGGCAAGATGAAGAGTGAGGAAAAAGAGGCGATTATGCAGGACTTCAAGGAAGGACAGACTGATATTCTGGTCTCTACCACGGTCATTGAGGTCGGAGTCAACGTCCCTAATGCTACGGTGATGGTCATCATGGATGCGGACCGCTTCGGACTCAGCCAGCTTCATCAGCTGAGAGGCCGTGTCGGCCGAGGCAGCAAGCAGTCTTATGCCGTCCTTGTTGCCAATCCAAAGACGGAGTCGGGCAAGCGCCGCATGAAAATCATGACTGAGACGACCGACGGTTTCCTGCTGGCTGAGGAGGATCTGAAAATGCGAGGCTCTGGAGAAATCTTTGGCACTCGGCAGTCTGGTATTCCTGAGTTTCAAGTGGCAGACATCGTGGAAGATTATCCGATTTTAGAAGAAGCCAGAAAGGTTGCCAGTCAGATTACAGCTGATCCGAACTGGCGGACAGATTCTAATTGGCACTTGATTGCTCTTCATTTGGACAAGCGAGATTACCTAGATTAAAGGTTCTTTGAATTAAGTTTCCTGCAAGATATTTATAAGTAGGCTTTAAGTTTGAGGGATTATACTATTGTCAAATCAAAGAAAGAGGTAGGACTAATGACAAAGTAAACATCCCTTAAAATCCTATAACCAAAGCTTGAAGACAAGAAGACTTGCGAGGTATGAGCCACTCAAAGAATAAGAATAATTTAGAATTTTTTCATCATAAATCTCCTAACAAATCACAAACTTCACCCAATCGGTGAAGTTTTTTTTGTATGTGGTTGAAAAGACTTGTTCGTTTCAAATAGTAGATAGGGATTGCTGCCGGATTTCTTTGACTATAAGCTTTCCCTAAGAAATCTATAAGAGATTCTTAAGTTTAGGGCTGTATCCTTATATCCAAGTAAGAACAAAAAGATTAGGGACCAAACTTGAGGTCAAACACTCCAAGAGATTCGTTTTTGCTCTTAAAGAATGAATGATAAGCGAGGTAAAAGCTATGAAAGTTACAATCAAAGTCCGCTATCCGAAGACATTTAAGCAAGCTCAGAAAATGGAGGTGACTTATGGTAAGTGATTATATTTTTGAAATTCTAGAGTCTCTGTTTGAGGTTATCTTCTAAGACCAGCGATCCAATGAAGTTTTCCCAGTATTAGAATATGAAAGAATCAAAAAAGTGCTAAGCAACCTTAGCAATTTTTGATTTAAAGAAAATAAATAGGGACTTTTTCTCTCAGCCTTCCATATAATCCCGGAGTTCTTGGCCTTTGAGTTCAGCGTTCAGGGCGATGAGCAGTTTGATTCTGGCTTTTTGGGCATTGAGCTCTTTGACGAAGAAGATACCAGCCTGGTGCAGCTGGACACCGCCTCCTTCATAAGCATAGACTGGCTCAGCGATTCCGTTGAAGCAGCGAGAGACCAGAGCGATTGGCAGTCCGGCTGCTATCATATCAGCCAGCTTGTCAGCTACTTCCTTGGGGAGGTTGCCAGCACCGAATGCTTCTATGATGAGGCCGTCTATTTTGTCTAAATCCAGCATGTCTAGCAACTCTGTCTTCATACCTGCATAAGCTGGAATGATGGGCACCAGACCAGAAATGCTGTTCAAGTCAAAGCGGACTCGAGGCTCCGCTGTCTTAAAATAGAGAATCTCCTGCTTCATAATCAAGCCGAGCGGTCCGTGAGTCGGTGTCTGGAAGGTGCTGACATTGGTCGTATGGGTCTTGGTTACATACTTGGCAGCATGTGCCTCGTCATTCATAACGACAAGCACGCCTTTATCACAGGCTTTTTCATCACTAGCCACCCGCAGGGCTGTCAGGTAGTTATAGACTCCGTCGCTCCCCAGCTCATTGGAACTGCGCATAGCCCCGGTCAGAACGACCGGAATCTTCGGCAGCTGCATAGTATCCAGAAAGTAAGCCGTCTCTTCTAAAGTGTCCGTCCCATGAGTAATGACCACTCCGTCAAATTGGTTAGCACTGGCTTTGATTTTCTGGTAGAGCTTGAGCATATGCTGGGGCGTGATATGGGGACTGGGAATGTTAAAAAAGTCAATGACTTCTGTCTCAATCCCTTCAAGCGGAACTGTCACATGGTTCATGGGGTTATCAGCATTGGTAACGACAGCCCCAGAGCCGTCAGCCTGCATGGAAATGGTTCCTCCTGTGTGCAGGACCAAGATTTTCTTTGTCATAAATCCTTTTTCTCCTTGTAGTCATGATGCAGATTCGAAAACTTACATTCTGTTTTCATAGAGTTTTCAATCCTGTTGCATAGGTATTACTCCAGCTTTTCTTTTCTGCAATTCATGTGATTGTATGTCATTTTTGTGTTATAATTTATTGTATCATAAAAGGAAAGAATGAGAAAATCAATGGAAGTAAAGGCCGTCTTTTTTGATATTGATGGGACACTGGTCAATGACAGTCGAACGGTTTTGAAATCTACAGAAAAGGCTATTCAGAGTTTAAAGGAGCAAGGAATATTAGTCGGTTTGGCAACCGGCCGCGGTCCTTTCTTTGTCAAACCTTTTATGGAGCAATTGGACTTAGACTTTGCTGTGACCTATAATGGCCAATACATTTTTTCAAGAGACAGGGTAATTTCTGCCAGTCCTATTGACAAGCAGAGTTTGCGGAATTTAATCGCCTATGCTAAGAAGCATCGGAAAGAAATTTCCTTGGGGACGGCTGAGGCTATGCTGGGCTCCAAGATTATGTCCTTCGGCATGAGCCCTTTCTCCCAGTGGACTAGCCGCTTCATCCCTAAGCGAATGGCGCGAACAGTCAGTCATGGATTTAATAAGGTCATCAGCAAGGCCTTGCCCCAGCATGAAAAGGATCTTCTACAGCTGATACAAGAGCCGATTTACCAAGCATTGATTTTGGCCAGCCCGGAAGAAAGCCGTAAGATTGAAGCAGACTTTCCTGATTTGAAATTTACCCGCAGTAGCCCCTATGCGGTCGATATTATCAATAAAGACACGTCTAAGCTAGAGGGGATTCGCCGAGTAGGCAAGGAATATGGCTTTGACATTCATCAGGTCATGGCCTTCGGTGACTCCGACAATGACTTGGAAATGTTATCAGGAGTTGGTCTCTCCATTGCTATGGGAAATGGCACCAGCTCGGTCAAGGAAGTGGCCAAGCATACAACTAGCAGCAATAGTCAGGATGGGATTCACAGGGCTTTGGAGCATTTTGGTATCCTAGCGAGGGAAAAGGTCTTTACCAGCAGTGACCATCACTTTAATAAGGTTAAAGAGTTCCATAGTGTCATGGATGAAAGCACTCAGGAAGAGCCGATTGCTTGGTCGCCTCAGGACGCTCGCTATCGGGCAGGTTTTAAGCTAGAAGAGTTGGTTGAGTTTCTGCGAGCAGCTAGTAACTCAGAGGAAGACTTTGATAGCTCTGTAGCCTATCTCCATCAGGCCCTTGACAAGGCTGCCGACAAGGTTCGCTCCAAGAGTCAGGCTGAGGTTTCTCTAGTCGGTCAGGTGGATGCCTTGATTGATACTCTATACTTCACTTATGGCAGTTTTGTCCTGATGGGAGTGGATCCAGAGCAGCTGTTCGATATTGTCCATCGGGCTAATATGGGCAAAATTTTCCCAGATGGAAAAGCTCACTTTGACCCCGTTACCCATAAAATTCTCAAACCAGATGATTGGGAAGAAAAATACGCTCCCGAAGGAGCTATCAAAGAAGAACTGGAACGACAGATTCAGGCCTATCAGCGTACCTTAGAGCAGAAAGAAGAAAACAAAGAATAAATACTTTAAGAGCAGATTATTTCTTGGAAATTTTTTGCTCTTTTTTTATTTTATGGTACAATAAGAAAAAAATGTAGAGGAGAGGACGGATGGATCAATACCAAGTTAAGAGCGACCTATCAACAGCAGCCCGTCATGCAACAGCAATCGGAGATGCAAATTTCCTGCAGATGATGGCTATTACTCGAGATTCGCAGACAACCGTTGCTGGAAATTCTAATGCAAATGCAGGGATTTCAAATGTTGAGAACCTACAAGGGCAGCTCGGGGCACACATTACAAGTATTATTCAGAATGTTCATAGTGTAGCAGCAGAGTTTGAGGATAAGGATGCTATGATTCGTCAAAGTCTGACTACTAACTATTTACCGCCTAAAAAGGAACCGACAGTCACTAAAAAAGATTTAGGTCTGAATACCTTGACTGCTTTGGAGGAATAATCAATGCAGGAAGATAAGCGATGGACTGCCTTGTTGGCCAAGGAGCGGAGGCTTGCTGATCATGAATGGGAACTCTATCAAAAGTTGGGACAGGCAAAAACTCAAGAAGAAGATGTATTGTGTCAGTTGGATTCTATGGGGACGTGGTTTCATGATTTGTCTTATGATTTCGAAGGAAGTCGATATTACAGTAAGATAACAGATTATCAGCTAGATTTTTCTCATCGAAGTAGACGGCTAAAGCTTGATATAGAGGATCAGATACAAAAACTGCGGAAAGTTCATCAAAACGCAGAAAATCAACTAGAAGAAGTCTACAAAGAGAAGCGTGCCTTAGCTGGCGAGGAGTAAGGATGAGTATTGATATGTATTTAGAAGCTGCTCGAACGCAGGCAGAAAGCCTTGGAAGAGCGGTTGAACAATGTTTGGGGCAGAATCTTAAATTAATAAGCGTTTTATCAGCTTTTCATAATGAGGATGAACTAAAAGGTAAAGCGTATGATTCTGCCAAAAATCATGTTGTCGGAACGGTCATCCCGATTGTTCAGGGAGTCATTCTCTATCAGGAAGCGATAGCCTTAGCTTGTCAAAATTTTGTTAGTAACTACACGGCAGAAGTAGACGGTAAGAGCTGGCGCCAATCAGAACTGGAAGAGAAAATTCGTTTTGCAGAACAGCAACTGGCAGAGTTGGAACGCAAATCGCAACTCTATTCAAATAATAAGGGTATGTCTATTGTGGATTTCAGTGCTTCCATCGCTGTTGCAGAAAGTGCTAGGCAAGTCTTCCAAGAAATTCTGGATAATTTGCTTACTTTTAATGAGAGTTCGCCAACTATTTTCGCGGAAGCAGAGACTTATTTAGTAGCCGCATCTACTGGCCTGTCTCAGGCAGCACAGAGCTGGGATGCATCTACTCAGACTTATCTTCCTCCTCGCCGAGATGCTGATCTCAGCTGGAAAGGTACCATCAATACTGGATGGACTAAGCGGCAGGAGAGAATAGAGGAGACGAAGAGTCAACAGTCTTTCGTGAAATATATTGACGAATTGTCATTTTCCAAGATGGAAGAGCGATATGGTAAACTTATCAGTGAGTACGAAAGCTATCTCAATACTGGTTATAACTTTCCTCAAAGAGCCGATTTGACTGCAGAACAAATTAATTATATTTATTCTCGATATCAGTATTTGAGAGAAGGGGGAGGTGCGATATATATTGAAAGTGAAAGTTCAAAAAAAATGAAGGCAAATCTTCTAGCATCTGATAAAGAAGAAGTAGATGGTATGTCGTTAGTTGAGCTAGCGGATAAGTATCCAGAATTTTTACGTGGAAGAATAAGTATCGAATTTGACTATATCTTCATGTCAGATGAGGAAAAAGCAAAGAAAGATTATAGTTATGTTCGCTTCAACCAATTAATGAACGCTGAACCGATTGATTGGCGTGATCCAGATTACGCTGCAAAGCGGAATAAATATATTCTTGAAACAGGAAAAAATCCAAGTACTAATGAACCGGCTACAGAAGCTGAAATCATCACAGCAAAAAACTACGGATGGGTCAAAGCTATTCCAGATACGGTTGCTTGGACAGATATGATGGTTGGATCTTATGTGGGGCATCAAGTCTACAATGGGAAGCCTGTTTATGGAATTGATACAAATTTTGCAGGTGAGTTAAGGAATCCAATCGTAAGTAGTCAGACAGTTTTTGGTCCTCAACTTCCATCAAAGAATTGGACACTAGAATTGCCGAAAGTTGAAACTAAGACAATTATGGGAAGTCAGTCGATGGTGTCGGAGATTAATCCAGGAGGGAATACTGATGCTCCTGCTATAAACACTGGAGGCGTAGAAGTTTCCAATAATTTGAAGTTTAATTTGAATGATATAGATAGCTTTGATAACGCGAATATTAAAAGTGTTGAAGCTTTTTTAGACAATGAACTTCAAGGTTATAGGAAAGCGCCTTTGAAAAGGGGCGATGGAGTGAGATATTATGACGGTAAAGGAAATTCATGGCAATTAAATTATGGATATGAGAATGCGACAGATAATATACATGGAAAGCCATATTTGAAGACTACCTATAATGGGGAAATTGTTAGAATTCCATTACAAAAATAAAGGAAATTAAGATGGATAAAATAGATTTAATTGAATTACTACAATCATTTTTAGAAGAAGATGCAATAGTGAGTAGAATATTTTCATACTTTTGCCTAAAGAAAAATTATAACATTGCTTTATTGAATGATATTATCTCAATTGGATTGAGAGAGAATATACTTATTATTATTAATTCTAGCGATGAGCAAATTGAATACGACCGTATTGAATGGAAAAAAGATAATACTTATCAGGAAGTGGTTTTTAGAAATCCAGAAAAATATGTTCCAGTTTTGTTTTCAGAAGCTATTTTAATTCCTGAGCCTTTCTCACAATTTTTAAAGTCTTGTTGAGTGAATTGTATTTATGAAAGATAAGGGTGTCTTAGATACTTACTAATAAAGAGGTAAATTATGAACAAAACAGAATTCAAAAAAATTGTTGGCGAAATTTTGAAATCACATAGTTTTGCTTATGAAAAT